>NZ_CP095075.1:1840000-2207500 GCF_022921115.1 Halobacillus amylolyticus | reverse complement strand
ATTCGAGAGCTGGTTTCGAATGTATTGTTACTAACGTAGATGACGAATATCTTATAAACAGACATCGATTGCCAACTCCAAGGGTCATTTTTGCAAAGTATTTGAATTCAATTGGCAGAGTGGCTTTGAATGATGTTAGTGATGGAATTGCTAGTGAGTCAAATGAAATTGCTGAAGCATCAGGTGTGGATATACAGATTGTGTTCAGTGATATCCCTTATTATAGGTCCGCAGCAGACCTTTTTCCAGAGCAATATGAGGACTGGATGTTATCTGGTGGAGAAGACTTTGAGTTACTAGGGACTGTTTCCGAAAGTGAGTGGTTCACAGTTCAAAAGGCTGCTGAACGTGCAGGTATCACTGTAACGAAAATAGGGTATGTAACTGAGTCTAAGGAGAAAGATGGTCGTGTTTATTTGTCTAAAAATGGACAGACTTCACTGCTGAAAAAGTCGGGTTACACACATTTGCAAGAAGGTCGTGATTAAGGTGAAGAGTTATGAATGGAAAACAGAGTCTGAAAAGGAGACGCTCTTTTTTTCTGGAAAGCTGGCAGAGTACTTAAAACCAGGGGACGTGCTGACTTTAGAGGGAGACCTCGGTTCCGGAAAAACTACCTTTACTAAGGGGCTTGCAAAAGGGCTTGGGGTTACGCGTACGGTTAATAGCCCCACATTTACAATCATTAAGGAGTACATGGGAAGAATTCCTTTATATCATCTGGATGTATATCGGTTAGAGGATAGTGATGAGGATTTAGGGTTTGAAGAGTTTTTTGACGGCGATGGAGTGACCGTTGTTGAATGGTCTCAGTTCATTAGTGAGTATTTGCCAGAGGAGAGGCTGGAAATTACCATCGAATACTGTAGTGAAACAGAACGAAGGTTGAAGCTGCAAGCCCATTCGCCACATTTTCAAAAGATTTGTGAGGAGATAGTCAGATGAATGTATTAGCGATAGATACATCTAATTATGTGATGGGTGTAGCGATAGTAAAAGACGGTACAGTTACGGGAGAGCTTGTAACGAATGTAAAGAAAAACCATTCGATACGATTAATGCCTGCGATTGAGCAGTTGATGAATGAAACGGCTACAAAACCTGAAGATCTTGATCGGATCGCGGTTGCTCACGGTCCGGGGTCCTACACAGGTGTGCGAATTGGGATAACGACAGCTAAAACGATGGCGTGGTCACTCCAAATCCCTGTCGTCGGGGTATCTAGTCTTGAGGCTGTGGCCAGACAGGGTGAGTTGTTTAGCGGTTACGTATGTCCTTTTTTTGATGCAAGGAGAGGGCTTGTGTACACGGGATTGTATGATTCAAATATGAAGTTAGTAAGAGATGAGACAAATATATTAATGGAAAACTGGCTGGACGAGTTAAAGGGGATAGATGAGCCGGTTTTATTTTTAAGTCAAGACATATTGGTCTTTGAAGAGCTAGTAAAAGACAAGCTTGGAGAGATGGCAGTTGTCCCAAGTGCAGCTTATCACTATGCGCGGCCATCTTTAATTGCCTTAGTTGGTGCAACAAAAGAGCCAGCACACATTCATGACCTTGTTCCTAATTATCTAAGGATACCTGAAGCTGAGGCAAAGTGGCTTGAGCAACAGGGAAAGAAATAAAATGGTAAAGATACGAAAGATGCTGCCGGATGATATTGAGGAAGTGATGGCGGTGGAACATGCAACATTTGCTGTTCCTTGGACGGCGGAAACTTTTCTAAATGAGGTTAATGGTGAGAATCCATATGCACACTATTTAGTCATTGAAAAAAATGGCGCGATTTTTGGTTATTGTGGACTGTGGTTAATTATTGACGAAGCACATGTAACAAATATCGCGATTCATCCTGAGTATAGAGGTCAGGGATATGGGGAGAAGCTTTTTCGTCAGTCATTTAAAGAAGCAATTGAGATGGGTGCCATCCAGTTGAGCTTGGAAGTTCGTGTGTCGAATACGGCAGCCCAGCACATGTACCGAAAGTTTGGGCTGGTTCCTGGAGGTATACGCAAAAATTATTATACAGATAATGGTGAGGATGCATTAGTGATGTGGGTGGGATTAAAATGAGTCAAGATCAATACGTACTGGCGATTGAAACGAGTTGTGATGAAACGGCTGTAGCGATTGTGAAAAATGAGTGCGAGTTAGTGGCGAATGTCGTTGCATCGCAAATTGAAAGTCATAAACGGTTTGGTGGCGTTGTACCTGAGATTGCTTCAAGGCACCATATTGAACAGATTACATTGACGCTTGAAGAGGCATTCACGGAATCAAATATTGAATTAGACCGGATCGATACAATTGCTGTAACGGAAGGGCCAGGTTTAGTTGGGGCATTACTCGTTGGGGTGAATGCGGCCAAAGCTTTAGCCTTTGCCAAGCAGAAACCGCTTGTCGGTGTACATCATATCGCCGGACACATTTATGCGAATCGGTTGGAAAAAGAGTTTGAGTTCCCGTTGCTTTCGTTGGTGGTCTCAGGGGGACATACAGAACTCATTTTAATGAAAGAGCATGGAACCTTTGAAGTGATTGGTGAAACGAGGGATGATGCTGCTGGGGAAGCGTATGATAAAGTAGCCCGAACGTTAAAGCTTCCTTATCCTGGCGGTCCTCATATCGATAAATTGGCTGCGGAAGGAGAGGCGAATATAGACTTCCCCCGTGCCTGGCTTGAGGATGGATCCTATGACTTCAGTTTTAGTGGGTTGAAATCAGCAGTTATCAACAAGCTGCACAATGCAAAGCAAAAAAATGAAACATTAAAGCCTGAAGATGTGGCGGCTAGTTTTCAAGAGAGCGTTGTTGACGTGTTATCCACAAAAGCATATCGTGCAGCGAAGGAATACGGAGTGAAACAAATCATTGTAGCTGGGGGTGTAGCTGCGAATCAGGGCTTAAGATCTGCTCTTCACCAAAAGTTTGCTGAGGAGGATATCGAGCTGCTGATCCCACCTCTCCACTTATGTACAGATAATGCTGCAATGATTGCTGCAGCAGGTGCTGTGGCTTTTAATCAAGGTCATCGAGCAGGATATAATTTAAATGCAAATCCAGCTTTGAGCTTGGAAAGGTATGGTCAGCGTAAGCAATAAATAGATACGATGAACTTTCCTTTAATTATTCAGAGGAAAGTTTATTTTTTTGGTAGTTATACACAAATGTATATTTATACAGTGGATAAGTATGGACAGAGGGGAGTACACTTCAAATGAAATCGGTAACAAAAATGTGGATAACTTGGTGATTTATTGTGGACTATGTGTATAAACCTGTTGAGAACTGACATATCAATAGAATCTAACTGAATAACATGTGGATACTTTAATAAGGCTGATGCGCCATTATGCAATTGATAATGGAAATGAAAACCACCTCAGGTCATCCATAAATTGGATGACCTGAGGTGGAAGTTAATGGGTTATGGCGCTATTCATGGAGATCTTCCCATTCTTCCATGAGGGTTTCGATTTGTTGTTGATAGGTTTGGTTGCTTTCGGTCAGCTCAAGTGATTTTTCATGGTCTTGATAGATTTCAGGGTCGCAGAGTAATGCTTCGATTTCTTCAACCTTGCTTTCTATATTCTCGATCTCTTGTTCGATTTCCGTGATTCGCCGCTGACGTTTTCGTTCTTCCCGCTTATCCGCTTTATCTTGTTCAAAGCTATTCTTCATCTGAGGTTCTTCGACATTACCTCGTTGTCCAACAGCCTCTGCTTCCTCAAGCTGCTGAAGCTCTACTTCCTCTTGTTTCTTTTGAACATAGTAATCATAGTCCCCGAGGAATGTGCGCGTTTCTTCTGGATGCATTTCTACGACTTGAGTAGCAATTTTGTTAATAAAATAACGGTCATGGGAAACGAACAGGATTGTTCCTGGATAGTCAATGAGTGCAGATTCAAGTACTTCCTTACTGTCAAGATCCAAATGGTTCGTCGGTTCATCCAGGATAAGAAAATTGGCTTCCAGCATCATCAATTTAGCTAGGGATAGCCGCGCCTTTTCCCCGCCGCTGAGGGCAGAAACGGGCTTCAGCACATCCTCTCCTGAGAAAAGGAAATTACCGAGGATCGTCCTTATATCTTTCTCGTTCTTCAGTGGATACTCATCCCAAAGTTCATACAACACTGTCTTTTTCGAATGCAGCTTCGTTTGTTCTTGATCGTAGTAGCCGACCTGAACGTTCGTTCCTAGCATGATCGTTCCACCAGTCGCCTGTAACTCACCAATGATTGTTTTTAGCAATGTTGTTTTCCCCACACCATTTGGACCGACTAAGGCAACGGAATCACTACGTTGTAGATGCACGGATAAATGATTAAATAATACTGGGGAGCCAGGGTCATATTGAAATTCAAGATTGCTCAGTTTCAGTACATCATTCCCGCTCTTTTTCTCAACCTGGAAACTGAATTTAGCGGATTGCTGGTCTGTTTTGGGTTTGTCGAGCTTGTCCATTTTCTCGAGTTGTTTCCTTCGGCTTTGTGCACGTTTACTAGTTGTCGCACGGACAATATTTTTCTGGACAAATTCTTCCATTCGTTTAATTTCAGATTGTTGTTTTTCAAAATGTTTTAATTCAAGTTCGTAGTCGGCTTCTTTCTTTTTTAAATAATCACTGTAGTTGCCGTGAAATTTCTTCGAACCCTGGTGAGCAATTTCATAAACAGTGTTGACGATTTCATCTAAGAAGTAGCGGTCGTGAGAAACGATGACAACGGCCCCTTCATAGCCTTGCAGATAGCCTTCTAACCAGGAAAGTGTCTCTATATCCAGGTGGTTGGTCGGCTCATCAAGAATGAGAATATCAGGCTTAGTCAAAAGCAGTTTACCGAGGGCTAGGCGCGTTTTTTGACCACCACTTAATGAAGTAATTGGTGTACTCCAATCGAAGTCGTGGAAGTTCAGGCCGTTGAGCACAGCTTTAATCTCCGCTTCATATTGATAGCCGCCAGATCGCTTGAAATAATCCTGTTTTTCATCATAACTTGATAGCAGTTTCTGATAAGTATCCTGGTCTTCCATAAGCGCCGGATCAGCCATGTTCGTCTCCATCTTCCGCAATTCACTCTCTAAGCGCTTTAGATAAGCAAACACACCTTCCATCTCAATCCAGATTGATTGTTCGGAATCTAGTCCGGTATTCTGTGCTAAATATTCCATAGTGACATCCTTGGGTTTAAAAATATCACCAGAATCATGGCTCATTTCCCCAGCCATCATTTTAAGAAGGGTACTTTTGCCCGCTCCATTTCGCCCAACGATGGCGATTCGATCGTGCATTTGTACTTCTAGTTTAATATTCGATAAAATTAACTCAGCCCCAAAACGCTTTGTTAATTGATTCAATTGCATGAGAATCATGTCGTTTCACCTCAATGCCATAAGTGTATCTTATATAGGTTAACAGTAGCAAGGCGAGAGTCCCCTGCTTGTAACGACTTCCAGTTGATTTTTTGATAGAATAGGAGTACTGTTTGATTAACTGATTTGAGCAAAAGGAGCCTATACATGTCTGAGTTTACTCATTTTAATGACCAAGGGCGCGCGAAGATGGTCGATATATCTGAAAAAGGTGATACCGTACGTACGGCTGTTGCTAAAACAAGTGTTGAAGTGAATAAGTCGATTTATCATAAGATCACGAATCAAACGATGGCTAAGGGGGATGTGTTAGCTGTCGCACAAGTAGCCGGGATTATGGCAGCTAAAAAAACGTCTGATTGGATTCCTATGTGTCACCCGCTCTCGTTAAAAGGGATCGACGTGAACTTTGATTGGCAGGTAGAAGATACGTATCAACTGCTGATCGAAGTTCAGGTGAAAACAAAGGGGAGCACGGGGGTAGAAATGGAAGCGTTAACCGCTGCTTCTGCAACGGCGCTAACCGTGTATGATATGTGTAAAGCTGTAGACAAGGGGATGGTCATCGGTCCGACCTATCTCGATGAGAAAACAGGTGGGAAGAGTGGAGACTATCGCAGAGAAGATTGAGGAGGTGGAGAAATGGATTCAGAACATACGAAGATTCCACAGGCAACGGCCAAGCGATTACCGCTATACTATCGTTTTTTAAATAACTTACATGGCCAAGGGAAGCTTCGGGTATCGTCAAAAGAATTAAGTGAAGCTGTGAAAGTGGATTCAGCTACGATCCGCCGCGATTTTTCCTATTTCGGAGCCCTTGGGAAAAAGGGCTATGGCTATAATGTGGAATATTTACTTTCCTTTTTTAGAAAGACCCTGGACCAGGACGAAACAACTAAGGTTGCATTGATCGGTGTTGGAAATCTTGGAACAGCCTTTCTAAACTATAACTTCACGAAAAATAATAATACAAAAATAGAAGTGGCGTTTGATGCCAATCACGATAGAATAGGGGAAGAGGTAGGAGGTGTGCCAGTTCAGCACATCGATGATTTAGAGAAGCATATGGACGGAATTGGTGTAGCGATTTTAACCGTTCCTGCTACAGCTGCACAAGGAATTGCAGATAGACTGGTAGAAGCAGGGATATCTGGTGTACTAAACTTCACACCTGCCCGCATCACTGTGCCTTCCAATGTCCGTGTTCACCACATTGATCTAGCCATTGAGTTACAAGCACTTGTCTATTTTTTAAAGCATTATCCTTTAAATGAAGAAGACTAAAAGAGACCGTTTGGTTGCGGTCTCTTTTTGCTTTATTACTTATTTATTAGAGCCTTAACTCCGAGATAAAGTAGTGCTAAAGCAAAAACAATGATCGCTATTCCACCTATTATAGAAAAAAAGCTAGCGACCTCTGCGGTGATAACAGCTGAGGTTGGAATATTAGCTAAGGCAAAACCAGCCAGAATACAAGCTAAATAAAGTGTAGCTAAGTGATACATAATCGCCCCTCCTTCATTGATACTGTATGAAGATATTTATTTTAAGTGATTGCTTAGCTAAAGATGAGAAGCATTACCCACTTTGCCTTCCATTTTATTGGTTAAGCGGAGTGGTGGAGGGGTATAGTGATAAATAGTTCGGATGTCGAAATAGTAGGGAGGGGTATGATGAGGAAGTTGCCGCACAAGTGGTTAGTCGTAGTTTCTGTCCTGTTTGGAACCTTTACTGTTATTTTAAATAACAGTATGCTTAACCCTACGTTGCCAAGATTTATTGATATTTTCAATTCTAATGCCGTGTCTGTAGGCTGGATCTTGACAATTTTTATGGTTTCCATGGGAATGACCATGCCGCTAACCGGTTATTTTGGAGACCGCTTCGGTAAAAAGAAAGTGTACATGGTAGGGTTATGTATCTTTATCATAGGCTCTTTATGTGGAGTATTCTCACAAACGCTTGGAATGATTATTTTTTCTCGAGCGATTCAAGGAATGGCTGGCGGTTTAATGATGCCTATCGCTATGGCACTCATCTTCAATTCCTTTCCACGTAATGAACGAGGACTGGCTGTAGGGGTGTACGGGGTCGCAGCGATGGTCGCACCAGCCATTGGACCGACAGTCGGAGGATTGATCATCCAGTTTTTAGACTGGCCCTGGTTGTTTGCTTTTAATATTCCATTTGGTTTAATTGGGCTTATTTTATCTTCTAAGTTTCTTGAACGTACGGAAACGAATCCAACGAAGCGGTTTGATTATATCGGCTTTCTGATCATTACACTCGGAATAGGGTCTATTTTATATGCACTTGGCAGGGGACGCAGTGTTGACACATTAGTGGACCCATTGAATATTGTTCTTGTAACAGGTGGACTGTCAGCGCTTATTCTATTTGTGTTCTATGAAAACAGGCAGGATGATCCTTTGCTTAATCTGTCTGTCTTTAAAGTACCAACGTATACAGTGTCGATTTTAGTCACTTCGTCTGCTTCGATTGGATTGTTTTCAGGGATTTTTTTACTGCCTTTACTTATCCAAAATGTGTACGAGTTATCCGCGGTAATGACAGGATTGTTGTTTCTTCCAGCGGCGGTGGCAAGTGGAATATTTATGTCGATCGGAGGACGCTTGCTTGATAAAAAAGGGCCCAAATATGTCGTGCCACCTGGGCTTGCCATCATGGCAGCGGCAACCCTTGGTCTCGGCATGCTGCAGTTATCTACACCATACTGGTTGATCCTGGCTCTTAATACGATTCGCGGCTTAGGCATGGGAATGGGCAATATGCCTGCCACGACTTCAGGGATGAATGCAATTCCTGAATCGCTCGTTGCTCAAGGGTCAGCTATGAATAACATTATTAGACAAATTTCATCTTCGCTCGGCATTGTGTTTTTTTCGATTTATTATGAAGTGAGGCGGGCACAAATTGCAACGGCCCCCGATATAGATATGCAAGCAGCTACATTACAAACATTGAATGAAGCGTTCCTAGTCTCGGCAGGGGTGTTGATCCTAGCGATCCCGTTTTCATTTATCCTAAAAGGAGTTCAGGAGGATAAGCAGTCTGAACGTGTCTAAACGATGAAGCAAGACAAAAAGTAACGCTGTGAGCATAATGTAGAGCCCACGGCGTTACTTTTGTCTATTTTATCTTCACTTTTTTTGTCGAAGCATCCCGTATAAATACATATCATAGGCTCGTCCGTCTCATAAAATAAATTCCGTTGAGCTCCTTCATAGGTAAAGCCAAGGTTTTCATCAAACCGTATCGCCGGTTGGTTGTATTCATAAAACAGTTCTGAAAAGGTTGATCATCTAAGCTGAATTCGGTCACCTTCAAGCACAGGGTTCATGGAGCTCCTGGTAAGTTATTTTTTGTTGTTAGCTTTTTTTATTTTAATATAAGCAATAATTAGGCGGACGGTTACAGCGAAGTTAAAAGTGGCAATGAGTACAGGAAGCAAAGTCCTTATATTCCATACGGTTTCTTCCGCAGAGTGGACAGCAATTAAAGTAAATGCTGCCCCCATTGCGAAATAAAGAAAGGCCATAAATAAAGGAGAAATCCTCATACTACAGAAGGCCTCCAATGAAAATGGTTTGCAATTGTTCCTGCATGCGGCGAATTTCCTCTTCTGAAACGAAAAACTGTGTGATTACGACGAATGAATTCATTGCCATATGGGCAATGATCGGCGTAATAATGCTTTTTGTCTTCACATAAAGAAAGGCGAAGACAACGCCCATTGCGAAATAGACGAGTATATGTTCAAAGTCGAAGTGAAACGCACCGAATATGAGTGCCGACAGAAGGACAGCAACAAAGAAATTGGATTTCTTGTAAATCGAACCAAAAATGATTTTACGGAAAATGATTTCCTCGGTGATTGGTGCAAATACGACAGGTAATAAGATAAATAATGGGGATTGTCTTGCAATTTCCATTAAGTTCATCGTATTCTCAGAGCCAGCTGGTACACCGAATATCTCTGTTTCAATCAGAGCGGCTATCCCTTGAGCAAATAAGGCGAGAAATACACCTAAAATAGACCAAAGAATGATCTTTCCTGCACCCGATCTATCTTCCCGCATTGTGGCTTGTTTCATATCTTTTCTTAGCAATCTCAGAATGATAATCGTAGCGATCGTAAAGCTGATAACTGACCATGCAGCAATGGCATCCGACTGATTTAAACCAAGAACTAACATAAGTGGCAATCCAACGAATGTGGACAGCTGTGCAGCCACATACGTAAGAATAATATACCAATATCGTTTAGGCATCTAGACACGACTCCTTTTTTCTAAAAAAAGTAACATTACATACCTTATGTATTTTATCACAGTTTAAAAACCACAAGTAAGGATAAGGATTGAGGGCCTTCGAAAATTGCAGAAAAAATATGTGAAAAATCTAATCTTTCTACTTGAAAAACGGTAATGAATTGATTATGATAAGAATTGTGTTAGCACTCGACACTTTAGAGTGCTAATAACCGACACAAATCGAGAAATGAACCTTATTAAGGAGGGTGTCCTAATTGTTAAAGCCACTAGGTGATCGTATTGTAATTGAATTAGTAGAAGAAGAACAAACTACTGCAAGCGGAATCGTACTTCCCGACTCTGCGAAAGAAAAGCCTCAAGAAGGTAAAATCGTAGCAGTTGGAACAGGACGAGTAACTGAAAACGGTGAAAAGATTGCACTTGAAGTTTCACAAGGTGATCACGTCATCTATTCTAAGTTTGCAGGTACTGAAGTAAAATATGAAGGCAATGAATACTTAATCATTCGCGAAAGTGATATTTTAGCAGTCGTTCAGTAATATCTACAATGGGTTATAACCATAGAGGATATCGATACGAAATTTGATGAGGAGGGCATTTTATTATGGCTAAAGAGATTAAATTTAGTGAAGACGCGCGCCGCGCAATGCTTCGCGGTGTAGATACATTGGCAGATGCCGTTAAAGTAACATTAGGACCAAAAGGACGTAACGTCGTTCTTGATAAAAAATTTGGTTCTCCACTGATTACAAATGATGGGGTAACCATTGCAAAAGAAATCGAATTAGAAGATCACTTTGAAAATATGGGTGCACAGCTTGTATCTGAAGTTGCTTCTAAAACAAATGACGTAGCAGGTGACGGTACAACAACTGCAACTGTCCTTGCACAAGCTATGATCCGTGAAGGATTGAAAAACGTAACGTCTGGTGCGAACCCTGTTGGTATTCGCCGCGGGATCGAACAAGCGGTGGAAGTTGCAACAGAAGAGCTCCGTAAAATTACTAAGCCGATCGAAGGCCGTGAGTCTATCGCACAGGTAGCTTCCATTTCTTCTTCAGATAATGAAGTAGGTCAGCTAATTGCTGAAGCAATGGAACGTGTAGGAAACGACGGCGTTATCACAATCGAAGAATCTAAAGGATTTAATACAGAGCTAGAAGTAGTAGAAGGGATGCAATTTGATCGCGGATACGCTTCTCCATATATGGTTACAGACCAAGATAAAATGGAAGCTGTTCTTGAAGATCCCTACATTCTAATTACAGACAAGAAGATTAATAACATTCAGGAAGTCCTTCCTGTCCTCGAGCAGGTTGTTCAACAATCCAAGCCGCTTCTACTGATCTCTGAAGACGTAGAAGGTGAAGCACTTGCAACACTTGTTGTTAACAAACTTCGCGGCACATTTAACGCAGTAGCTGTTAAAGCACCAGGCTTTGGCGATCGTCGTAAAGCTATGCTTGAAGACATTGCCACACTAACTGGCGGTCAAGTGATCACTGAAGATCTTGGATTAGATCTGAAAAACACAACGATCGACCAGCTTGGACGTGCATCTAAAGCCGTAATTACAAAAGAAAACACAACAATTGTTGAAGGGAACGGAAACCCAGAGCAAATCGCTTCCCGCGTTGCTCAAGTTCGTGCCCAGGCTGAAGAATCTACCTCAGAATTCGATAAAGAGAAACTACAAGAACGTCTTGCTAAACTTGCTGGCGGAGTAGCTGTCATCAAAGTTGGTGCAGCCACAGAAACAGAATTGAAAGAGCGTAAACTACGCATTGAAGATGCATTGAACTCTACTCGCGCCGCAGTAGAAGAAGGCATCGTTGCAGGTGGCGGTACAGCTCTTATAAACATCATCAAATCTGTTGAAGGACTAGGTCTAGTTGATGACGAAGGAACAGGTGCAAGCATCGTTTTACGTGCACTAGAAGAGCCAGTTCGCCAAATCGTTCACAATGCAGGGCTTGAAGGCTCCATTATTGTTGAACGTCTGAAAGGTGAAGCGGTAGGCACAGGCTTTAACGCAGCTACTGGTGAATGGGTAGACATGATCGATAGCGGAATTGTTGACCCAACAAAAGTAACTCGTTCTGCCTTGCAAAACGCAGCATCTGTTGCGGCTATGTTCTTGACTACTGAAGCAGTCGTTGCTGATCTTCCTGAGGAAGACAACGGCGGTGGCGGCGGTATGCCTGACATGGGCGGAATGGGTGGAATGGGCGGCATGATGTAAGCTGTCCTCAAACCCTTTGCTACACAAGGATTTGAAACCCCATAAATGAATATTGACTGGATTTTGACTGGATTTTTAGAAATTACATGTCTAAATCCTAGGGCCTCTCATTAGTTTTATGAACTTTTGAGAGGCTTTTTTAATGTTATGTAATAATATAGAGATTTTCGGCTAAGGTACTAAAATAAATTGGGATTGACAAGGGGAAAACCATACAGATAACCTTTTTCAATTATTTACAAAAAATTACTTTAGTATTAAGATAAGGATTAACATACATATAAAGGGAGAGGATTGTTATTAAAGTAGCAGATATAATTACATTCCCAGACATTTCAAAATTGCCCAAAAGTGACCTTAAAGACATATGTACTTCTTTGAATTTATCTAACCAAGGAGTTGCTTTTGATCTTGCTCGCTCCATATGGGAAACCATTAAAAGTTTAAATAGCGAGCAGAGAGATGAAAAATTATCTCATTATTATAATAAGTTACTAGCAGGAAGAACTTCAGTGTCATGGTTTGAATGTGAAGGTTTAGGTAACTTAAAAGAACAAATTATTCAAAAAGAGCATGTCAACCCTTTTCAAGATAAGATACCTTATACAGAACGCGACTTAACTACAACTCCAGTATTGCGTAGCGGAGCTGAATTGGATGAAAGCACATATTATCTTCGTTTTTTATATAAAGATGGAACAAGAAGGATCATGGGTGAAGATATTGAGGTTTTACCTACAACAAATACGGCTACAGTATACGTAAACGAGGAAACGGAAATGATTGAAGTTAGGGCCAAACCTGACGAAGCGTTAAAGATAGCTGAGGTTGTGGCAGGCTATGTAAGACAACAAATCACTTTGAACAAATATAATTTCTTAGCTCCCTTTGGTTCTAATGTAGACGCTATCGCTGATGCTTTAGATCAAGGTAGATTATATGAATCTAAGGCATTTCCAGAAACGTGGATTGAAACCTTTAGCGATCAAGAAAACGAAGCAATTGTAAATATATTAAGTGCAATTGATCAATACTATGAAAATGAGCAAATTGATTTGTTACAAGAGAAGTTGGATGAAGCAAGTGTTGTGTTAGGGGAAGAATTATTGACTTCGCCATTTATTGCGATTATACTTGCTGGAATGGGCAACGTTGGCTTAAAAGTAGATGAAAGTGATTTAAGAAGTACAGTATTTTATAGATTATTAAGTCCTTATCTTCAAACTTCAGGAGGATATATTAAGTTCAATGTAGAAATAGACAATATGAATAAAGAATTCTCTATCCAAGTTGGAGTAGATTCAAAATCTGTGTACTTCCGTTCAAATAAAACAACAGAAGAAGTTATTAAGGAGATTCGTGACAAGGTTATTCAAGTTTAAACCTTTAAGGTGGTGTTAGTGTGACTGTAATTAATTATATGGATAAAGAAACAATCGACGAGATAATAAATAACCTCGCTTTTTCACGTGTGGAAAGATTCTATCCAACTTTAATTAGTAAGTCTACTGACATACCCCTGAATGTAGTTTTTGACTACCTATTGACTTTAACAGAGGATGGTCGTTTGGAATTGCTCTGGGAAATAAGATGTCCTGACTATGATTGTAATCACATTATGTATAGAACAAAAGATGTAGAGAGCTATATGGGAAAGCATCTAGAATGTGAAGATTGTGAAGAAGAAGTGTTAGTAAGAGGCGATCGAGTATTTCCAGTTTTCAAACTAAATAGTAATTATAAGGAACATATACGAAATAAAAAAAAAGGCCGGAATCTATTAAAAGCCCTATAAAAAATGGTCAAAATGCTGTTTCGATAGATAGTATTAACATGTTCGAAGAGACTCAAGCAAAATTAAATCGAATGTTTGATGGTAATATCATTATTAAAGTAAATGGGGATTTAATTATGAATGATAATAGTAGAACATTTAAAGATATCAAGGATTCCAATATTAGTGGAGTTAATTTAGGGGATGACTCAGAAGTTAACTCAAAAGAAATTAATCAAAAAATAGAAAAGAACGAAGGTATTTCTCAAGAAGTTCTAATGGAATTAAAAGATGAAATATTAAAGAGCACTTCAAGTGAAAGAGAAACTGAAGAAAATTTACATCATTATGAGAATTTCAAAAAAGCTCTTCAAGATCATGATAAGGAAAAAGCAAAAAAGTATTGGACCTGGATTAAAGAATCTATTGGTAATGTAGCTTCAATTATGACTATCGGGACGACCTTGGGATTTGTATAAATTACTAAAAAGCACCTCTTATAGGTGCTTTTTTTGATTTTTATAAAATATCTTCCTCTAATGCTCCTTTCATAAGTTCACTGAACTTTTCTGATGCCTTTTGTTCCATATTCTTAGTAATGTGAGCATAGATGTTCATCGTAGTATTGATATCTCCATGACCTAATCTTTGCTGAATTTCTTTGGATCCTACGCCAGCCTCAATTAGAAGAGAGGTATGGGTGTGCCTAAAGGAATGTGGTGTAACATTCTTCTCGATCCCACTAAGCTTTAAAAGACGTCTCATCCGGTTTTCAACCGTTTTTATAAAATCAGGATAACCCGGATTATTTATCTCTTTTGCAAATACAAATCCAAAATCATTGTAGAGATCTCCAAGAGCCATTTTAATTTCTTTCTGGTAAGTTAAATGCTTCTTAAACTCATTCATCACTTGCTTGTCCATTTTTAACGTCCGTATAGATCCTTTTGTTTTAGGAGTGAGCAGCTGATAATCCTTCGTATTATTATTAGGATTGTAATAGGTTTTTGTAATGCGGATAGTGTCATTATTGAAGTTCACATCTGTCCATTTAAGTGCCAGCATTTCTCCTACACGCAAGCCACTATAAGCAAGGGTGAGAAACATAATAAAATCCCTATCTAATCCCTTTCCCTTAGCTGTTTTTAAAAAAGTTATCAGCTCATTCTTCTCTAAAAATTTTATTACCTCATCATTCTGCTCAATTTCCTCGACTGTTTGAATTTTCTTTGGGATTTTTGCGAACTCACTTGGATTTGTTTTAATAAGGTTAAATTCTAACGCCTTCTTAAATAACATTCGGCCAGTAGTATGGATTCCATCCAAGGTATTATGGGCGTATCCTTTTTCGTGTAGGTCATCAAGAAATGCTTGATAGTGTTTCCTTGTAATATTAGTTAATTTCATTTTCGAAAAATATGTTCTAAAATGCTTCAATTCTTTAGTACGCCCACGGTGCGAGCTAACCTTAGAATTCTTCGCATAGAAATTAAGCCATTCATCGGCGAATTCATTAAGAGTAATTTTGTTTTCTTCAACAAAGGATCCTTCTCTTAACTCCCTTTCTAATTCCTCTGCTTCTACTCTTGCATCTGTTTTTCTTGTGAAGCCACCTTTAGACTTTGTTCTTCTTGTTCCGGTGACTGGATCTAACCATTCTACTTGATATGACCACTTGTTACCTCTTTTTCTTATATATGCCATAGAATTACCTCCTATCTAAACTATAAATTATAAAATGGTTTTTCCTGGTACAATAGGACGTCTCTTAATTTTCTCCAGTCGTTCCTGGCATACGTCTAAAGGAATATTGAAATCTTGAGACCATACATTAATGATTTCAGGATCACTCAAGGTATACTCTTTAATCATGTGATAGGGTAGCGAGGCGTAAAGAGTGAAGTGCCTTGCATCTCTTTCTTGAAGCTCATAAAAATCTTTAGGCATTATTAACTGCCGTCCAGCATGTCTCAAAGCGTGGCAAAGCTCATGGAAGAATTGCTCTCTTTGGTTTACCTGGGGAAGGCGACTATCTAAAACAATTTCTTGAAACTTCCCTAATTTCATATAACTAGCTTGAGTGGGTCTACAGTTAACAAAGATCTTGTTCTCAAATCCAATGTTATGAACACTTAAATCAGTCGGTTCTTTAAAATTGTGACTTTTATACCACTGAGTTATAAGGTCTTCTAGAATTGTGGTTGTGTAGCAAGGAAATCTCAAACTAATCACCATCCTTATGAGTATTATACGAACACTTGTTCTGTTTTTCAATGTATAATAACAAATTTTGGATTTAGTGTGGAGGGCTATATAGGAAGATACATACGATTGGGGATGAGAGGACGAGTGAATAGTCCCCTCCCTCCTACTCGATTCTCCGCAAAAATTGTCTAAATATGGAGGGATTCAAGGGTTGAGTGTAGAAGATTCACATATAAAGATTTTAAAAGAAAATGGAGGGTGTAACCATTTACATATCAAAGCTACTTATAAAAAACTTTAGATCTTTTGGTTCCATAAAGGAAAATCAAGGCAGGAAAGAGTCCCCTATTGAGATTAACCTTAACAATTTAACATTATTTATAGGTGCTAATAGTACGGGAAAAACTGCAACTAATAATGCTTTACTGAAACTATTCAGTCCTTATAGAAAGGAAAGACTTGTTGAGGAACATGACTTTCACCAACCATTAAATGAAGAAGAACAAAAAGACTACCTTTCAATTGAAGCAATTTTATCTTTTCCAGAACTGACCAACCAAGAGACTTCTGATGCTATTCCACCTCACTTTAATCAGATGAGCATCAACGAAGTAGGGGATAACCCTTATGTAAGAGTGCGTTTAGAAGCTACGTTATCTGATAAACATTCTATAGAACCAATAATCGAGCAACAACTACAATATATTCTCTCACCTCTAAATACTGAATATGATGATGAGAAAAGAAAGCCTGTTTCTCAAAGTGAGAGGTCTCAAATACAAATGTTCTATATACCGGCGTCTAGAAAACCATCTACACAATTAAAAAATTCATCTGGAACGATTTTCGGGAGAATATTAAACGGAATTAACTGGCCAGAAGGTCTAGATGATGACATTGAAAAAGAAATGGAAACAGTTGATGAATTATTTGATGACGTCAAAGGTGTAAAATCATTAAGAAGTATAATAAACAAACAATGGAGCAAGTATCATAATGATTCAAGATACAGCTCTACAAGCGTATCTTTTAACCATTCGAACCTTGATTCGATCTTAAAAAAAGTAGAAGTTAATTTCGATCCAAGTGAAACAAAGAATTCTACTAAAGTTGATCAACTAGGTGATGGGTTACAGTCCCTATTTTATTTATCATTAGTAAATTCTCTTTTAGAGATCGAAAAGTTGGCTATAAATGAGAAGCAGAAAGATTCTGAAGAGCCGATATTTAAAATTGATCCCCCTTGTCTTACATTGGTTGCACTTGAAGAGCCTGAAAACCATGTATCTCCTCATTTACTAGGTAGGATATTGAGTGGTTTTTTAGAGTTATCAAATCAAAGCAATGCTCAAGTTACTGTCTCGACTCACTCACCTTCAATGATTAAAAGAATTGACCCAAAGGTAATAAGGCATTTTAGGCTCGATGAAGCTAATGGTGCTTCAGTAGTTCGACAAATAGAATTACCAAGTAAAAGTAAAGAGAGTGAATACAAATATGTAAAAGGTGCAGTAAAAGCCTATCCTGAACTTTACTTCTCTAACCTTGTAATATTATGCGAAGGTGACAGTGAAGAAATAATTATCCCAAGATTACTTGAATTAATTAATGCAAGGTCAGACTTTTCTGGCATTTCGATAGTGCCGTTAGGGGGTAAACATGTAAATCATTTTTGGAAATTATTATATGAATTAAAAATCCCTTATGTCACGTTAATAGATTTAGATAGAGAAAGAGACGGCGGAGGATGGGGTAGAATTAAATATTTGTTAGATCAACTAATTGAAACAGGTATAAGTAAAGATGATTTGCTTGAGCTTGAGAATGGTGAAATTTTATCTAATAAGGCTTACGAAGATATGAGGAATTGGCCACTAGATACAAAAAACTTGGAGTCATGGATAGATTTCTTGGAAGGCTATGGAGTGTACTTTTCAGCTCCACTAGATGTCGACTTTGTTATGTTAGAAGGGTTTATAGATGAATATAAAATAACCATTCCTCGAAATGGTGGCCCCCGTGGCCTTGATGGGGGCAAACAGTCTACTAAGTATAAAGAGAAATTGAATAAGAGTATAAGAAATACTCTTAAGCAAAATGGTGGAGATGGTGATACTTTTACTGTAGAACAACTTGATCTAATGATTTGGTACGACTACTTCTTTCTTGGTAGAGGTAAACCTAGCACACATATTGAAGCTCTCGAAAATGTTAATGAGGAAAAGTTAAATGATAACTTACCAGAATCATTTTCACGTTTTTTAAATGATATAGAGAAACGGTTAAGGTGAAATAAAATATGGTTTATATTAATAAAGAAGAATGGCAGCCTAAACAAGGGATTGTATTAGAAGAGCAGGCATATGAAATAGTTAAGTGTGAAGAAAATAGTAGAGTATTAGCTGGTCCAGGAGCTGGAAAAACAGAATTACTTGGTCAAAGAGCTTCTTATCTACTTGAAACAAACACATGTCGAAACCCAAAAAAGATCCTGGCCATCAGTTTTAAAAAGGACTCTGCTACCAATCTTCAAGAAAGAGTAAAACAACGGTGTGGTATAGAATTAGCATCTAGATTCGAATCAAAGACTTTTGAATCATTTGCAAAGAACCTTGTTGATAGGTTTGGAAATGGGTTACCTAATTATTTAAAGCCATCAGCAGATTATATTATCAAATTCATTAATCCAAGAGATGTTAGGGAGCTTTTTGATTGTATGGGGAACCCAGAGAATTATCCTTGGGAACGTATCTCATATAGAGACTTTGCTATGAACCATGCATCAGAGTCTCTTCCGCTTTTAAAGCAAGATGTGAATTCGCTAGAAAGCTATTACAAATATCGAATATGGTCTTACTTGATAAAAGAGCAAACCAAATCAGAATTAACTTTCCCTATGATTTCACGACTTGCTGAATATCTTATGAGATCAAACCCAAAACTAGTATTTGCTTTACAAGAAACATATAGCCATGTTTTTTTAGATGAATTCCAAGATACTACTTCACTTCAATACGATTTATTCAAAACTTGCTTCAAGGGATCTAATGTAAAAGTTACAGCGGTAGGCGATATTAAACAAAGAATAATGGGATGGGCTGGAGCAATGCCAGAGGCATTCTCATATTTCGGAAAAGATTTCCATTCGGAAAATTATGAATTAATATTGAATCATCGATCAACTAAAAAATTAATTGATATCCAATCGTCTATTGTTGAAGATATTCTTGGTGTGAATCCAGAAACGGAATACCCCACATATAAGGCTGAAACTAAAAATAGTGATTGCAAAGTCTTTATTTATGAAAATGAAATAGATGAAGCTGAGAGCGTTGCAAATCTTATTGATTACAAATTAGAAAGTGAAAATTTGCAACCCAGAGACATTTGCATATTAGTGAGAATGTTACCAGACAGGTACAGTGAGACTGTTATAAGCGAATTAAATAGTAAGAACATACACTCTAGGATTGAAAATAAATGGCAAGACTTGCTAGCTGAAAATTGTATGCCTTTGATATTAAATTGTCTGAGATTAGCTATTCATGAAAGAGATCCAGATTCTTGGTCAGATTTATTGAGTTTTTTAAAATATGTTAATGGGGCATATGATAGCGAAGAATACAAGTTAGAAATTTCTGCACATCAATTCCTACAAAAATTGAAGGAGAGCATACTTAGTGAGATACAGACCAGAGATTTAATTTGGGAAATTATAAATTTCGTTGGAATTGACCATTTAAAAGACAATTTTCCAGAATATTTTCAAGGTGACTATTTAGAGAGAGTAATTAACGAAACATCTAGTTTTTTAGATCTTTCCTTAAATCGTCAAGGTGGGAAATGGAAGGAAGCTCTTGATGACTTTTTAGGTCTAAATTCTATACCTATAATGTCTATTCATAAAAGCAAAGGATTAGAGTTTGAATGTGTTATCTTCTTAGGTCTGGAAGACGATGCATTCAGAAATTATACAGAGAATAAAACTGAAGAAGACTATACTTTTTTTGTAGCATTATCCCGTGCAAAAAAAGATTTCTATATTACATTTAATTCAGGGCGTTTCGGAGGTCAGCAACGAATAAACATATCTCCAATTTATCAAATGATAGATAATGCCGGAGTAGATATAGTGAAAGGCACGTGAACCTCTGGAAGGTTAATAATAGAAAACAGAATCCAATATCCTGTGTTAAACAAAAAAAGTAGGGACTTCCTATAAATGAGGTTCCCTGCTTTTATTTGTTTTCTTTATCCTCGATTTCTTTAGATTTCTTCACTAAATATTGAAAGTAACTTTCCAATTCCCTTATCTGCTCTGGACTCATCGACTTCCACTTTTCCAAGTCGAAAAAAGCAGCATCTTCGATTCCATATTGGTCCATCAATTTATTTACTTCTTTTATAGAATCAAATTCATTGCTTTTATCCACTTGATAATCTGAAATATCTGATCGGCCCAAAAGGTAATCAGTGGATACATCAAAAAGATCAGCTATCTTGTTCACAGTATCTAAAGTAGGAATTTTAGTTCCTCTTTCATAAGCTGTGTAAGTTGTTCGAGCTACTCCAATTTTCCTCGCAATATAATCTTGAGTCCAATTTGGATTTTCCTCTTTTTTTATTTGTCGGCATTCTTTCAGCCTATCGGAAAAATTCATATTAAGACCCCCATGCTTTTTACTAGATTATAGTCTGTTATACATCCATTATAAATGTTTCTCAAAGTAACTTAAAGAAAAGTTCCTAAAAGTGTAAAAGAATTTTATGGATATTGTTGACAATGTTACCTAAAGGAACTTATAATACAATGTAAGATGTTCCTTGAAGGAACTTTAGGGGGGTGAATAAATTGAGGATGTGGTTAAAAGAGGTTCGACTTCAAAAGGATTTAACGCAAGAACAAACAGCTATTAAATCAAACATATCGAGAAGTTATTATACTCATATTGAATCAGGAGTTAAAAATCCTACAGTAGAAACAGCTAAGGATATAGCTTTTGCCTTAGAGTTCGAATGGACAAATTTTTTTGAGAACCAACGTTCCTTAAAGGAACAAAAAGCTTATAAGGAGATGATGTAAATGTTTGAAGCCAAGCTGCAGCCAGAAGCTGATTTTAATAATAAGGTGTACGATATTTTCTATGATATTGCCAAAAAAGCACAAGAAGATGCGAGTAAAGAAACTGAATTGCCATATTTGTTGGATCGCACAAGTCTAGCTGAATGTGTTTTCAATGTTAGCGTTCAGTCATTAGATGCTCATGTCTTGAAACGTGAAGACTTTCCAAAAGTGAAAGTTGGAGGACGTACACTTTATCCAAAAGACCTTGTGATTAGTTGGATAAGAGATCATGTTGAAGTGTCCGATCATATAGCTCCCAAAAGAAAATTTGGAGTCGTTTAATTCTATAAATCTATCTTAAATCAAATGATTATAGATTAATGGTACAAATAAACTTAGAAGAGGTGAGCAAAATCAAAAAAAGTAAGTCAGCGCAGCTCATGAAGGAAATGAGAAAAAGTAAAGATAAGACACAGCAACAGTTATCAGTCGATATGTTTCAATCCAGGGAGTATATTTCCAAGCAAGAAAGTGGAGAAAGAAAGATTCCTCCGGTTACAACCAAATATTTTATTGAAAAATATAACAATCCATGGTTAGCCTTAGAAACCGTTGATGAATATATTGGGTGGGGACTGACACGGTTAAACGGGCCTGCGGCTAATAATGATAAATATTTTTTGCAATTGATAGTAGAGAATGAATTACAAGAAGCTATAGAAGTGATCTCTAAAATTAAGTGGACAGATAATTTATATACTGATCGCTATGTGGAATTGCAGGGTATTCAAAAATCAGCAGAGGCACTAGCAAATGTTGTTCATTTCTCAACAGTATATTTAGCAGCGCTATGTGATAATTATGGAATCAACTGGTTAAAGGTTTGGAAAAAACATCATTCTGACTTAAAAGCAAAAGGCTATATTAATGAGTGAAGTTATGGCCAGGAGAGAGGTGAAAGAATGCAGGGGTGGATAAAGCTTCACCGAAAAATCCTCCATAGTGAAATTTTTGAAAATGAAAAGATGTTAAAGGTCTTTATTTACTGTATAGCCAAATCAAGTCACAAAGCTACTGAGTCCAGAGTGGGAAGACAAAAGGTAGAGCTTGAACCTGGGCAATTTATATTTGGCAGAAAAAAAGCCGCATCAGAATTGAATATGAATGCATCGACCGTCCGGGATTATATAAAAACATTAGAAGAAGACGGTGTAATCACGGTTAAATCCACCAACAAATATAGCGTTGTGACCGTTGAAAATTGGGCATTCTATCAATCAAATGGGGAAGAATACGACAACAAAACAACAGCAGATAAACATCAAAATGACAACTACTCGACATCAGAAGGACAGCAAAAAGACACATACAAGAATGAACGAGAACTTAAAGAAGTTAAGAATGTAAAAGAATTTATTACTACAACTACATCTGAACAAAATAGCGAGGCTGTTCAATTTTACCAAAACAATTTCGGAGTATTACGTCCTCATATTTCTGGTGAAATAGCTGGATGGGTTGCTGAGATTGGGGATGAATTAACTATTGAAGCTATGAAACGTTCTTTGGATCGTAATAAGGTTACATGGGGATACGTAAAGAGTATTCTTCAGTCCTGGCTAAATAAAGGAATTAAGACCATAGAGCAAGCTGAAGCTGAAGAGTTTGAGCATAGGGATAGAATTCACCGCAAGCGAGAGTTTTCTTCTAAAGAACCATCAAGTCAGGAAGTAATACCTGAATGGTTTAAAAGCCGTAACGAACAAAAACAACAGGAAAATAAAAAGCCAACCATTGATGATACGGCCCGGACGATTGAGTTAGGAATTAAGTTAAAAAGATCCAGGGAGAATATTATTGAAGCGATTCATAACAGGTATGACCTTTCGGAAGAAGATATTCATGCTATTCGGGAAGGTGAAAGCTCAGCTAAAGACATTTTATTAGGCAAAACAAATTTGAAAGTCGTAGGAGATCCATGACCTTTCTAAGGGAGGTGGTTATATGAAGACATCTCGTTTCGCTTTTTATGATATTTCATCACAAGCAGATAATGTAAAAACTTTTGAAGGAAAAGTGTACAACGTTCATGGCCTTTGGGCGATAGATAGAAATGGTACTGCTGAAAAGATAGCTAAGATTTATTATCGAATTCGGACTGTGAAGGACAAACATTTTAGAACCATTGCAAAACGGAAAAATCCTATGAGTGAGCTGAAATCCGTAAGGTAAAATATAACGATTTTAATACGTGCTTAAACAGCACTTATGAACATTGAAAAGTATATATCTATGTTAGGAAAAGAAAGTCACGGGATTTTCCTATCAGTCGATAAGCGTTCGGTGCGTGTTACGTGAAATGCATCTTGTGACTGTGAAAAGCGTTGCGTCAATAATGGTTATACTCTTTTGGTGAGGATAGTACCAATGAAGCTCTGGAGAGTCTGAACTAGATGCATAAAGTTCTTCGTATATGCTAGAAACGATGTGCATTGCAGTACATGATATAAATTAGATGTCGCTGCATAGGGTTGATTGTACCTAGCCATAAACAATCAAATTCATTTTATTCCTTTCCATTATGTGGTTTTTTGTTTAAGTAGGTGTTAGAATCGTTATACAAATCACTTGTGAAAGGATGATCTGATGAAAAGACATTGGGTCGGTGGTTTGGCTGGATTATTATTGGCCGTAATTCTTGTAGGCTGCGGAACTCAAGGAGCCACTGGCCAAGTCGAGTCTTTATCACCAGAGGACATGAAAGATAAAATACAAAATAGTGAAGAAGCTTATATATTAGTTACGGATTCTTCAGAGGAAGAGGAAAGAGAAAAATATATAAATTTAGTTGAAGATAACATTGAAGAAATCGATGTGCAGGAAATAAATGCTCAGAACCCAAAGATCCTGGACGGAGAAATAAAATTAAGTGAGATAGGGTTAGAAGGGAGTGAACTATTTCAATCACTTAGTTATTATGAAGATGGAAAACTGCAGGAGCGAATTTCTTTAAGAGAGCAAAAATATGAAACTCTGAAAGATAGAAAACAGGCTATCCATCAATTTATAAATGAAACTTCATCTTAAAAGGAAGTGATCTTAATTAGATCGCTTCTTTTTTTATGTCAAATTCTTTAAAGGGGGTGATTTCCGTGGGAGCTACGAATCGTGAAATAAAGCAATCTAAAGACTTAGTTCAAACCTTATTAACCATACAGGACCTTTCTTATAACGATTGGCTGCATAGCAAACACCAAGAGTATATTCAGGAAAACCAAGATGTAGTTATGAAATCCTTATTGCATTACAAAGGGATAAGTGAAAAGAAGGAAGATAAAAACTTTAAAAGGAGCGAATAAATGATGAAATTAACCGACTTTGTTTTTCTGTCAGCGATAAGTAACCTTCAAGCTACAGGGGCGTCTATCCTTACGGCAATGCAATTACTGGGAATTATTTCGGCAGCGATTGCTTTTGGAATTGGTGCATACCACCTTATTTGGGGAGGTGTCCGGGGTCGTCAGAGTTCCATTGTATGGTTTATTGGTGGAGCCGTGGGACTTGTAGTGCTTATGGGGGCAACCGCCATTGCTGAGTATATTGACAGCCAAGTGGTCTTTTAAAGGAGTGATGGATAAATGCATGTGCTGTTCACATCGAAACTATCTGGAGAGATTACTAGTTTTCAGCCTTATTCCTTCAGAGAAATTGTAGAAAAGACAGACAAACTAGATGAAAAATGGAAACAGAAAAATGCAGAACCGGTCTCTCTTGATTTTATGATTTTTAATGAAGAAGGAGATAAACTTTATAATGGCACGTATGTAGTAGGATCAGAAGAAACTACAAATATTTATAACCATATATGCCAAAAGCTCTTAAATCTACCATTGAAAGATCGTCACCAAGAAACAGAAAAAGACACATTTCTGCAAAAATTAACATCTTATGCTCCGCCTTCTTATCGAGTTGATATGAAAGAACAGCTGGAACAGCATAAGACAAAAGCAAAAGGCTGGAAAAAACTTAAAAAGAAAGAAAAGGTCATTGTCAGTTCTCTTGCGGGTTTACTTGTAATAGCTGTAATCGCATCCATTACGTTAACGATGGTATTAAGTAGCCAAGCACAAGCAATGACCAAAATGGAACAAGATTTGACGAATGCCAAAGCAGTAAAACGAATATACGAAACAGCATTGAATGGCGATACCGAAAAAGCTGCTAATCGTATGAAAGAACAAGAATATCTTAGTGAGTCTGAACAAAAGATATTGATCCACCTTCTCATAGCGAATAAGAACTATGAAGAAGCTCTACAAAAAGTTGGAAAAGATGATGTTTCTTTAATAGCTGGACAAGTGTTGCAAATTCATGGATTGGAGGAATTGGAAAAGTTTCAAAAGTCGCATCCAAGTCCTTTAGGAGCTTTTAAAGTGGCGTACCACTCAGAAAGTTACAAAAAAGCCACTGCTGTTGAACATGTTCCTATGTCTACAGAAATTTATAAAGAAAAAGGACTCGCTTATTTGCAAATCGATCAAATTGAGGAAGCGAAGAAAATGGCTTCTGAAGCTAAAAGCGATCAGTTGAATCAAAAAATCAATCAATATGAACAGCTTAAAGGACAGTTGAATAAACTTCAGGAGCAAATAGAAAAAGAGAAACGGTCCGAGGGTAAAAATCAAAATAAGATTGAATCGTTGAATGAAAAAAAGGACAAGGTCGAAAATCAACTAAATAACATATAGGAGATGATGCTTTTGAAGTCGATCATCGCTACGAAACAGGTGCTTATCCCAATGAGCATCTGTTTTTTTATAGCGACGATATGTGTAGCCACGTTCATATGGAACACAGGTCTTGCCATGTGGGATACCATTCAAACCTTTCCAAAGTTTAGCCAACCGTTAGTTATCGAATGGTCATATTTCACGAACTTTCACATTAAGGAGCAGCCTTATTTTTATGGACTGGCGGCTTTAACTGGTCTTGTTTGTATTGCTCACATGCTCTATAAGCTTAGAAGTAACTTTAAGCCAATTGGGACCGATGAAAAAGGGTCTCAGCGTTTTGCCACACGAAAAGAAATTCATCAGCAGTACAAGGCTATCCCTGACCGGAAGCAAGGTTACACAGGTCAGGGAGGTCCTGTATTAGCTCGGAAGGGAGACAAGGCTTACATTGATCCCTCCCCTGTAAATAACTTGATTATAGGGACAACCCGAAGTGGGAAGGGACAAACTTATGTCATCCCTACAATTGATGCCTATTCCCGGGCAGAGAAACAGCCCTCTTTAGTCATCAATGATCCCAAAGGAGAACTGTTCGCCTCAAGTCGTGAAACCCTCGAAGATAGAGGATATGAGGTCGAAGTGCTGAATTTAATGAATCCTATGCAGAGCATGAGCTTTAACCTCTTAGAATTAGTTAAACAAGCGTATCAAGATGGTGACTACTCCACAGCTCAAACGTTGTGCGAAACGATCACTCATATGCTTTATCACAATCCGCAAGCGAAGGAACCTATGTGGGATGATTCAGCCAAATCTCTTGTGAATGCTATGATCCTTGCTATTACGGAGAAAAGTATCACAGAGGGAATTGAAGAAAAGATTACGATGTACACTGTGGCCAATATGTTATCTGAGCTTGGAACCAAAAATGAAGTAGATGAAAATGGCCAAGAGTACAATGCGCTGGATGAGTACTTTCAAGAGCTGCCTCAATCACATGTGGCCAAAGAACAATATGCAACGAGTAATTTTTCCAAAGGAAACACTAGATCAAGTATTTTTACAACGGCTATGAATGGCTTAACGAAGTTTACGATGAGTGAAACAGCCAAAATGACAGCGAAAAACTCTTTGGACCTGAAAAAAGTCGGGTTTGGACAATCTATTAAAGGAAGGGGTACTCCATTTTCCAAAGTTTATGTTACATTTCCGAACGGAGTAACAGAGACGAATCAATCTGGGGAGAGTGGCACCTGGACCATTAATTTCTCATCACCACTGAAGGTAGGGGATCGCATCACGATCATGCAGGATCAAGATCCTCTATCTGCCAAACAAAAACGAAAGAAAGTTGATGATCAAGATGACAGTCAAATGAGCAAACTGGACCTCGAAGTGGAACGGATCAATAAGGATACGGGAGAGGTTAAATTTTACTCTCCTTTTGATCGAGAGTTGATGGTTGAAGAGGTTACTTCATTTACGAAGCCAATAGCTGTTTTTATGGTTACGCCAGATTATGATACATCTACTCATGCGATTCCATCTATCTTTGTGAGTCAGTTGTATTATGTATTATCCAAAAATGCAGCTATAGCGAAAGGACAGAAATGTTTGCGGGAAGTCGTCTTCATGCTAGATGAATTCGGAAATATGCCCGCTATTGCTGATATGGATAATAAGATCACGGTTTGTTTAGGTAGGAATATTCGTTTTCACTTAGTCATTCAATCCTATGCTCAACTAAAGGATCTTTACGGAGAAGACGGGCAAGCAACCATCCGTGGTAATTGTGGAAATGAAATTTATATTCTGAGTGCTGATTATGATTCCGCCTCTTATTTTTCTTCTAAATTAGGAAAGAAAACGTTGAATACACATTCACGCTCAGGATCCACTTTCTCTTTGGATAAGTCGAAGACAGAAAGCACAGAGGGGCGCGAGCTGCTTACGGCTAATGAGCTGCAAGAATTGGAAGAGGGAGATACGGTGGTCCGTCGTGTATTAATGAGACGAGATAAAAAAGGGCGTAAAATCAGAGCCTTTCCTATCTACAATACAGGGAAGCACAGTATGAAATATGCGCACACTTATTTGAGTCAGGATTTTAATACAAGTCGATCCATCACCGAAGAGGAGATTGACACTCCTCATCGCCACGTCACACCCAAGGAATTGGTGATAGATTTTTATAGTGAGTCGCTGCAAAACATAAATAGGAATAATGAGGAGAAAAAACTAACAGAAAAAGAGCCGATTGAGGAAGATCATATAAATACAGAAACATGGCTAAAGAAGGGAGTCGAAGAATTTTTCGATAAAAGTACTCTTCCTATGATTCAACATCAGATTGCTCCACTTTTAAATCACAATGAAGAGGAAATGAATAGAGAACCTATGGAGGTTTTTCTTTACAACCTTAAACTGCTGGGGAGGGTCAGGAAATTAATCGACAAGTTTATGATCATATTCGCAAGCAGGTCGATAAATTGAAAGAACAACAGGATGAACCTTCTAAAGAACATATGGCTAATGAGTGATAAGAAGGTGGTGAAATGATGTCCGATGAAGAACTACTAGAAAAACTGTTAGAGTTCTCTGATGTCCTATCCACGAACAACATATTCATATCTGGCATACGAATCGTTGGATGGGGCATTATATTATTTTTGAAAATGATTGTTGATGGTTTAGAAGGCATGGTGAACAATATTTTGTCACTGACGGACTTCTTTATGAGTGAGCCGGTGCAAGGTTTTCTCAAAACCATTCAACCGGTTCTCTATATATTGCTAGCTATTTCGTTGGCGATGATCGGTTTCCGGTTGATTTTTAACAAAGAAAAGAACAGGTCTGACATTCCCATGAATCTGTTCATTTCAATTATGACGATTTCCCTTTTAACGTTTGGAATGGGACAGGTGAACGAATTTGCAGGAGATGCAGTAGAAGTTGCGCAAGTTGAAACTGACTCCTTTACTACATCTGACAAAGTGATGACTGATTACATTACTGATATTACTATATATGATGAAACAGGCTGGAAAACTCCAGATGTAAAGGTACAGCATCATATAAGTCCGAGCTCCATTGACAAGATATCTATAAATGAAACCGTTGACGATAGTTTTGAGAAGGCAAATGGTGATAGTTTATCTCCCGAAAGTCAAAAAATTATAATGAATAAAGTAGGTTTAGAATCAAATGGAGAGGAAGGGCTTGTCTCTCTAGGAAAAGACGAATGGTACGACTTCTTACCGGAAAACTATTATCGATGGCATGTTGAATGGTTTACGGCAATCGTAACGCTTGGGGTTATGGCGTTTACGATGATTTTGATATCTATTAAGGTGGCCAAGCTTTGTTTTGAGCTTGGTTTTAATCATATTGTGGCGCTTATTATGGCCTATGCTGATATTTCAACAGGGCAACGGTTAAAAGCTGTGATTAAGAATATCGGAAGCATATTTGCTTCTATTATTATGATTTTCTTAAGTTTGCGTGTGTATATGTATTACACCACCTTTATTGGCGAGAACCTAGAGGGGATGGGATATTTAGTCGCTTTAGTTGCTGGAAGTTTGGCTGTTATAGATGGGCCAAATATTGTACAGAAACTCTTTGGCATTGATGCCGGCCTGAAAAACGCCTGGCATGTAGCAATGGGAGGATATCTTGCCTCTAAAACGGTGGGTCCTCCTGCTAAGAAAGCTGCAGGAGCAATTGTCAGTGGAGGAACCAGTGCCATCATGAATACCGGAGCAGGAACAGCTGGTGCCATTGCGGGAGTTACTGGAGGTAAAATGAATGGGAAAAGGCAACGATCAGAATCTAACCAACAAACCCAGAAGCAAGAACCGAGTCCTATGGATCCTCAGCAGACTGATCGTCCACCCCAAATTGCTCATTCATATGATGAGAGGGAGAAAAACACTTTAAATAGTAAAGGAAATAGCCAACCTATCAAAAACAAAAATAATAAGGGGCATCCAGATAGCAATGATGTTTCAAACTCTAAGAAAATACCGGATGCACGGAATGAACCGAACAATTCTAATGGCTCTCCAACACCAGAGAATCCAGAAGATATTCCAATGCCAAACCAAAATCGCACAGAACAGAGAACCATGAGTCAATATATCAAAGATCAAGCGAATGATCGAATCCGTAATAACAGTAGGGTTCAGGGAACGAAGCGAACATACGAGCTTTCACGCAATAGCACAGAAAATTGGAAAAATAAAATGAAGAAACGCGGACAAGGGTCTTAACTTTGTTCGCGTTTTTGTTTGGAAAGGGGACATCATATTGCAGTACAAAATCCCTTCTGAAATTGGGAGTGAACTCAAAATCAATCAGTTGTTTTACCTCACTGACTTACTTGTTGTCTTAATACTTGGAGGGATAGGCTTCCTATTCCGTTATGCGGTTCACTCCTCCTTCGTTTGGTATTACGGAATCTTTTGGGCTTTATTGATGTTCGCTTGGTTGATCCGTCCAAAAACGAATCCCAGATTACGTATGGCAAAAGTGTTGCTCTTAGCTGTTACGCGTAATCGGATGACCTATAGTGCAATCGATCATCAATCAAGTGATGAGCAGTACCAAAATGAATAGGAGATGTAAGCGTGGGATGTAAATACAAGAGATTCATAGAAGAAGATACAGCTTTTAAAGATTATGAGAATCTGTTCGAAGCATACCTGGCTAGAGAATTAACAACTTTAGAAAAGCGCAAAATCCAATGGTTAGCCGAATCGGAATATGAAACCGTAGGAGTTATCTATGACTTGATCAAAGAATTAGCTGAGAAGAAATAATAGCCATGCAAATGAAAGTGGGGGCTAACATGTTTTCAAGAAAAGATAAGAATGCTTCCTTTTTTAAAGAAGGAAAAGAGCAGCAAGCGCTTTTTGATGAAACTGTAAAAAGAAAACGAAAGCTAAAAAACAGTCAGCATTCAAAAAGAAAAAGGAGGATGGCTAAACCTTCGGTGGCGGAAGTCCTCTCTATTCGAGAATTAACAGACAATGGATCCTTTGAACTGCAAGGAAATAAAGGATATCTGGATATCATGCAGATCCAAAGTAAGGACATTTATTCACCGTCCACTCAAGAAACAGAATATGACATCATGATGATGGCTAAGTTTTTTCAGTCTTACACGCACGACATTAAAATTGTATCCATGAATTTCCCCGTGGATATGCAAAAACAGCTCAACGCGATTAATTATAAGATCACTCAAAACAAAGCTCCACTATATGAAAAATTCTTACTCAAGAAACGAGATGAATTGCAGTTTTTAGAAACTCATCGGACCAACCGCGAGTTTTATTTATATATTTACGCCTCAAGCCTTAAGCAGCTATCGGAATACCGTAAAAACTGCCTGAGGTATTTGGGCAGGGTAACTCCACTGATTGAATTATCGGAGGGGAAAAAACTTGATCTAATCTATAAACTTCACAATCAGAATTCAAAATTGGAAAAAAGGGGGTAACTCATCGTGTTAAAAATATGGAAAGGGAAGACAGATGTAGAGAAAACAAGCAAAAAAGGATATAACCCTTATTTACTCGCTCATATTCAACCCCAGGGAGGCGTTAAGTTTCAGGAGTCTTTTATTCGCAAAGGCGATGGTTATGAAGTGTGTGTACATGTGTATTCATTTCCCAAGAATGTATCAGACTTTTGGCTTGAACCGATATTTAATATGGAAAACGTGATTACGACTATGGATATTATATCTGATGACCGTTACAAAGTCCGCGAGGGTTTAAATAAAGGAATGGCAGAACAAAGTTCTCGAATCATTAATGAGAAAGACAACGCAGGTATTATTGAAGCTCAAAATAACTACGATGATTTACGTGAGCTCTACAACCAGGTTTCCGAAGAGGGAGAAGTGATTAAGCGTGTGCATTTGAGGCATTACGTCAGCGCACCTACAAAACTTGAATTAGAGGATAATGTCAAAGCCGTTCTTTCCACCTTACAGGATGAAAACTTTCGAGGTTCTATTTTTTTAAACGAACAGGAATATGAATGGCAGTCTCTTTTAGCGAATTACACGGATCAATCAAAGTATCGAAACAAGAGGGAAGGTCAGCCTATTCCAGCGTTAGGGTTAGCTGGAGGTTTCCCTTTTCATTTCACTAGTTTAAATGATCCTTCAGGCACATTTTATGGCACGACATTAACTGGAGGGAGTGTTGTCTTCGATCTTTTTCATCGTGACCGACAGCGTAAAAGCTATAACGGTGTGATGGTCGGGGCTATGGGCGCCGGAAAATCTACGACACTTAAAAAAATAATGCTCGACAATGCGATCAAGGGATATAAAGTTCGAACCTTTGACGTAACGGGGGAATTTGCCGAATTAACAGAAGCTTTAGGTGGGAAACAAATTACCTTGGATGGATCTGATGGGGTAATCAATCCTCTTCAGGTCTATCGAACGGCTGAGGATGAAACCACCTCTTTTACGCAACATTTATCTAAATTAACGACCTTTTATAAGTTTTTAGCTCCAGAAGCCAAAGATAGTGAGCTGAAAGAATATGAGAATCTATTACGAAAACTCTACGAAAGAACAGGGCTGTGGAAGGATAAAGAAGAAACAAATATTACTCAACGTCCGGTCGATGACTATCCGATATTCACAGATTTCCTTTCGTTTATAGAAGAGGAACTTTATGAAGATATCGATGAAGGGAAGCAATGGGAAAAGGTAAGCCAAGAAAGAAAACGGCGCCTGGAAAGTATTGAATTAAATATACGAAATATCGTAGAAACCTATGCTCACCTGTTCAATGGCGTATCAACCATTGAACATTTTAATGACCAGCAAGTGGTCACATTCACGCTGCGAGGGTTGTCCCAAATGAGAGCAGAAGTCTTTCAGGCACAATTGTTTAACGTACTGAACCTTTTGTGGGACTCCATGCTGACGAATGGGGCACCGCAATTTGAGGCCTATGATCGGGGAGAGCTAGCGTTTAAAGATGCTGTTCGCTATTTAATTTTAATGGACGAGGCTCATCACATAATTAATACCAAGAAGAAAAGTGAAAGCGCGCTTGATTTCCTTACCAAATTTAGTCGGGAAGCCCGAAAATACTTTGGAGGTCTTCTCTATGCCAGTCATACCATTCGTGACTTTGTTCCAGAAGGGTCGGATCAAAGCATGGTGGAAGAAATTAAGAAGCTCTTTGAACTCACTCAATATAAAATCATCATGCAGCAAGACAGCAACAATTTAGAAATGATGCAGCAAATTTTCACCGGCCAATTGAGTCAAAGTGAGTTGCAGGACATTCCATATCTTCAAACAGGAGAAACGATGCTAAGTATCCGTGCTGTGGAGAATATTCGCTTTAAAGTGGAGGTCTCCGATGAAGAGTTAGCCTTGTTTGGAGGAGGTGCATAAGCATGCCTTGGGCCATAGCAGTTGGACTAGTACCACGCAAAGTTTGGTTGTGGCTACTAGGAGTCATTCTTGTGCTTTGTTTCCTTCTAATGATTTTGTTTACTTCAGCCATTACGACGTTAATGGGCTTTCAAAAGAACAACACGAATGAGAACGTCGAGTCGGTTGAATTGGTGAACGGAAAGGCACAAATTTCGGAAGCATTAGATCAATATCGTCCTTTATTTGAGAAGTACTCAGCTAAATATGGAGTGTCTGAGTATGTGGAACTTTTGTTAGCTAAAACCATGCAAGAGTCTGGTGGCCAGCTTGCGGATGTGATGCAGGCAAGTGAATCACTGGGCCTTCCACCGAATACCATTCAGGACCCGGAAAGAAGTATTAAGGTGGGCATTCGATATTTCGCGAACATGTTAGAGAAGGCTGATGGAGATGTCAAACTGGCGATCCAAGCCTACAACTTTGGGGGAGGGTTTATTAATTATGCCAACGAGTATAACAACGGTGAATATAGCAAGGAACTAGCCATTGAATTCTCTCGAATGAAATACCAGGAATTGAAGCATACAGGAATGTATTCCTGCATCCGACCAGAGTCAGCAGCCACTGGGGCATGTTATGGAGATATAGGGTATGTGGAAGCCGTTCTGAGTTATCTTAAAGGCGGGACGATTAAAACCGATGTTCAGCCAACAGGAGAGTGGGTGATGCCTATTGCAGGAGCTCTTACTCAAACATCTGACTACGGGATGCGCTCTGATCCTTTTGATGGAACTCCGGCGATGCATCGGGGCATAGACTTTGCCTGTACGAACGCTGTTACCTCGATTCAGAGCGTCGATAATGGTCAGGTGGTGGAAGTAGAAAGAAGCCATTCGGGGTACGGAAATAATGTTTTGATTAAACATAAAGATGGACTATATAGTCACTATGCTCATTTGTATACGATAAGTGTACAAAATGGAGAGGTTCTACAAAAAGGGGACGAAATCGGCAAGTGTGGAACGACAGGAAATTCCACAGGTCCCCATTTACATTTTGAAGTTATGACCACGAAACAATACGGATCGGATATAAACCCTGCTCCTTATCTTGGGTTATAGGAGAGGAGAGTATCAATGAATAAGCGAACACTTTTTAGTCTGTTTTTGATATTACTCATTACGATTACAGCGTTTAATGTGTACGTTCAATACACAGCTTCAAACGATCAACTTCAGGCAGAAATAAAACACCTTAAACAGGAAAATCAGCAGGTGATAAAGGAAAGGAATTCTTTAAAACAGACCCTGAATGAACAGGATCCTTCGAAGATCCAAAAACATCATGAAGCTATAGTAGACCAAGTTTCTCTTTTTATTAAGACGGCTTTCGTGCACAAAAAAGAGACTTATCAGGAACGGAAAAAGATAGCAAATTCGATTATGAGTAAGGAGTTAGTGAACACGTTTTTTCCTACAGAAATGTATGAAAGAGAAACAAAAACGAGCGTGGATAATGTTGAAGTATTTATTAAAACAGGGAATCTACCCAACAACCATGCGACAGTATTAGTCAGGCTAACTCATACGCTATATTCTTTACAGGGTGACCAAAAGCAGGTATCTCCTGTGTTCCTAGAGTTAAGCGTTCAGCTCCAGGAGGACCATTGGGTGGTCACGGACTTTAAGGCTGTGAGAAAGGAGAAGAACGGATGAACCGACAAACGAAATTGATTACAGAACACACCTCGAAAAGATATTTAATTGGAGTAAGCGTCATGGCTATGGCGCTTCTTTTTTTCTTGTTTTCCGGCTTTTTGTTTGGAGATGAAAGTCGCTCCAAAGTTCAACAAACACCATTGGATGAACCATTAAACTTACGCGGAGCCGGGGAGTTAGAAGTTGAAAATTGGGTCTACAATCCATCAAAGGAACTAATGGTTGTCACTTTGAATATTGATAAATCTACTTCCTTACTCAATGATAAATTGAGCTTTGTTGCTCAAGAAAAAGAACATCCGAGAAGGAAGATCCCAACCACAGTGGAGTATCAAAATGATGGTCGCTATGTCATTAGTATCCAACAGGTAAGTCCTTCTTTTGATGTGATGGCTTTAGACATTAACAAGGAAGAAACAAACAATCTTACGTTAAAAGAAGATGAACAAAATTCATCGAAAGGAGGTGAGGAAAGCAATCAATTGGCCCGTATTTACACCGATCAAAGCAAAGTTAAAACGGATCTAAATCTAGGTGTAAAAACAATGCAAGAATATGAACTTGCTGCCCTTTCCCAAGAGGTTAAAAAAACAAAAGAAACAATAAAAGAAAAGGATGAAAGTATCCAATCCATTGGTGAGCGTTTGGAGGAAATCGATCAAAAGATCGTTGAGTTAGAGTCGGAGCGCTTATATGAAACGAAGGAGGAAAAAGAACAAACCGATGCTCAAATTCGCCAACTGAAAAATGAAAAAGAACGACTCCACCGAGATAGTTTAGAATACAAAACGGCCATCAAGACTCTTAAAGAAAAGCTCAAAATGTTAAAGGAAAAGCAACGGATGATTTCAAATTAATTGTAGACATTGGAGAAAAAGTGTCAACACAAGGGACGCACATCTCCTGTGCAGGGACCACACATCAGGGTAAATGCACGAATAAACGTTCCTATTTTAGCCGCACAGCGACCGCACATCTGGAGATTTTCTTGTTCCCTCGTTTTGCCCGGCTCTGCCGGGATTCACACGCCAAGTGGGAACAAAAACCCCTTATGCTCTTCTCTTTATTTACTAGTTTTAGGGACTTCATCAAAAGGAGTGATTGTAATGGAAGTAAGAATTCGTTATATGGATCCGAAAACCGTTCAACGAATTGACGAACTAGCGGAAGAAAAAGGATTAAGCCGGCAAGAGTTTTTACATGCACAGTTGCATCAGTTAGCGGTCTTTCGAGAAGAGAATAATCGTGAACAACGACTTCAGCAATTAGTCGATCGAAACATCCAAACGATGGCTCATTGTTATACAGCTATTCGAGAAATGAACGATCTCTTACAAATTGAAGAACCAGGTGAAGAAACATGAGTGAAACCGTAACGCCTGGAGTGGTTTTAAAAACAAAATTCGTAACCGCGAATAAAAAAGGATTCCAAGATTATGTACAATATGTGGATCGAGAAGAGGCTAAAGGAAAAGGGGATGCTCATCGGTCCATGTTTAGTTTATATAATCACTATATGGACGATCCGGATAAAACATCTGCCTTGTTTACCCAGCAATCGGATCGTTTATCGGTGGAAGGAAAACAGGGCATTAAATCTTTGTTTGAACAAGCTCAAAAGAAGAACAGTATCATGTGGCAGGACATCATTACCTTTGATAATGATTGGCTTCAAAAACAAGGTGTTTATGATTCAAAGACACACACCTTAGATGAAGAAGCTTTAAAGCAAGTAACACGGAAATCTATGCAGGCCATGATGAAAAAAGAGGGATTGCAAAAGAGTGCTGTATGGTCGGCGGCTATTCACTATAACACCGATAACATTCATATTCATGTGGCTACAGTCGAACCAAACCCGACTCGTGACCGTGGAAAGCGAAAACCGAAAACATTAGACGCGATGAAAAGTGAAGTCGTGAATGGATTGTTAGATCGAACGCAAGAACGAAATCAAATTAACACGTTGATTCGTGACCATATGGTGAATGAAAAGAAAGAAAATAGCAGCATGAAATGGAGCAATAGAGAAATAAAACCTCTGTTTCTCGATGTGTATAATCACTTGCCTAAGGATAAGCGACAGTGGCACTATGGCTATCAAACGCTGAATCCTATTCGACCGAAAATTGATGAACTAACGACAAGGTATTTAGATAAGTATCACGCCAAAGATATGAACCAGCTGCATGATAAATTGAATCAAGAAGTCAACGAATTAAAACAAGCCTATGGTGATGGACCTAAGGATAAGAAGCGATATCAGCATTACAAACAAAACAAGTTGGATGACCTCTATAAACAAATGGGCAATGCGTTCTTACAAGAAATGAAACAATATGATCGCCAGCAATATCCTAGACGAACAACACAAGAAAATTCCTCCTATAAGGCCAAGCATTCAGGAATTCAATTGCAACGTTCCCTAAGAAGCATTCAACGCTCGTTGGGACAAACGTACGACCAGTTTATCAATGACTTGGATCATCAAAAGTTAGAACGAGAAATTGAAAGAGAAAGGTAGGGGTCCATGAATGAGAAAACGTCAAAATGTCACGTTGCATGAAGAGACAATTGCGTTAATTAAAGAGTATCAGGAACAGCACCATATTCGTTATCCAGGTGAAGCTTTGGATCGTATGATTGAGGAATGGGAAGCACAGAATGCGAAGGAACAATCACAAGAATATCTCATGAGTTTGATGGCTCAGCGTTTCCAAGACGTGTTTTCTGAAGAAATGAAACGGTTGCGGTTAGCAGCAAACCGAAACGATAAAAATACACAAGTACTTCTTGAATTAATGAACGGTTTTGCGATGGATCAAAACCTAGAAAGTTGTGTAACGACACCAATTTTTGAGAGCCAAGCGATGAAGGATGCGATACAAGCGGTGGAAGAAAGAATCAGTCATCAGCGTCAGAAGAGAATAAGTGCCGGAGAGACTCAACCAGCATCAAGCTAATGGTATGAATGAGTAATTATCCAACAAAGGAGTGAAAGGAATGCTTATGTTTAATAGCGATTATGAAGTAGGTGTGTTTAAGCGTTTGAGTGAAAATAATGAGCTCGTGATGGAGGTGGGGCAGGAGGAATATACCATAATGTTGAGTGATCAGGAAATGGTTGATCTTGAACAGCATTTAGTGAATCAAGAGAATCTACTCATTCCTTTCCATAAGAAAACAAAAGAACTGATATTAAATACAGAATCTAATTACGATGAGGAAGAAATGGAAGAACTCATGAACATTAGTGAGGGAGCTGAGGATCATGGCGAAGACTAAACGATCCTATAAACAGAAATCACCGGACAAGGTTAAAGAGGAGATTAATCGACTGACAGAGGGGATGGAAGAAAGTATTTCTAACCACTTTCATTCACCTGCACAAATGAAAGAGTATCTAGACTTTATGGGGAAGTTCCATCGGTATTCTCCACGTAATACAGCACTAATTGATTCACAGTTTCCTGGAGCTGAAGCTGTAGGTTCCTATGCCTTCTGGAAAGACAAAGGGTTTTCCGTAAATAAAGGAGAGAAAAGTCTAAAGGTTCTCGTACCCAATCGGTTAGGTCAGCAGTTTCAAAATGAAGAGGGCGAATGGAAACCTTTGAAATATGCGACGAAAACAGAAAAGCAACAAGTCAAAGACGGTCAACTCGATAAACGAGATGGCCGTCTTGTTTATTCTACAGGGAGTGTGTTTGATGTTTCGCAGACAACGGCTACTCAAAAGGATCTGCCTCAGATCTTTCCTAACAAATGGATCGATGGAAGGTTGAAAACTACACTAATCTTCGAAAAGGAATGGAGGCTATAGCAGATAACAATAATATTCAAATTGTAGGGCCTTATGAAGAGTTAGGAGCAGCTAAAGGCGTCAGTTACACAGGGAGAGGAGAAGTAGCTCTTAACCCACGTAACTCGGAGCGACAAGATACAAAGACGCTGTTACATGAACTCACTCATGCAAAGCTTCATACAAAGGAAAATATAAATGACTACACCAAACCAGAGAAAGAATTTCAGGCGGAAATGACAGCTTATACCGTTGCTTCATATTTCAATATTGATACCAGTGATTACTCATTGGATTATCTGCATCATTGGACCAAGGATCATGAATTTAAAGACCATGAAAAGCTATTACAAGAAGTTCAGTCAACAGCAAAAGAATTCATAACTACCATTGAAGAATCATTGGACCAAGAAAAGGAAGGGGAGAAAACAATGAGTATTAAAGAACAAAAGCATGAAGTGGAAGAGGAGAAACAAGAAAGAGAGAAGTTACCATCAGAAAGACTTCGAGATATGTACCGAAGCCAAGTGAGCAAGGATGATAAGGATAACGGGCCTTTTGTGAAGGAAGAAAAGGCCGAAGAGGAATATTCTCATCAAGACTTCAAAGACGCTTATAAAAAAGAGCTTATGAATTTTATTGAACCTACAGTCGGAAAAGAATTGGATAAAGATGAAAACAATGACCGGCAAGAACGCTTAAATCAGATGCGTGCTTTTCAAGAGACTCACAGTAAAGAAGATGTGTACCAGCTTAAGAAAGAATCTCTTCAAGAATTAAAAGAATTACCATTAACGGATCGTGGAGAGCAGAGATTATCTCAAATTGAAAGAAAGCTGGACAGAGAGTTCAATGAAGAGAAAGAAAAAGAAAGCACCACTTCGGAAATGAAGAATGGAGGGAATAAGAAGACATTTCAGCAGAAGGAAAAGCAAAAAGAAAAAGTAGAGGTTGAACGCTAGGCAGGGAGTTTTCTCCCTGTCTTTTTTTATATCTAATTTTAGAGAGGAGGAAGTGCTGCATGGCCAAACATGTAAGCGCGGACCAAGTGGAGGTTGCTCGTAATGTGGATCTCATAGACTATCTGGAGCGTAAAGGGGAGCCATTGAAGAAAGAGGGACGATATTATCGCCATCAAGTCCATGACAGCCTAGTGTTTAAAGACCAAATGTATGCCTGGAACTCTAGAGATGAAAAAGGAAATGGAGTCATTAACTTTGCCAAAATGTTTTATGGGATGAGCTTTCCAGAGGCTGTATTAGACTTGAATTCGCAAGATTATAAACTGAAATCTAAAGTCCAAGAGCAAAAACCTAAAGAACCTTATCAATACCCTTCCCACTATGAAGTGAACGATAGGACAAAGGCTAAAGATTATCTAACGAATGAAAGGAATATTCATCCTAAGATTATTAACTGGCTAGAGAGTAAAGACTTAATTGCCCAGGACAAGCTCGGGAATGTGGTCTTTAAGTGGAAGCACCAGGGAGAGATTGTAGGATCGGATCGCCAAGGAACTTCTCCAATGAAAGACGGGCGAATCTTCAAAGGCATTGATAGGAACAGCCATGGTTCGGCAGGGTTTTCGGTGGATATAGGTAAACCCAATTCCATCCACCTTTTTGAAAGCCCGATCGATGCGCTGTCTTATTGGAGTATTAAGAAGGAAAAGCTGCAGAACACTCGACTAGTTTCCATGTCTGGGCTTAAGCGCCAGACTATGATTGATGAAATTAAAAGGATAGGGAAGGAGGGCTATAAGGTGAAGAAAATAACTTTTTGTACGGATAATGATAAAGCAGGAAGGGAATTTGCTAATAAATATCATGATTTAATTTCAAACAATTTATCAAGTTTAGATTTACCTAAAAGAAATGACTGGAATGAGGAGCTAATGAATAATTCTTACTTTGTAAATATGAATTTCAAACAAAACAATTTTCCAAGGAATAGATGATGTAGTATGGGATAACCAACTATGAAGTGTTTTCTGTTATATGTTAAAATTTAGAAAATAAAGCTATCGCAGTTTATTGTCATGTTGGTTTGTTTTTTTCTTCTAGATATATTTGAGCAAGTTCTTTATATGATAAAATAAAAGCAGTACGTTTCGTTAACAATGATTTTATATTAACAGTATATATAAGTAAGGCGGGAGAGCTGAACTTGGAAGAGACAGTTATTAAATGCAAACTTCGTGTTCAGAAACATGGAGAAGTTTTTACACCGAAGAAAATAATTAAAAAAATGTTGGACATAAAAGGCGTAAAAGAAGCTTGTGAAAGTTTACCTACAACTTTTTTAGAACCATCTGCCGGGGAAGGAGCTTTTCTCGTTGCCATTCTTGAAAGAAAACTAAAGATAGTTATTAAACATTATAATGATGATTTGGTCCGATTTGAGAATTACTCCCTGTTAGCGTTAACAAGCCTTTATGGGATTGAATTATTAGAAGATAATGCTCAGACGTGTGTGTTAAATATGTTTCAAGTCTATTATGATATCTATCAAGAACAAGTCCAACTCCATAACGGAAAGTTAAAGAAAAAGGTATTAGATAGTGCTAAAGAAATCATTTCATCTAATATAAGGCAAGGAAATTTTTTAACCAGGGAAACGATAGATGGTAATCCATTAGTATTTAGTGAATGGTCTCCAATTAATATGAAGAAAACAACTAAAAACATTAAAATACAGAGAACAGAATACACTTTAGATGAAATATATGAAAATGTAGAAAAAGAATCAGGAAAGGCTATCAATAGATCCATAAATAAAACCACTCAACAACAAAAACAATTAGATATGTTTGATTTATTAGAAGAAGATGTTGTTGAGAGTGAAAATGAAATTCCCAAAGAGATGCGCTATATACCTGTTAATATAATAGATGTTTATAAATCTGAAATGGAGGAAGCCGATGGATAAAACAATAATTAAGCCTTTTGATGAAATTGAATATAAAGTGTATGGTTATACTTTGCCTGAAGTTCCTAATCATGATGGATATGTCAAAGTGGGAGATACAACAAGAAATGCAGCACAGAGAATATTTGAACAAGTAGGTACGGCTGGTTTAAATCCGGAAGTTTTATTTGAAAAAAAGGCACAGAAATCAGATGGTAAATGGTTTCGAGATAAAGACTTACATAGATTTCTGATCCAAAATGGAATCCAGAAGGAAAACTTTAATGGTCGTGCAGATGAATGGTTTTACTTTAATGGAACACCTGAAAAAGCTGAAAGATTAACCGATAAATTTATTAATCGTGATTATGATGAAATACAAATTGATGATAAGCATTCAGATTATTTATTAAGAAATGAACAACAACAGGCTGTGGAGAAAACGTATGAGTATTTTCAAAATGCTCAGGAGCCAAAAGAATTCTTATGGAATGCTAAACCACGTTTTGGTAAAACATTAACAACGTATGATTTTATATTAAATTTAAATGCAACCAAAGTTTTAATCATAACAAATAGACCTGCAATTGCTAATTCATGGTTCGATGATTTTCATAAATTTATCGCATGGCAAGAACCCCAATTGAAATTTGTTTCCGAAACAGAATCATTAAATGGTAAGGCTATGTCAAGAAAGCAATATCTTGAATTTATTGATACAACGTCTTATGAGAATCCTTCACAAATAACCTTTATATCATTGCAAGATTTAAAAGGGGCAAAATTTGCAGGTGGTAATTATGAAAAACTAGAGTGGGTAGCCGGCTTGGATTGGGATTTGTTAGTAATTGATGAAGCTCATGAAGGTATTGATACAAAAAAGACAGATATAGCATTTAGTCAAATAAAAAGGAATTTCACTCTACATTTATCTGGTACACCATTTAAAGCGTTAGCTAATAGTAAATTTTCTGAAGAGCAAATATTTAATTGGTCATATGTAGATGAACAAGAAGCTAAAGAAAACTGGGACCCAACAATTGGTGGCAATCCTTACGAAAGCTTACCTACTTTAAATTTATTCACGTATCAAATGAGTAAAATGATAGAAGATGAAGTATCGGCAGGATTAACAATAGAGGAAGAAAAAAACGTTGATTATGCTTTTGATTTAAATGAATTTTTTAGAGTGAAAGAAAATGGAAAACTTGAGTATGAAGAAAGTGTTGTTAGCTTTTTAGACAATGTATCTTCAGGAAAGTTTCCGTTTTCTGAAAATCAATATCGTAATGAACTAAATCATACATTTTGGCTCCTACCACGTGTGAATGCGGCAAAAGCACTTGAAAAATTGCTAAATGCTCACCCTACTTTTAAAGATTATACAGTCGTACTTGCGGCAGGGGATGGAGTTAGCTTACATGATGGCATAGAAGCAGAGGCGCTTGACTTAAAAGAGAACACAAAAAGTTTTGATAAAGTTAGAAACGCAATTAAACAAAGTGATAAGACGATAACACTTTCTGTAGGACAACTGACAACAGGTGTAACGATCCCAGAGTGGACAGCTGTATTTATGTTAAATAATATAGAATCACCTAGTTTATACTTTCAAGCTGCATTCCGTTCACAAAATCCGTATGAATTTGAAAAAGACGGAAAGTTATATCGTAAAGAAAATGCATATATATTTGACTTTTCACCGGATAGAACATTAAGGCTTTATGATGATCTTGCCACAGGTTTATCAGGTAGTGGTTCCAAGACAACAGCAGAAAGAAAAGGGAAAATCACAAAATTATTAAACTTCTTTCCTGTTATTGCTGAAGATGAACAAGGTACAATGCATGAAGTAAATGCTTCTGAGGTACTGACGATTCCAACACGTATTACTTCAAGGGAAGTAGTAAAAAGAGGATTTATGAGCAATTTATTATTTGCTAATATAGCTGGTATTTTTTCAGGAGATTCACCATTTAAAGAAATTCTAGATAAAATACCACCAGAGAAAAATAAAAGATTAGAAAAACCCCGCGAAGTGTCTGTCACTGATCCGCATTTAAATGATGATGGAGAAGTAGAGGTACCAAAGCAAGTAGTGTTAGGTAAATCAAAAGAACTTTTTGGAGAAAAAATTTATACATCAATTGAAGTGGTTGATGAAGTTGTATCTTCCTTTGAAGAAGCAGAGGAAAAACAAAAAGAATCCATTAGAAACCTAGCAAGAGATATAACAACATCATTTTCAGATGGTTTTAATAACTTAAAGGGTTCCTTTAAGTTAAACAAAGGACAAACTGAAAAATTAAAGGATTCAGTAAGTAATTCTATTGAGGATATTATAACTGAGAAAAGTTTGACGTTAAACAATCAAGTTAAAGAAATAGACGAAGAATATGAAAAGAAAAAGCAAGAAGCAGAGATGAGAAAAGATGAAACAGAATTAAAAGTAGTGACTCAGCAATATGAAGAAGAAAAACAAAAGATTGAAGAGTCTTTTGCCGATGAAATTAATAAAGAAGTAGAAAACACAATGAACACTGTTGTCGAAGAACAAATAGAAAAATTAGAAGAAAAGAAAAAGAAAACAACAGAAGATGATGTTCGAGATCATTTAAGAGGATTTGCACGTACAATTCCTGCGTTCTTAATGGCATACGGGGATGATCAGACTAGATTAGAAAACTTTGAAAAGAATATTGATGAAGCTACCTTTGAAGATCTTACAAGTATCACAATTGAAGAGTTCAAGAAGCTTCGCGATGGTTTCGAATATGAGGATGACAAAGGCAATATAAAAGTCGTTCATGGTCTATTCAATGAGGTAGTTTTTAATACTAGTATCCAAGAGTTTCTAGATACTAGAAAGCGTCTAGCAAATTATTTTGATGATAGTATGGAAGAAGATATTTTTAATTATATTCCACCGCAGAAAACGAACCAGATATTTACACCAAAGCATGTTGTGAAAAAAATGGTGAACATTTTAGAAAAAGAAAACCCGGGGATTTTCTCCGATAAAACAAAAAAGTTTGCTGATTTATACGTTAAAAGTGGTTTGTATATTACAGAAATAGTTAAGAGATTAAATAACGGTTTGAAAGATCAAATTCCGAGTCAAACAGAGCGTATTAAATGGATTTTTGAGAACCAAGTATATGCATGTGCACCAACCAATATTATTTATAAAATTGCCAAGAACTTTATTATGGGTGCAGAAGAATATATTTCTAATCCGAATATTATTGAGCTTGATACACTGGAATTGGCAAAGGAAGGTGTGTTATCAGAATATATCTATAAAGAATTTGGAGATGTAATGATGAGGTTTGATGTAATTATAGGAAATCCCCCTTACCAAGAAGAAGCTAGAGGTACAAGTTCAAGTGATGATCCTATTTATCACTTGTTTATGAAAGAAAGCTATAAGATAGCAGATATTGCTATGTTTATAACACCAGCAAGATTTCTGTTTAATGCTGGAAAAACACCATCCTCGTGGAATAAAGAAATGTTAAATGATCCACATCTATCTGTTGAATATTATGAAGGAGAAAGTAGTAAAATATTTCCTAATACATCTATACCTGGAGGGGTAGCTGTTACCTATAGAAATGTAAACATACACTTCGGAGAAATAGGAACATTTGTAAGTTTTCCAGAATTAAATTCAATTATGAAAAAAGTATGGAAGTCCAATCCACAAAGTATTAGAGAAATAATCTACTCACAAAATAAATTCAATTTACAAGAATTATACAAAGATTTTCCAAAGTATAAGAAAATAATAGGAAGTGAAGGGAAAGACAAACGCTTTAGACAGATTATTATGGAACGTTTAGACGTATTTACGGAATCTATGAAAAACAAGGATGATATCAGGACTCTCGGACTAATAAATAGAAAACGTGCATATAGATTTATTCCCCGTAAATATGTTGAAAACGAAAAATGGTTGGATAAGTATAAAGTATTTGTACCATTTTCTAATGGAGCTTCGGGAACTTTAGGTAAGGAGCCAGCACGTTTAATAAGTGCTCCAGTTTTGGGTAAACCTGGAGATGGTATGACACAAACGTTTATTGGTTTTGGAAGTTACTCAACGGAAACTGAAGGAAGAAATCTTTTACTCTACATTAAATCGAAATTTGTACGAGTTATGCTGGGTATTTTAAAGGTGACTCAGGGGAATAAATCTGATACATGGGAATATGTTCCTCTTCAAGATTTCTCTGGAACGTCAGATATAGACTGGTCAAAAACGATTGCAGAAATAGATCAACAACTTTATATGAAATATAATTTAAATCAAGAAGAGATTGACTTTATAGAAAATCACGTATTATACCTTAATGAAGGAAGTGTAGAATAATTTATAAATCAAAGTAAGTAGATTTTAATATTTGGAACAGCATACTACTTACAGAGGGGAGGTCGTTTTAGAATCACGACTTAATGTAAACATGATCGCACTTCTGACTGGATATTGACTGGATTTTTTTATTAATACATATATCCTATTTGATCTCGTGCTAATAACATAAAGTTGGAACACCGATTATTTAAGGGTAATTACGTCTTATCTTCTATTATTTATTTAATACAGTGAATGGGCGGCATGATGTAAGCTGTTCTCAAACCCTTTGATAGATAAGGATTTGAAACCCTACAAACAAATATTGACAGGATTCCTTTGGAGTCTCTGTAGCCTCTCATTAGTTCACGGAACTATTGGGGGCTTTTCTTTTAAATAAAAGAAATACTGGATGTATTACTAGAAATGTAAGCCTTTAATATGAGGATAAATGATAATATGAAATGATCAGGTAATACGTGATATAATTATTCAAAATAAAGGAACATACATAATGGGGAGAAATATAATGTACAATATAACGGATATTTCGAACTGGACTAATGATTATTCCCTTCAAGTGTCCGGAACTAGAGAAAAGTATTGGCTCAAACCGGAGACAGATGATGCTAATCGCTATCTGTTCAAAGTACCTAAGGTATCAAATGGAGAAATTTGGGCTGAAAAAGTATCTTCTGAACTTGGGAAGATGCTTCATCTTAAAATGATGAATGTTGAGTTTGCAGAACAAAATGGAAGAAAAGGGGTCATATTAGAAAACTTCATTTCCAAAACAGAAGGTATGGCAGATGGTGGTGAAATTTTGTCCACTATTTTGGATGAGTTTAATCCATGGAGTTTAGACCAATACTCAATAGAGAACATAATGATTTCACTTCAGCCTTTTGGCTTTGAAAAAGATTTTGTTTCATTATGTGTCTTTGACTGTTTAATTGCGAACCAAGACCGACACTGTGAAAATTGGGCAGTAGTATTAAGTGATGGAACTCCTGTGTTTTCTCCCATATTTGATAATGGTGCTTCTTTGGGGTTTAATGTAGGAAGTAGGAAATTGGAAGATTTAATGAAAGATGAGAGAATGTTTAAAGGTTTTACAAATAGGTCAAAAACCCTAATTGAAGTTGAACAAAAGAAGAAACCAAAGGTGCTGAAGTTGCTAAATTATTTAAAGGAACAATATCCTTGTTATACAAAAGATGAAATAAGGCGTATAGGTTCTTTAGATTTATCAAAGCTAAGTAATATATTAAACAAAGTCCCATTGGCAATAATGAGTGTGTTAGAGAAAGAATGGGTATTAAAATTAATACATTATAGGAAACAGTGGATGTTAGAATGGTATAAAGGAGGTTAAAAATAACGATGAAAGAATTATTATGGTTGGTTTGGCAAAATCCAAAGTCCAGAAAGAAATACCACGTTGGAAACCTTTTATATGTAGCAGATGACGGTTACTATTTTGAATATGATAAAACCAATAAACCAAGAGGGCTTCAAGAAGCTATAAAAAATGGATTTGTAACTTTCTTTGCCTTTCCAGACCTTTCTAAAAGTTATTACTCCCCTTTTATGTTCCATGCATTTAGTAGAAGACTTCCTAATAAAGAACGTCCAGATTATAATTCGTTACTTCAATTATATGGATTAACAAGTTTATCACATGAGATGGAAATCCTACGGGTAACAAAGGGGAAGACAGCCACTGATTCTTTTGAGTTGGTTTCTCCATTGCTAATGAATGAAGGTATGTTTAAAGTAGACTTTTATATTGAAGGCTGGAGGTATTATGATGGTGAAAAATCATTAGATACTCTAGAAAACGATCAGGAATTAATTTTAGTTAGAGAGCCTGATCTTAAGCATGATAAGTATGCAGTGAAAATATTAACAACAGATGGTGCTCACCTAGGATATATTCCTGCGGTGTATGCTGAATTTTTTTCTACGCTATTAAAAGAAGATCAATTCGTGAGAATGACTATTAAAGCAATTAATAAACATGGAATTCCGCAAATGAAAGTTCTGGTTCATGTAACTGGGGTTTTACCACTTAACTTACGAGAAAAGTATCCTAATTTACTTTTCCCTACACAACATAATTTAGAATACACTTAATAATTGATCAAACCCTAAATATAGTATGAATAAAAAAGGCCGAATATAATTTCCGGCCTTTTTTAGTGAGAAATTCTTTCTAATCTAATGCACCTTTTATAAGTTCACTGAACTTTTGGGAGGCTTTTTGTTCCATGTTTCCATTCTATGAACATGTGTTCTGTTATTTAATAATTAATTAAGATGAACAGAGGGGCAGTATAGTCTGGAAAATTTACCTCAAAATATAAGATATGGTGAGAGAATCAGCGATGCCGAATGTGCTTATTGAGAATCGGTATTACAATTACTCTATGTACGCACAGAAATGGGGTATCATCCTTGGATTCGGAGCTTTACTTGTCCTGTTCCCATCACGAAAGGTTTTATTCTTGTTCGCGGGCTTCTTATGATAGGGTCTCCTATACTTGCTGGTGTTCTGTATGCCTGGTGGGTAGGCGGCATTTTTTATCATGCGTCTCTTGTATCGATGATTGCTAAAGTGATCGGCTACCCTGTTTTCGTGGCACTATTTTTGCAGGGGTTGCGCCATTATTTGACTCAACTCCTGATGTTAAAGACAAAGAAAACAGAAACTAATTAAATCGTCCTTACGGGCGGTTTTTTATTTTGTGAAAGGTGGTGGAGCTAATGACCCTCTACACTTCCAAACACGAAAGACTCCATTTTAATGCAGGCACCAGGGCATTTGCTCGTTTAAGTGACGCTCCTGGAGAGAACTTGCAGCAAATGAATATTGCTCTTTCGATCTTTGTAGTCAACGAGTCCTTCTGGTTAAAAAAGTTCAAATTACACGCATTATTTGGAAAAGCATGGCACTGAACATGGTATAATAGTATGGGAATGAGGGCTAACGTCCTCGTACTAGAAAACAGTTTGTTTAGAACTTAATAAGGGGAGATTAATCAGTGGAAACGTTCTTAATGATTTTAATGTTAGCGGCTTTAGCAGGTATGGTAGTTTTTGTTGTCTTAGCCTTCGTGAAAGGTAAGGGTAACAGATTCAGGAACTTTGCTAAATCAGGTGGTTGCCTGTTCGCATTTCTAGTCCTAGCACTGATTGTAGGATCGATGGGTGAAGAAGCACCTGTTGCTGAAGAGGTTGCAGTTGAAGCTTCCGCAGAAGCTAAAGAGGCTGAAGAGAAGGCTAAGCAGGAAGAGGAAGCTAAGAAAGCTGAAGAACAAGCAGAGAAAGAGCAAGAAGAACAAGAAGAACAAGAAGAACAAGAAGAACAAGAAGAACAAGAAGCTAAAGAGGCTGAGGAACAGGCGAAGAAAGAAGAAGAGGAACGTAGGGCTAAAGAGGAAGAAGAACGGAAAGCTAAAGAAGAGGAAGAGCGTAAAGCTAAGGAAGCTGAAGAAGACAGCTTAACTGTTTCTCAAGAGCAGGCAGTTGCTATGGCTCAACAATATCTTAATTACACTGCATTCTCTAAATCAGGTTTGATTGACCAGTTAGTGTATGAGGGATTCAGTCAAGAGGAAGCATCCTTTGCTGTAGAGAATATCACGGTTGATTGGCAAGAACAGGCTGTTATTATGGCTCAAGACTATCTTGATTACACTTCTTTTTCAAGACAAGGTTTAATTGACCAATTGACTTATGAAGGATTCAGCACAGAGCACGCAACATACGCTGTCGGTCAAGTTGGTTTGTAATAGATAGGTTAACTAAGGGAATAGTTATTTACTACTCCCTTTATCTGTATCATAATTTATCGTAGTAGGCACTAAAATAATACCTCTTGTAACTCTTCCCACTTTCGGCCATAAATCTGAGCATGTCGTTTCGTTAAAAACGAATTATTGTACTTGGAAGTCATTGACGGGGCCATATGGCTAGGAAATGCGGATTGCATCTCCCCTCCTGCTCTTACACTTACAATGGCATGGTAAGTTGGCGTCTTATATGCGAATATGTAGTCTAAAGGAGGTTGAATAATATGATTAGCGGCTTCTAATTGTTCAAGAAGTTGACTCCCTAACACACTCCCTTTCATTTCAGTTACTGGGCTGATTTGACTTATCGGGACCCACACAATGGGGTGTTCATTTTCTGGAAACAGCCAAGCTAAGAGTTCTGCCCCTAGCGAATAGTTCGAATTAGATCCTCCTTGCCATTGAGGCATAACTATACGTAACGTTTTTGATTCTTTTCCATTTGGTTTAGACATTAGAATTCTCTTTTCAAATCAATTAAGACATAACATACATGAACATAAAAGGAGAATTCTAAGAAAATGCTTAATTTATCTTGTCTAATCAGATAGACTACAAAAGTTGATTCATCAGCTATTATGAATTCTAACTTTATTCAAGAAAACGGGTGCTTTCGCTTATGTTCAACTTCTTAGGATTAACCTTCCAGGTATGAGTGTTCACTTGGACTTAAAAACAAAGGTACCCTATTTGTGATGAAGATATACGAAAATGAGCACATAAAAACCCGATAAAGGGACTTTTTTAAATGTGTCCATTTATCGGGGGGGGGTTTCAAAATCAGGAGGACGGGCTTCTTCATCTTAATCGAATAACGGACTAACCGGCTCTTCATTATGGACCCGTTTAATGGCTTCACTAATTAACGGAGCAATCGTGAGCTGTGTCAGCTTATCAATCTTTTTATCTTCAGTTAGCGGGATGCTGTTCGTAACGATCAACTCTTTAACGGCAGATTCTTTAATTTTATCAATAGCTGATCCGGAAAGGACAGGGTGTGTACTACACGCATACACTTCTTTCACACCTTTATCAAGCAATGCTTTCGTACCGCTAGTAATTCTTGTCCCCGTATCAACAATATCATCGATTAGAATCGCCGTTTTTCCCTCAATGTCACCGACGATATTCGTTTCTTCAGAGAAGTTTTCTCTTGGCTCTCGCTCATCAATAATCGCGATATCCGTTTTTAAGCGATCGGCCATTTGGCGGGCTCTTTTTACACTTCCATGGTCAGGAGAGACAACGACGACATCATCGAGGCTTTTTTCGTTCAAGTATTTTGTAAGAATGGGCATGGCAAGCAATAGGTCAACAGGAATATTGAAAAATCCTTGTGTTTGGGGTGCATGGATATCAATAGACATGACACGTGTCGCACCAGCTCGTTCGATCAAGTCGGCGATTAATTTAGCCGTAATAGGTTCTCTTGCACTGGCTTTCCGATCCTGGCGCGCATAGCCATAGTAAGGGATAACGACATTGATCGATGTAGCAGACGCTCGCTTTAGTGCATCAATCATAATAAGCAATTCCATAATATGATCGTTTACCGACTCACTCGTTGATTGAACAACGAATACATCACAACCACGAACACTTTCTTCTATATTAATTTTTAATTCTCCATCACTGAATTGGTTAACAGAACATTCTCCTAGCTGTATCCCCAAATTCGAGGCAATATCTTCAGCGAGTTCTTGATTAGAACTTAATGGGAAAACTTTCATTGTAGATTCAGGCCCTGCAATAGACATGACGAGTCCTCCTTATGTATCGACGATCTATTTTACACCTTATATTATCACAAAAAGTGGCCCTGGAAACAAGAAAAGTACAATTGGGGTGCTCAGCCACTAACCATCTTTGACTATTACTAGGAATTCGGATGATATCTCATTATCTATTATATAGAAAAACACCTATTACGTTTTACGCTGAAATAAAGTGTCATAAAGCACAGAAAATCCATCTGAAGAATGGGGCGGCATGATGTAAGGTTTTCCTTACATTTCCTCCATACGTATTAAGCTATCAAACTAAAGAGACTGCTTCCTATACTGGAAAGTAGTCTCTTTTTTGTTTATAACACGAAAGAATATTGTGTGTCTTAGCATGGTAGCGTGGTGGAGTTCAGGCACCATCAACGCTCCTATACGAGCCAGTATACCCCGAATTATAGTCAAAATTTGCATAAGTACGGTAAACTGTCCCCGATAAAAAAAACACAGACTTTATGAAAAAAATGTAAGTAAACTTCCTGCGACAATATTTCCAATAATAACAAAAGAAGCTAGCCTCTACAACGAGAGACCAACTTCTTTATTTCTAACGTCTATGCCTTTATTTCATCCATTCATCAATTAATTTCTGATTCTCTTCCACCCATTTCTTAGCTCCAGCAAGAGGCTCTTCGGCATTTTCTACATACTCAATAAGCTTGCCGATTTGTTGATCATTCATCTTCCAATTTTTAAACCACTCGCTTACTTCTGGATAATCTTCTTCAAATCCTTGTCTTGTCGCATGGTGAATTTTTTCTACGCCACCGAATGTTTTTTTCGGATCTTCCAAGAATTTTAAGTCATATTTGGAGAAAATCCAGTGCGGGCTCCAAAGGGGGGCTACGATAGGTTCTTTGTTTTCTATTGCATTACCAATTTCAGCTAACATCGCAGGTTCAGAGCTTGATAGGAGTTCAAATTCAAGATCATAGTCTTTAATTAATTGTTCCGTCACTTCCATCGTACCTGCGCCAGGACCAAACCCAACGATTTCGCTATTGAACAGTTCTTTATGTTCATTCAAATCTTCAACACTATTCACTTCTTCTACATAGGTTGGGACAACAAGTCCTACTTTTGCATTGTCATACCAAGTAGCCTCTGAGAAATTAACGGTATCTTGATATTCCTTTAAATAGTTAGCATCTTGAACGGGTAACCATATTTCTAAACTAACGTCCAGGTCGCCACTCTCTAACGCCTGCATCGTACTACCCATGTTCAAATTGTTTAACTCTACGTCATACCCTTTATTTTCTAAAATTACTTTCCACATATTTGTTACCGCAATGTTTTCAGCCCAGTTGATCTGACCAATACTAATTTTTTTACCGCTTTCTTGTGATCCTGCAGCTGCTTCCTCATCAGTGCTTCCGCAGGCTGCCAGAACAGTAACCATTAGGATCACTAAAATTAAACTAAGTTTTTCTTTCCACTTGTTCATGTTGATAAAACTCCCTTTTTTATTTGGTATATTTATTCCAACACATCTTTAATTAAATGTGTTAAGAATTTATTTAACAAGAATGCAAAATGAAGCCCGCTCTTTTATATGTAAGAGTGGGACAGATATGGAATCAGGTAGTCTTTAGCTGCTTTTCAATATACTACCTGATCACTTCTTGGCAAGCTTATTCTTTTTGATCTTTCGGTAAGAATTCGAAGATCTCACCGCTTCTTATACTTGCAACAAGGTCATCTAACCAGTGATAGTATGTTTTAGACTCCTCTAATTGGTCATAGTATTCCTTTGCTTTTGCAACAACTTCTGGCGTACTGTTGGAATCTTTTATGACCTCTATGAAATCTTCTTGTGCTTCTCCAATGGCGTCCAAATTCTTTTTCGCTTCACGTTCCCACATCTGACAGTAAAACGTCATAAAGGAACGGAAGAAATTTTTCTCCGCTGCATACGTATGTTTCCTGGAACCGCGTGTAAATGTTTTTTTCACCATTTCTGTTTCTTGGAGCCTGCGGACGCTGGTACTCATACTCGGTTTGCTCATTCCGAGTTCTATACGCATTTCATCAAGCGTCATCTGATCTTCAAAGTACATGGTCGCATATAAGTTTGCAGCAGCTGGTGTTACCCCATATAAATCCATTGTCTCTGCAATGGCGCCTATGACTTTATTTTTGGCTTCTTCTATTTTGAGGCTCGGACTTTCGATAGATTCACTCATAAGGTCGCTCCTTTAATAAAAAGTAAATCGCGTTAAATTATTATCAAATGTTCTTTATGAATTTAATGATAACGCGTTCAGGTTTAATGTCAAATGTAAATTTTTCAGGAGTGGCACCTTTCTATTATTCCCTTTCTTATACGATCTTAATTACTTTTCAATGCTTCTACACTTAATGCTTGAAATGATTTTGAAGGGGTGATATTGTTAAGAACGTTAAATAAATTCTTAACAAAGTTAATTCACTTCGAAAATGGAGTTGATGAAATTGGATCTGAAACTGCAACTACAACTACAACATTATATTAATGGTAAATGGGTTGGCGCGGACTCTGAGAATACGCGTACGATTATTAATCCATTTAATCAGGAAGTGATTGCTGTTGTTCCTGAAGGTGATGAGTCGGATGCGAAAGCAGCAATCGCTGCAGCAAGAGAAGCATTTGATAATGGGGAATGGGCTGCTGCCCCAGCAACGGAGCGAGGGGCTGTCGTAAGGAAGCTTGCTGAATTGATTGAGAGAGATAAAGAAGAACTTGCTTACTTAGAATCATTGGATACAGGTAAAACAGTAGAAGAAAGCCGCGGAGACATGGATGATATCGCGGGGGTATTTCGTTATTTCGCAGAACTTGCGGATAAAGACGGCGGGGAGCTGATCGACTCTCCGATATCAAATTCGATCAGTAAAGTGGTTCACGAACCCGTTGGTGTCTGCGGACAAATTACGCCCTGGAATTATCCTTTACTGCAAGCGTCATGGAAATTGGCTCCAGCACTTGCAACCGGAAATACGTTAATCATGAAGCCAAGTGAAATTACACCGCTTACTACTATAAAAGTATTTGAATTGACGGAAGAAGCCGGTGTACCTGCCGGTGTTGCTAACTTAGTCCTTGGCGCGGGCAATACAGTAGGTGCAGAGCTTTCCAGCAACGAAGATGTGGACTTGATTTCTTTCACAGGCGGCATTGCAACCGGGAAGAAAATTATGCAAGCGGCAAGCGCCAACGTGAAGAATCTAGCTCTTGAGCTGGGCGGGAAAAACCCGAATATCATTTTTGCTGATGCTGACTTTGAAACAGCTGTCGATCAAGCATTAAACGGAGTTTTCTTCCACGCAGGACAAATCTGTTCCGCTGGTACAAGACTGATTGTAGAAGAAAGCATTCACGATGAGTTCGTAAACGCGCTTGTGGAGCGAGTGAAAAAATTTAAGCTGGGAAGCGGATTTGAAGAAGATACCCAAATGGGGCCGCTAATTTCAGCTGAACACCTTGCGAAAGTAGAAAAGTATGTAGAAGCAGGGGTTAAAGAAGGTGCTACATTAGCAGTTGGCGGCGGACGCCCAGAAGACCCTGCGTTACAAAAAGGATTTTTCTACCTGCCTACGATCTTCACAGACTGCACAACAGACATGAGGGTCGTCCAAGACGAAGGATTTGGTCCAATTATTACGGTTGAAAAATTCACTGCCGAAGAAGAGGCCGTAAAGCTTGCGAATGACTCGATCTACGGACTTGCTGGCGGCGTGTGGACAAACGATATTGCAAAAGCAGAACGTTGTGCAGCGAAAATGCGCATGGGGACGGTTTGGATCAATGAATTCAACCTTTATTTTCCACACGCCCCGTGGGGTGGATTTAAGCAGTCTGGTATCGGCCGCGAGCTAGGCAGACTAGGTATGGAAGAATATACAGAAACAAAGCATATCTTCCAAAACCTTAAACCAGAGCCTATAAACTGGTTCTAAGCCAACCACTATTATTCATTTGAATAAAGCTTTAGCATGAGCTGCTGAATTTGTTTAAGAAATAGTTTTATAGATACACTGACTCGATATATGAAAGAAGGGGTATAGAGCCCATGCTGCTCCTATTGTCTGGAGCCCTTCTTTCCATTTTCAACATCAAGGAGGAGCAGAAGATGAGTGAAACATATGACATTGTCATCGTTGGCGGCGGTAGTGCGGGTTCTGTACTCGGCGACCGTCTAAGTGAAGACGGGAAAAAAAGTGTTCTTGTTTTAGAGGCGGGACGCAGTGATTATTCATGGGACTTATTGATCCAAATGCCGGCAGCTTTGCCGTTTCCCGCAGGTAAAAGCCTCTACGATTGGAAATACGAATCGGACCCTGAGCCATATATGAATGGACGACGTATCAAGCATGCCCGAGGAAAGCTGCTCGGAGGCTCGAGTTCAATTAACGGTATGATTTATCAACGCGGAAATCCGATGGACTATGAACGCTGGGGGCCGACGAAGGTATGGAAACGTGGAATTTTGCGCACTGTCTTCCGTATTTCAAACGCTTAGAAAATGCTTTAGGATCACAAGATGATGATCTTCGCGGACACGACGGGCCTATTAAATTGGAACGTGGGCCAGCGACCAATCCATTATTCCAAGCCTTCTTTGACTCAGGTGTAGAGGCTGGTTACTCAAGAACCCCTGATGTGAACGGTTTTCGCCAGGAGGGATTCGGACCGTTTGATAAGCATGTGTACAAAGGCCAGCGGTTGTCAGCTTCTCGTGCCTATCTGCATCCGGCAATGAAGCGTGAGAACCTAACGGTGAAGACTCGTGCTTTCGTTAAGAGTATCGATTTCGATGGTACTCGAGCCAAAGGATTGACCTATCAACGAAACGGGAAGACTCATCATGTTAAAGCAGGTGAAGTCATCCTCTCAGGCGGTGCCATCAACACGCCACAGCTACTTCAACTATCAGGTGTGGGAGATGCCGAACACCTTCGCTCACTTGGCATTAAACCGGTAGTCGACCTTCCAGGTGTAGGAGAAAACCTCCAGGATCACCTTGAAGTCTACATCCAACACGCATGTCCGCTACCTGTTTCCGAACAGCCTAATTTAAATAAAGCGCGCATGCCTTGGATTGGTTTGCAGTGGATGCTCGGACGCACTGGGCCGGCAGCGACTAATCATTTCGAAGGCGGAGGTTTCGTTCGTTCAAACGAGGACGTCGGCTATCCGAATTTGATGTACCACTTCCTTCCGGTAGCGGTACGGTACGATGGACAAAAAGCGCCAACGGATCACGGATTCCAAGTACATGTCGGACCTATGTACTCTGATGCCCGGGGATCATTGAAGATTCGTTCGAAAGATCCTAAAGAGCATCCAAGCATGGTCTACAACTACCTTTCTACTGAACAGGACAAACGCGAGTGGGTGGAAGCGATAAGAGTCACCCGGAAGATTATGTCTCAACCAGCTATGAAATCTTACAATGCAGGGGAAATCTCACCTGGTCCTACTGTTCAAACAGACGAGGAAATTTTGGAATGGGTGAAAGAAGATGCTGAAACGGCACTTCATCCGTCTTGCACCGCAAAAATGGGACCTGCTTCAGACCCCATGTCTGTCGTAGATCCGCAAACCATGAAGGTCCACGGGCTCGACAATGTACGAGTGGTTGATGCATCTGCCATGCCTTACGTTACGAACGGCAATATCCATGCACCTGTGTTGATGTTGGCGGAAAAGGCGGCAGATCTCATTCTAGGACGTAAACCGCTGGAGCCAATTGATGCCGATTTCTATCGTCATGGAGTACATCCGGCTGATGCAGGAACAGTAACCAAATAAAGCTTTCCGTGAGAAGATCTCTATCATAAATGTACTTGCTTGTGAGGCATACATTTATGATAGAGTGCCTTCTCTTTTTTTCTTGAAAATCGTTATAAGAAGACATTGTGTTGACTTTTCCCACCTTATTTCTCCTCTATACAACTCCTTTGACAAAATATGAATTTTATCACTTTTAGGAAGGGGAAACAGTTACACTGAAGTGATTTTGATTTTTGACATATTTGATCCTTTTCGTGCAAGCAAACATATCAGTGATGTTGCCCCCATCCACTACGTTAATGCCTTAGTATGGTGGGGGTCAGGCACTTTCATGAGAAAATCGTATAGATAAAGTACGGTGTGAAAGGCAAAGTGCTAGGCTCTTACTAAGATCAATCCAATCATTTAGATTGATCTCTTTTTTATGTTTTTTAGGCACTTTCTTAAATCTATCTTAGCTCCCCCCACATTTCTTGCTTTCCTTTTCATCCCATAGTAATCTTGAAGTTCATTGAAGGGAGTGGAGAGACCATGACGAGAGTGGTCATCCTAGCCGAAAAACCCTCTCAGGCAAAAGCTTATGCAGAGGCTTTTACGATTCAGGAAAAAACGAAAACTTACATTCTATTAAAGCCGGATAAGACATTCCCGGATGGCGCGACCATCACGTGGGGAGTCGGCCATTTGGTTGAATTAAAAGAACCTCATGACTATAAACCTGAGTGGAAGAGGTGGAAACTTGATCAACTGCCGATCGTTCCTGATAGGTTCCTTGAGAAAGTCTCTAAAGGGAAATGGGAGCAGTTTCAAGCGGTCAAGCAGTTGTTCCAGCAAGCGGACGTGCTAGTGAATGCGGCCGACGTCGACAGGGAAGGCTCGAATATTTTTTACAGTATTCTCCGCTTAACAGGGGTAAAGGGAAAACCGGTTCAACGATTGTGGATTAATTCTCTTGAGAAAGATGAAGTTCGTAAGGGATTTAATAATTTACAAAATAACGACAAGGACTTGCGTTTATTTGATGAAGCGAAAGCCCGTCAAATTAGTGATTGGATGGTTGGAATCAATGCCAGTCGCCTGTTTACATTGCTTTTGCAGAAGAAAGGTTTCTCAAGCTACCTGTCGATTGGACGTGTGCAATCTCCTACGGTTTATTTGATCTATCAAAGGCACAAAGAAATTGAAAACTTTGTATCAGAGCCTTTTTATCAAATCGAAGGGCTTTTTCAATCTCAAGCAGGTGACTATAAAGGCCTTGCTGAGATTAAGGAAAAGGACAAAGCAAAGGTGCAGGCGCTTATGGACCAATACGGGCTCAAAGAAAAGGAAGACTCAACAGGGATTGTCCAAAGTATAGACAAAAAGACAAAGTACCAAAAGTCACCAAAACTACATTCACTGTCGACCCTGCAAAGTGTTGCGAACAGACGATGGAAATACACACCGTCACAAGTACTCAAGACGATGCAAAAACTCTATGAGAAACGTCTGGTCTCCTATCCGAGAACAGATTGTAATTTTATAACCGAAAGTGAGTTTGCTTATTTATTGAACAACTTGAATTCATACCAGCAAGCGTTGAACATTTCTTTCACACCGGCTTCTTTAAAACCAAATAAACGGTATGTCGACAGCCGCAAAGTGCAGGAACACTATGCAATCATCCCGACAAAATCGGTCCCCAGTCAAAAGAAACTGAGTGGACTTAGCCGTGAGGAACGTAATATTTATCATGAAGTTCTGGCCACGATGCTTGCGATGTTCCACACGGACCATGTGTATGAAGAGACCACGATTTTTACATATGTTCATGATTTACCTTTTAAATCCACGGGCAGAAGAGAAGTGAAACGCGGCTGGAAAGAGCTGTTTCCAAAGCCGTCTACATCAAAACAGGAAAAAGAAACGGATCTGCCGGATGTTAAAAAAGATGAGCAGGTTGGCGTTCGGCTTCATATTAAAGAAAGCATGACGAAGCCGCCAAAGCCTTATACCGAAGGTCAGCTGATCAATATGATGAAAACCTGCGGGAAGCTCATGGATAATGAGGAAGATGTGGAGATTTTGAAGGAAGTCGAAGGCATGGGAACAGAAGCCACCCGCTCAAGTATTATTGAAACGATTAAGGCGCAAAAATATATTGAAGTGAAAAAGAACAACGTGTATGTCACAGAAAAAGGGATTATGCTTTGTGAAGCGATTGAAGGAACGTTGTTATCAAGCCCTTCCATGACCGCGAAATGGGAATCGTACTTAAAGAAAATTGGAAGCGGCGAGGGATCGAAACAAGTGTTCATCAAACAGACCAGTCAGTTTATTGAAAAGTTAATTCAAGAAACCCCCGACTCCATTCAACAGGTTCACGTTCGAAGTACCGGAGAGAAAACCAAGTGGAATGCCCCGATCGCCAAATGCCCTTCCTGTCCAACAGGTTCTATTATGGACCGATACAAATTTTATGCGTGTTCCGCTTACAAAGAAGGATGTAAGGTGACCTTTCCGAAAAAATTAGCAGGAAAGACGTTAACGAAGAATATGATTAAAACGTTGTGCGAGAAGAAGCGAACGAAGGTTTTAAAAGGATTTAAGGGAAAGAAAACGTTCAGTACTGCTTTAACATTGGATAAAGATTATAAGATCAAATTTGATTTTGAGAAGAAATCTTGAAGAAACCTCCTGATCTCACACAAATAACGATAGATTTTATAACAGTGCCTGACACCCACCGTGTAACACTTTAACACAGCGGGGGCCAGGCACTTTCATTTATCGTGCACATTATCAAAGAAAGGTAAGAGAGCATCCCTCCCTTAGTAGAAAAATGTTACGATAACCTTAGGAGAACATAGGAGGAACTTACAATGACGAGAAAGCTTTACTACGAAGATCCTTATAAAATGGAATTCGAATCTAAGGTTATAAAAATAGATCAAGATGAGCGTGGTTTTTATGGAGTGCCGGAAGAGACGGCGTTTTACCCGACTGGTGGTGGGCAGCCACACGACAAAGGAACTATGAATGGAATTGAAGTGATCGATGTAGAAGAAGTGGAAGGCGAGGTGCGTCATTACACAAGAGAAAAGCTTCCCGCTGAGACAGAAAATGTACTAGGAAGCATCGATCAAGAGCGACGTATCGATCATATGCAGCAGCACTGTGGACAGCATATCATTTCAGCTATTTTCGACGACCAGTTTGGGATTCCGACAACGAGTTTCCATTTAGGTAAAGATACGGTGACGATCGATTTGGATACGGACTGTCTTTCCGGAGATCTTTTGGAAAAGGTTGAGAGGCGGGTGAACGAGGTCATACGAAACAATTACCCGGTTGAAACGAAGTGGCTGTCCGTGGAAGAAGCAGCGGAATATCCGCTTCGCAAACCGCTCGCCGTCGATGGTGATGTTCGAGTTGTCATCATTCCAGACATTGATTACAACGGATGCGGAGGAACGCACCCGCACTTCACGGGTGAAGTTACGGCTGTCAAGTTCCTAGGGTGGACAAGAAATAAGAAGCAGGTGCGCTTGGAGTTCGTCTGCGGTTATCGAGTTCTGGATAAGCTCGAGCAGAAACATCGGGTATTAACCGAAATGAAGCGGCTAGTTCCAAGGCCGGAAGAAAAGCTTGTAGAGGAAGTCGACGAGCTGATCACGTCAAGCAAGGAGAAAGACAAGAAAATCGCTGAGCTTGAAGAACAACTGTTGCAATATGAGGCACGTGATATTATCTCAGAGTCACAGGAGGATCGGGTGATTCAACGCGTTTTCAAAGACCGTCCTATCAAAACACTTCAATCACTAGGAAAAGCAATCATCGAAGAAGCCTCTGATGCTTATCTTATTCTGATCAGTGAACAGGAAAATCAGCTTCAGTTCGTGCTGGCTCATGGGGCGGACATCGATCAAAATATGAATGGTGTCGCTAAACAGATTCTGCCCCTTATTGAAGGGAAAGGAGGGGGCAAACCGAATTTCGTCCAAGGCGGAGGCAAAAAGATCATAGAAGGGGATGCCTTTGCTGAACGAGTCAAAAACCTTTTATGATTTCGGTACTTGCCCCTCCTATAATAGAAGGAACATACATGTTGGTGAAGGTTAACATGTATGCTCCTTATTTTTTTTGGCGTAAAATGCCTTAAATTATCCGATCCTCCCAGGACAATCAGTAATCAATTACCCCGTTATATTTAAGTTGTTGAATTCACTGGAGGGCGTTAAGTGCGATCTCGGCAGCTTGAGCAATCAGCTCATCGTTATATTTGGCATCCTTCTTATCACGGTGGGACATGATCGCAATGACAATTGGTTCTCTATTTGGCGGCCAAACCACTGCAATATCATTTCTCGTTCCGTAACTTGCGGCCCCGCTCTTATCACCAACCCTCCATCCCTCAGGTGCGCCTGCACGAATCAGCCCGTCTCCTGTAGCATTGCCTTGCAGCCAATCCGTGAACAATTTCCGCTTATCCTTCGAAAGCAAGTCGCTGACTGCGAATGCTTTTAAACTGGTGGCGAGAGCTTTTGGTGTGCTGGTGTCACGAGTATCTCCAGGGGTGAATTCATTCAAATCCGGTTCGTATCGATCTGCCTGTGTTACGTTATCGCCGATTTGCCTTAAGGCATGTTCAAATTTATCAGGACCTCCTATAGCTTTAAATAAAAAGTTCCCCGCGGTGTTGTCACTGGTTCGAACAGCCGCTTCGCTTAGTTCCAAAAGTGTCATCCCAGTACCCACGTGTTTTTTGGTGACCGGAGAATAGGTTACTAAATCATCTTCTGTGTAGGTAATGACTTCCTCAAGCTCATGCTTAGATTTTTGCTGCAGCACGATGGCTGCGGCCAAAGCCTTGTAAGTAGATGCAAAGGCAAAACGCTCCTCTGGCCGATAATCGATGGTCTGATTCGTGCCTGTATCGAGCGCATAGACACCGAGTTTAGCGTCAAACTCATTCTCAAGTTTGGCAAACTTTTCATCTGTATTCGCTGTTTGGTCCGATTTGTTCTCCTCTTTAGATGAGGCATTGCTCCTAGAACTGTCTGCATTCAGGCAAGCGCTGAGTGTAACTAGTGTGAGCAACGACATAAACAGTGTGAACTTATGCATTCTAAGTTTATATTTATATGTTTTTTTCAAGTTGATAACCTCTTTCTCTATTTTATCTGTCGAATATAAAAACTAGCTTGTTTAACTTAATAATAAAGTTTCTTCACTTAATTGCTTTGAGAAAAACTTAACGGTTGACCGTTTTTTATGTCTTTTCCTAAGAAATCAATCCTCCCTTAACTTTCAACTTGTTCTTGATTACAACTGTAATCATATACTACAATTGTAATCAAAAGAATGTCAATCCTTTTAAGATGAAATAGGAATATCTACTTTCGTTCAGATAAAGACTGCTGAACCCATAATCTTTTACGTTTCAACATTTATATTGTAAAAATGATAAACTAATAACGAATTGTTAAACTTAGTCCCCATACAGATGCTATTCAAAAAGGGGTTATGCAGGAAACGGATAGATGGCCCTTTCATGCAGTAAATCACTATAAAGGTCATTATTGGAAAAATTAGCGGAAGTTAGCGCTTTGGAAAATGGAGGTTGGAGGAATGTTCTTCACTCATCTCGTTACAAGTTTTATAGTGTCCTCTATTACTATAGTGATGATTATGCTGATGAAGAAATTATGTTCCAAACACCTTTCAGCGAAATGGCAGTACAATCTATGGTTTTTATTGTTAATCGCATTGACGCTTCCATTTCTGCCGAAGCAATGGATTCGTTTTGAAAATTTTTATATATCATTCGATGGAAATCATAGTAATAGCACTAGTAATCCTTCTGTCAACACTGGTGAAGGCTCAGGGCTAAGTAGCGAAAACTGGATGCAGGATTTCACGGTATCTGTTAATCGACTCAATCTGGATTTCCTGAATATCACGTTAGCCAGCATTTGGATTGCAGGCATGCTGGTAATGGCTGCTTTTTCCCTTCATGCATGGTTCAGGTTAAAGAAAATTAGGAACACAACCACTGTCCTGAACAATGAAGAACTTTTACAATTATTTGAACGGTGCAAGGATCGATTAAATATATCTAAACCTTTGTTCGTAGGAGAATCGCCGCTCGTCAAATCTCCAATGACGTTTGGACTGTTTAAGACCTACGTTGTGCTGCCGATTCACCTTGACGAACGGATGTCGATAGAAAATATCAACTATATTTTCATGCATGAACTACATCATTATAAATACAAAGATATCGCGACGAATTACCTTGTCATCATTTATCAAATTTTATACTGGTTTAATCCCCTTGTTTGGATTGCTTTTAAAGAAATGAGGGTAGATCGTGAAATTGCCTGCGACACGGCTGTTTTAAAATCGTTGGTTGAAAAGTCTTATGCAGATTATGGGAATACGATTATTAGTTTCGTGGATGTACCCTCGTATTCGAAGAATTTTACTGGGTCTAATCAGTTGAATGGCCCCAAGAAGCAAATTAAAAAAAGAATTGAAAAAATTGCATCCTTTACGATTGAATCGAAATGGATGAAGCTGAAGAGTATATCAATCTTTACCCTTGCAGGGATATTTGTAGCAAGTCAGCTTCCATTTATTTCTGCAATGGCCAATGGTAATAACCGTTATGATTTTAACTTTGAACATACGATTTATAAAGATTTAAGCGAATACTTTGGTGGATATGATGGAAGCTTTGTTTTATATAACATGAATGCTGATCAATACACCATCTATAATAAAGATAAAAGCACATGGAGAGTGTCCCCAAATTCTACCTACAAAATTTATACCGCATTAATGGGATTAGAGCTAGGGGTCATAACAAGTAATTATTCCACAATGAAATGGAACGGAACGCAATATCCTTATGAGTCTTGGAATACAGATCAAAACCTATCAACAGCCATGGAAAATTCCGTAACCTGGTATTTTAAGAAGTTGGACCAAAAAATCCCGCGGGAAACCGTCCGAGCTTATCTGAAACAAATAGGTTATGGAAACCGTGATCTTTCTGGCGGAGAAGACTATTGGCTGGAATCTTCATTAAAGATTTCTCCGGTCGAACAGGTACAATTGTTATCGGCGTTTTATACAAACCAGTTTGAGTTCGAGGAAAAGAACATCCAGACTGTTAAAGACTCCCTTTTATTAGAGGAATATGATGGTGCAAGACTCTTCGGGAAAACTGGTACGGGCAATGTTAATGGTAAGAATATAAATGGTTGGTTTATTGGATATGTAGAGTACGAGAACAATACATATTTCTTTGCAACCAATATACAAAATGAGGATAATAGTTATGGAAGCAAGGCGGCAAAAATCACGTTGTCTATTTTGGAGGATAAGGGAATCAGTAAGGAAAGAGAATGAGTGGTTTGATCTTACATGGGTCCAAAAGAAGGGGGAGGATAAGGATGACAAAGAAAATCCCGAATATTTCCGAATCAGAATGGGAAGTTATGCATGTGCTGTGGAAAAAGGCTCCACAAACGGCCAATGAAGTTATATCCTCCTTGCAGGAGCAGACGGATTGGAAGCCGAAAACCGTACGAACTCTTTTGGATCGTCTTTCTCGTAAAAAAGTGATCGGTGTCAATAAAGAGTTAAGGGTCTATACTTTTTACCCGCTCTATTCGCAAGATGAGTGTCAGCGCGCTGAGGCACAGTCATTTATTCAGCGAATTTATGGCGGAACGTTAAAGTCGATGCTGGTTCAGTTCATTGAAGAGGATTCTTTGTCAGAAGAGGATATTAAAGAATTACGTTCGATGTTGGATGAAAAACCTAAAAAAAGGGAATCCAAAGATGAAGATTAGGAAGTATTACTGGAGGTTTATAAATGGATAATAATGATATATTAATTAGATTAAGATATGCCTTAGATATAAAAGATAAAGATATGATAGAAATATTTGAACTTGGTGGCGTTGACCTCACAAAAGAAGAAGTGTTAAAGGTACTCACTAAGTCGGATGATAGTTCCGATGATGACCATGACTATAATGGTGATATAACAGAAAACGAGGAGCATATAAAATGCACGAATAGTATGTTAGAGTCGTTTTTAAATGGCATGATTGTTTTTAAAAGAGGACAACAGGATCCAAAACCTGGACAACCGAATAAACCTGACCGGTCTATAAAGAACCATTCAAGTGTTAATAACGTCATGTTAAAAAAAGTAAAAATAGCACTAAAATTAACGAGTGAGGATATAATCGATACTTTGGATGAAGCAGGAGTCACGATAACAAAAGGGGAATTAAGCGCGTTATTGAGAAAAGAAGGGCATAAGAATTATAAAGAGTGCGGTGATCGGTACGCCAGGAATTTCTTAAAAGGATTAACTATAAAATATAGAGGATAAGAAAGGACTGGGCAAATAAACGGAGGCTTTATCTTTCCTTAAAGAATCAGATCCCATGATATAAAAATGGGCGGATTCTTTAATATCATGGGACCTATTTCATTTTTTCAAAAGCCTCCTCTGTAATATCCAACTTGGCGTCCTAGCAAGAATAGTCAGTTATATAATTGGAGCTTTTAAGGGAAATGAAATGGGTGCTAGTACATCGTCGTACTTGCACCCTTTTACTGCTATTTTTTATTCACAGAAGCATCGTAAATGGAATCGACAGCATTTTTCAATGCGGTATTAAACTCTTCTTCAGATTGATTGGCATTTAGGTCAGCAGACAGCGCTCGGGAGAAGCTCGCGATGAGACCATCATTTTCTTTCAACTTCTCGTTCGCTTCTGCACGAGAATATCCGCCTGAGAGAGCGACGACCCGAACAACGCGCGGGTGCTCAATCAATTCTTTATAGGCATTGGCTTTAGTTGGAATCGTGAGTTTCAGCATCACGTTTTCGCCTTCTGATAAGTCATTTAAGTGTTTAATAATTTCATCACGCAGGATTTCCTCGGATTTTTCTTTATCCTCACTCTGAATATTGACTTCCGGCTCAATGATCGGGATGAGGTTAGAAGCGATGATGCGTTTTCCGACTTCGAATTGTTGTTCCACAACAGCCTTAATCCCGCTTGAATTTGGTTCATGGATGACGGAGCGCATTTTGGTACCGAAAATGTTCCGTTCGTTAGCACGTCTTAATGTCTCATCCAAATTATTAATCGGTTTCATGAGCTGTACACCGTTTTCCTTTTCGGCTAGTCCTTTATCCACTTTGAGGAAAGGGACAATTCCTTTATCCGCAAGGTAATCCGCTGTATATTTGCCTTCGATTTCGCGGTCCATCGTCTGCTCGAATAGGATGGCGCCAAGGATATGATCGGAATTAAATGCTGGAGACGTGATGATTCTGGTCCGCATTTGGTGGACCAAATCAAACATTTCATCCTCACCAGAATAAGAGTCTTCCGGCACACCGTAAGCTGCTAATGCTTTCGGTGTGCTTCCGCCACTTTGGTCGAGTGCAGCGATGAATCCTTTTCCGTTCTTTATTTTATCGAATTGTTTGTTGTTCATTACCTTCCACTCCTTTTTCCTATATTCAAAATAAAGTCCATTTATACTCTTTCCCTTATTTCTTCGTATTTAACATAAATTGATCTAAAAAGGAGTGAAGCCTATGAATGTAATGACGGAATCCCTCCATTATATTTAATGGTTAGCCCGGCGAGGGACACGCCTTTATTTAGTTCTCTTAATTGGACGATCTACGTTTGATCTAAATTTAGCTCCAAAGGAATCCGTAACTCTTATACAAAAAAGTTATGCAGAACCAAGTTTCAAGGTGAAGTTCTAGACATCTTCACTCATTTCCATTTACGATGAAGAGAAGGAACACGTAATCGATTGTAATGCTAATGATCTTGTTTATTAGAAAGGGTGGAGGAATTGAAAGTTCTTGTAGTTGGAGCAAATGGTCAAATTGGAAAACATCTCGTTTCATTTATTCAGAATAACGATAACCTGGAAGCGAAAGCCATGATTCGTAAGCAGGAGCAAGTCTCCTTTTTTGAAGATTTAGGTGCGGAAACCGCAGTGGTAGATTTGGAACAGGACATCGAAACGATTGCAAAAGCGGCTGAGGGAGTGGATGCGGTCGTGTTTACTGCAGGTTCTGGGCCACACACAGGACCTGACAAAACCATTTTAATTGATTTGGACGGTGCCGTAAAAACCATTGAAGCAGCTAAATTTGCTGGAGTAAAACGGTTTATCATGATTAGTTCGTTTGACACGAGCCGTGAAGCGATCCTGGCTGCTTCATCGTCCTTTGCACCATATGTTACAGCAAAGCATTATGCGGATGAGTGGTTGAAGAGAGCGGATTTGGATTATACGATTATCCATCCTGGCCTGCTGACAAATGGTGAAGGAACCGGTCAAGTAGAGGCTGCATACGAAGTGGACAGAGCTGAAATTCCTAGAGAAGATGTGGCACGTGTCATCGTTGCCAGCTTAGAAAATGAGGCAACGATCGGCAAGGAATTTCAGGTAGTGAGTGGGACGAAGCTTATTAAGGAAGCAATAACCTCTATCTAAGTGAAAGAGGACAGTTATTGCTGATTAACTTAAATGTAGACAACTTGCTGACAAGATGAATTGTCTTTTTAGTGTGCCCGGCATATCTGTGGTTGAAGAGGGCCTTGATCAATTTCTTATTGACCCGAATATTTGTATTGATTGCGGTGCTTGTGTCGCTGCTTGCCGGTAGATGCAATAGTTTATGAACATGATTTAACGGACGGTCAAGAAGAACAATTAGAAAGGGCCGAAAGCTTTTCGGATAGGGAACGTTCGGGATGGCCCAACTGCTCTCTTTAATAACATACTGTTACTAGGGAGTGCCAACAATTTAATCTACTCTAAAAATCCCGGAATTCTGTAAGCTAACGAATTCCGGGATTTTTATTTATGGACACTTTTCTTCATGTTTTTATTCCGTTAACTTCTCCAATACAGAATTAAGATTGAATACTGCTTCTTGCAACTTTCTTTGATCCTCTAAATCTAGTTTTGCTAACCGCTCCTTTACCTCTTCTTGAAGAATTCCTTTTTTTTCTGCTAAAAAATTTTTTCCCTCTTCTGTTACTTCTATATAAATAACTCGACGATCTTGGTTATCTCTTATTCTCAAAATGAATTTTTTTGTTATCAACTTATTAAGTAAAGGCGTCAAGTTTGATTTTCTGATTGCTAACTTTTTTCCGATCTCTGTTGTACGAATTGAACCTGCATCTGCAATAATATTGAGGATGTGAAAATGAGTATGGTGCAAATCAGAATCTTGCAAAACGTGAATGGGCCCAAATATTTTTTTTGCCATCAGTGGAATGACGGACAAAGTCTCTTCTACTAACTTACTCGTATCTAACGGCTCTTGTACTATGATGATCACTCCATTTCGAATCAATGAACATTGACTTCTTTCACCATTGCGTGAATAATACTATGTAGTTATGATAACAGAACTATTTAACGAAGGGGAGGAGTATTTGGTGGAACCAGTCATCTCAGTAAGTGATTTGAGGAAAACTTATAAAAAAGTCGATGCTGTGAAGGGGATTAATTTCGAAGTGGATGAAGGGGAAATTTTCGGCTTTCTCGGTCCCAATGGAGCGGGGAAAAGTACTACGATCAACATGATTTGTACAATGTTGGCACCGAGTAAGGGAAGCATTATAATCAACGGGTTTGATGTGAAGAGGCAGAAGAACAGGGTACGGGAAAGTATTGGTATTATTTTTCAGGAAAATACATTGGATGGGAAACTAACAGCCAATGAAAATCTCATGCTTCACTGTCGGTTCTATCAAGTACCAAAGGCCAAACGACAACAGCGCATTCAAGAGGTGCTGGAAATCGTTGACTTGGTAGATAAACGAAAGAAGCGGGTGGAAACCTTCTCTGGTGGAATGAAACGGCGCCTGGAGATTGCCCGAGGACTGCTCCACTATCCCAAGGTGTTGTTTCTTGATGAGCCAACGGTCGGCCTTGATCCGCAAACACGTGCGCACTTATGGGAATATATTTTAAAACTGAAAGAAAAAGAGGGGATCACGATGTTTTTGACCACTCATTATTTAGATGAGGCAGAAATTAGCGATCGAGTTGCTATTATGGATCAAGGTGAGATTATTGCTATCGACACACCTGCCGCATTAAAAGATCAACTTGGCGGTGATATCATTGAATTATCTACGGAAGATAATCAGAAAGCATTGGAAGAGATACATGACAAAATTGACGGCGCCGAAGTTTCTCTTAAAGATGACACAATCCACCTGAAGGTTTCGAGCAGTGATGCCTTTATTTCTTCATTTATTAAAACTTTAAATATACCTATTACTAAATTAAACATCCGCAAACCGACACTTAATGATGTATTCTTAGCGTTTACTGGCAGGAAAATTGGTGAATCAAATGAACGATAATCAGAACGACAGGAGGCATCTTTAAATGGAAGGGATCTTCGCTATTTGGCAACGAGATATAACGAAGTTTTTCCGAGACAAGGCTAGGTTGTTTGGCTCCTTTTCGATGCCCATCCTCTTCTTGTTAATCTTCGGTGGAGGAATGAGTGGCACGATGGAAAATATGTTGGGCGGAAGTATGGGAGGAGCAGCAGGTGGAGCCGACTTCAACTATGTAGAGTTTGTTTTTCCAGGTATTGTAGCAATGACTTTATTGATGACCTCCATCTTCTCCGCGTTATCGATCATTGAAGATAAGGATTTCGGATACATGAAGGAAATTCTTGTTTCCCCGATCTCGCGTGTGAGCATTGCCGTGGGGAAAATGCTTGGAGCAGCAACGGTTGCAACCATTCAAGGGATTATCCTATTTATACTCATTCCATTCATTGGATTATCCTATGATTATATGTCGCTTATTCAAGTGATTCCGTTTATGTTTTTGCTTGCCAGTGCATTATCCGGTTTAGGGTTATTATTCGCTAGTATAATTCGATCCACTCAAGGCTTTCAAATGACTGTGCAAATTCTCGTCATGCCGATGGTCTTCCTCTCTGGTGCCTTGTTTCCGGTTAACAACATGCCTGCCTGGATGGACTTCATCGTCAAAATAAACCCGATCACTTATGGAGTCGATGTCATGAAAAAAATCATGATTGATCTTGATGGTCTCTCTTCAGAAGTACGTGAAGCTATGGGACTGAACTTATCCGTCTTTGGAAGACAAGTGACAATTTTTGAAGAAATCTTATTTATTCTTGCCTTTGCTATTGTACTCGTCCTGCTCGCGACTATGAGTTTTAAAAGGGCGAATGCCTAGCAACCAAAGACTAGAGATATTATTATATAAAGCCAATGAAACTTGCTTTACCACTTGCCCCAATAATAACCAATTTTCATTTTATATTCTTCCTCGTAATCATTTCTGTAACTATAAGTGCGTGTTCAAAAAGTTGCCAAATTAGAAACAAGAAGTTCGAGGCGCGAAAGTTTTGAGGACCACAGCGTATGCTTTTCATACGTGAGGACCGGAAAAACCGAGCAACGAAGAAACTCGCCGTTTATCATTTGGTGCCTTTTTGAACACCATCTATAAAATTTATATTCAGGTGATGAAAAAATCTCCTTTATTTATAGGGATGGTCTTGAAGTGTTTGGGTGGACCATTCCTTTTCTATTGCTCTAATAGTGACTTGGGGGTGTACAGGCTCAATATACAGTAAAATTATGAGTTGACTTAAATTAGTTACTAATATATATTTACTTACATAAGGTAACTATAAGGAGGACGGTAGTTATCCAGTTACCGTTTTTCTGTTTGGGGAAAAGTAATTTATAGAGGGAGGTAACAGCTCATGGAACAGCAATTTTTTGAAGAACCAAATACATTTGTAGGTCATGTTGAATTGAAAGTTCAACAATTAGAACGATCTATTAAATTTTATAAAGATATCATCGGTTTTCAAATCTTGGAACAATCAAAAACGAGGGCAGTACTGTCAGCTGATGGTAAAACCTCTTTACTAACCATTGAACAGCCAGAGGATGTGAAATCAAGAGAAGCAAATACATCAGGTTTATATCATTTTGCGATTTTACTGCCGAACCGTTTAGAATTGGCGAAGGTACTAAAGCACTTTACTAAGCACAACCAAAAGTTAGGGGCATCAGACCATCTAGTAAGTGAAGCCCTTTATTTGAACGATCCCGATGGCAATGGAATCGAGGTTTATTCTGATCGGCCATCCTCCACATGGAATTGGCAAAACAATGAAGTGGTCATGACAGTAGATCCATTAGATGCCCAAGATATTCTTGGCGAGCTTGAGGGCGAGAGTTGGGAAGGCCTTCCAGTTGGAACAGTTATGGGGCACATTCATTTGCATGTATCAGAATTACAGGAAACGGAAGAATTTTATAACAAGTTAGGCTTTGATGTAATAAGTCGACTCGGACAGCAGGCTCTTTTTATGTCTACTGGCAATTACCATCACCACATAGGGCTAAACACATGGACTGGGGTTGGTGCTCCCGCCTCGTCAGAGAAAAGTGTCGGTTTGACTTCGTTTTCCCTCGTATTTCCAAGTGAAAAGGCTAGAGGAAGAGTAGTCGAACAAGTACAGGGCTTAGGATATGAAGTTCTAAAAGAGCATGGTATTTTTGTTACGAAAGATCCTTCCGGAAATTCCGTTAAGTTATCAGTTTAATATTAATACAGTAGTTAGCGGAGTTTCTTCAGCAAAATTGTTAAACATTTTATACAAGGTTACTGTTGGTTAAAATCTCCAACTGCAGTCTAAGCGCAATTCAAGAATATGAATTGCGCTTTTTGTGTCTCTGGCATGGGGAGTGTCCTTCAGATATTCAACGATTAATTGATCAATTTACCTAATAATATATGGATAATAAGTATAAAGCTCATAATTTAAAAATTGGTATGAGCAACGTGAGGGCACATATAGAATATGCGACTAAATGTTATAAAGAAGCCACTATCGCTTTACGGTTGGCTATAAGTTATATAAGTCACTCGGTATCGTCGGGGTGGTGATTAACTCTACTGTTCCTCCGAATCTTTCCGCTGTATGGAATCAGCAGGTTTCTAATTGAATTTTCTAAATAATTGGTATATAGTTAGAACTAGTTAGGATGCCCTAAGTAAAATAATCTATTGAGCAAACATACCAACTGATTAGTATTGTAGTTTGATCAATTTTAAGTACACCAAAAGAATGCTCCTCAGTCTTCACCATTAAGAGAGAGAAAGGGGGAAAAACTTTTAAATATAAATGTAAGCGTTATCAAAGCAGGAAGAGCTGAGTGAGCTTCTTTATTCAATTTTGAAAATGTACCATTAAAGGTAATGAATGCGCCCAGCGCTGATAGGCTAGGCAAGGCTGACTTAGTAGGATATTTTAACTAGTCTGGGTCGATAATCTGAAAGAATTTGCTAAAGCAGTGTACTTCTAACCTCAGACCAAGCTTCGTATTTATTATAGGGGAGACGTTTCAGGCTGATAGTGGGAGGACTAAGATTTTAATTAGGAGGAGATTTAGATGGAACAAGTATGGAAGAGTCACTATCCGGAAAATATTCAGACAGAAGTGGAAATTCCTAATGTGCCGCTTACCGACATCTTAGAGCAGTCGGCCAAGCAGTTCCCAAACAACCCTGCTTTATCATTCTATGGAAATGAAACCAGTTATCAAGAATTAACTCTACAGACAGCTGCTTTTGCTTCATCGTTACAAAACGAAGGGGTCAAGAAAGGTGATCGGGTAGCAGTTATGCTGCCAAATTGTCCGCATTATGTGATCAGTTATTATGGTACGTTGAAGGCAGGTGCTGTCGTTACTCAAGTGAATCCGATGCTTGTTGATCGTGAGCTTGAACATATTTTATCAGATTCAGGGGCGGAAACGATCGTTATCTATGCTCCACTTTTACCTGTACTTGAGAAAATAAAAAGTAATACTTCAATCAAAAATGTGGTTGTTGTACAGTTTGATGGAGATTATGAACAAGCAAAAGATGAAACCGAGTTTACAGCCTTTTTGAAAAAGTCTCCAGGCCCTCCGGCATCTGTGTCAATCGATCCGAGTGAAGATCTTGCAGTATTGCAATATACAGGAGGTACAACTGGGCGATCAAAAGGAGCGATGCTCACACATAGAAATGTTGTGGCAAACGTTGTCCAGACGAATGAATATTTCAAAGATGAAGTGAATATGGGAAAAGAGCGTTATTTAACGGTAATTCCTCTTTTTCATGTGTTTGGTATGACCTCCTGTATGAACCTTTCGATTTACACAGCCTCAAAGAACATTATGCTTCCTCGCTTCGAATTGGAGGAAGTCCTTGAAACAATCAAAAAGGAGCAGCCAACCTTTTTCCCAGGAGTGCCAACGATGTATGTCGCGATAACGAATCATCCAAGAGCAGAGGAGTATGGTATTGATAGCATACGAGTTTGCAATAGCGGGAGTGCGCCGATGCCGCAGGAGTTAATGCGTAACTTTGAAGCAAAAACGGGAGCCAGGGTTTTCGAAGGTTATGGATTATCAGAAAGCTCCCCTGTTACACATTGTAATCCGTTGTTTGCTGAACGAAAGCCGGGAAGTGTTGGCATTGGTGTTCCGTCAACGGACTATAAGATTGTTGATGTCGAAAGTGGAACGGAAGAAATGCCAGTAGGAGAAACAGGGGAAGTCATACTTAAAGGTCCGCAGGTTATGAAAGGCTACTGGAACATGCCTGAAGAAACTGAAAACACACTTCGCGACGGCTGGCTCTACACAGGGGATATTGCTCGGGTTGATGATGAAGGTTATTTGTACATCATTGATCGAAAAAAAGATCTGATCATTGCGGGTGGCTTTAACATCTATCCACGAGATGTCGAAGAGGTAATCTATGAGCACGAAGCTGTCCAAGAGGCTGTGGTTGTTGGTGTACCGGATGCATACCGTGGGGAAACTGTTCGTGCTGTCATCGTATTAAAAGAAGGCAAGTCAGCAACCGAGGAAGAACTTATTGCGTACTGTCGTCAAAACATGGCTGCCTATAAGGTACCGCGTGAACTCGAATTTCGAAATGAATTGCCAAAAACAAATGTCGGTAAAATTCTAAGGAGATCAATCAGGGAGGAAGCAACTAAAAAAGCTTAAGACATCCATCTCGTTAGAAGTGTACTAGTCGCATTCAAAACTAAAGCATTTGATCATTGCGCTAAACTGCCAGCGTCAAACTTTTATGGAGGGCTTTGCTAGATAATGAGCTAAGAAAACGGGGAGTGAAGGCAATGGGAATGGTAGAAACTGTGCGTGGACCGCTTGCAACGGCCAAACTTGGGAAAACATTAATTCATGAGCATTTTTATTTTGGCTATCCAGGTTTTCAAGGAGATATGACCCTCGGAACATTTGACTTTGAAGAAAAGAAGCAAAAGGGTGTGGAAGTTGCTCGGATGATGCAGCAGCAGGGTGTTCAGACCGTTGTGGATCCGACGCCGAATGAATGTGGAAGGAATGTCAAGCTTCTGCAAGCTGTATCAGAGGAAACTGGACTAAATATTATTTGTGCTACAGGATTTTATTATGAAGGGGAAGGGGCCACTCCTTATTTTAAGTTCCGTCAGCAGCTAGGTACAGCCGAAGAAGAAATATACGAAATGTTCATGGAAGAAATCACTAACGGCATTGAAGGAACAGGCATCAAACCCGGTATCATTAAGTTGGCTTCTAGCAAAGGGGAAATTACTGAATATGAAAAGATGTTTTTCCGAGCGGCAGTAAGAGCGCAAAAAGAAACAGGTATTGTCTTGCTCACCCATACTCAAGAAGGAACGATGGGGCCAGAACAAGCTTCTTTTCTGATTGAAGAAGGCGCTGAACCATCGAAAATTGTGATTGGACACATGTGTGGCGCCACGGACATCAATCAGCATCTCTGGACGTTAAATCAAGGTGTCTACATTGCATTAGACCGGTTTGGGTTACAAGGAAGTGTCGGCGCGCCAATGGACGAAGCAAGAATGACGGTATTGATGGGGCTTTTGGGACAAGGTTATGAAGAACAAATCTTTCTTTCTCATGACACAGTAAATGTTTGGTGGGGACGAGACCCAGTTATGCCAGAAGCTGTCCAACATCTTCTTCAAAATTGGAAGCCCGATCATATTTTCAGGCGTATTCTTCCTGATTTGAAGAAGAGTGGGGTAACGGAAGCCCAAGTTCTACAAATGTTCGAGCAAAATTCGGCTGCACTTTTTTCCTCATGACTATTAAGGAGGAGTCCTGTGAAAAGGGCTCCTTTTAATCAGGATGGTCTAGAGTTTTTAAAGGTGTGGCATTCTTTTTAGATTTGAAAAATCATATTAACCCCCATTATGATGACCAGAGCAGAAAGCAGTCGAGTAATGGTGACGCCTTTCACCTTTTTCGAGAGAATGGCTCCGACCTGGGCACCTACAAGCACCCCTATACCGCTCCACGCAACAATAGACCATTGCACTGCACCAGTCGCAATGGAAGGAAGTAGACCTACTAGTGAATACAAAGCAAGTGAAAAGATAGAGGTAGCCGTGGCAGTTTTTATAGAAAAACCTAACCCATAAGTTAGGATGGGCACCAGGAGCCATCCGCCTCCAATTCCGAAAAAAGAAGAAACAATGCCAAGAGCAGCTCCGATTCCAAGCAGCTTCCATAAGTTTAGAGCATGATCATCGTTTTGCTTATCTTGTGGATTTTCTTCTGAGGTTGTTAGTTGATTCTTTACTTGGGAAGGCTTTTTCAAACTTAGGAATAAGCCTAGACCTACTAGAAGAGCGGCGAATAGGGTGTAAAATACAGCATCCGGACTATACTTTACCAATTCCCCGCCGATAAACGTTCCCGGGAAAGCTCCAAATGCAAGTAACAGCCCTGTTCGAAGCAAAACTCTTCGTTGTTTGAAAAATATAGGCAAACCGGCTACTGCATTTATAAATACAATGGCCAAACCTGTGGCAGCAGCAGCTTCTGGTGAGATATCATAGAATGTTACTAATACTGGTACAAACAAGAACCCGCCGCCCGCACCTATGATTGTCCCATACGTACTTGCCGCAAATCCTAAAAAAATCAGTGCTAGGATAATCAATTTTTTCTCCTCAACTTCCTAATTTATAGTACAAAGATGAATGACTTGATAAGTTAATAAAAGAAGTAAGTTGCAAATAAAAAAGACTGCCGCAAGAAACAGAAGTATGCTGGGTGCCTTTCTGCGGCAGTCTTAGAAATAAAAGAATTAGTTAAACCAGTTAATCGGTTCTGGTTTTGTGTTTTGGAAAATGTGTTTTACTTCGGTATACTCCTCGAGCCCTGATTTACCTAATTCACGTCCGATTCCTGATTGTTTGTAGCCACCCCAAGGAGCTTGAGCGAAATAAGGGTGGAAATCGTTAATCCATACGGTCCCCATACGAAGTTCAGCAGCAACTTGATTAGCTTTAAGCGTATCTTCCGTCCATATACCGCCAGCTAAACCATAGATGGAATCATTGGCTAACTGGATCGCTTCTTCTTTCGTAGTAAAACGCTCGACCGTTAGCACGGGGCCGAATACCTCTTCTTGGACTATTCTCATATCTGTTGTACAGTCTGTAAATATGGTTGGCTCATAAAAGAAACCGTTTTGTAATTCAGGGGAATCAGGGCGCTTTCCGCCAGTGCGTAATGTAGCACCTTCCTGCTTCCCTAGCTCTACATAGCCTTCCACTTTGCGGCGGTGTTCAGCTGAAATCATGGGTCCGGATTGCGTTATCTCGTCAAAACCATTGCCGAGCTTGATGTTTTTTACACGCTCAACTAACTCGGAGACGAATTGATCATGGATTTTATCTTCCAAAATCAGTCGAGCCCCAGCGGAGCATACTTGACCTGCATGGAAATAAGCGGCATTAAGCGCCTGATCTAGTGCTGTTTCCAAATCAGCATCGGCAAAAACAATGTTTGGATTTTTGCCTCCGAGCTCTAAGGCTATGTTTTTCATGGTGTCGGCCGCAGATTTCATGATTTTCTTACCGGTGTGAATGCCGCCCGTGAAGGAGATAAGATCCACCTGGTGGTTATCAGCTAATTCTTGCCCAACCGTTTCTCCAGAGCCTAATACTAGGTTAAACACACCATTTGGTATCCCTGCTTCTTCTATTAACTCGGTTACTTTTACAGTAGTAAGTGGGGTGATCTCACTAGGCTTGATCACCACGGTATTACCAGCTGCTAGGGCAGGAGCAATCTTCCAGGAAGCTTGCAGCAACGGATAATTCCATGGCGTGACTTGGGCACATACACCCACCGGTTCACGAACAACCTTGCTCGCAGAATGGGGGATAGGGGAGTCAATGATTTCTCCGCCATCCTTATCAGCAAGACCAGCATAGTATCGAAACACTTCAGCGATATCATCCATATCTGCACGGCTTTCTACTATTGTTTTACCGGTATCCAGGGTTTCTAGTTCGGCTAGTTCTTCTTTATCTCGTTCAATAAGAGAAGCGACTTTTGACAAAAGCTTCCCACGCTCTGAGGCAGGAGTGTTTCGCCAATCTCCGGTGTCAAAAGCAATTCGAGCGGCCTGGATTGCTTCTCGGACGATAGTTTGATTACCCTCAGTCGCTTTAGCGATAACCTCCTGATTAAAGGGGTTAATAATATCACGTGTTTGTTCAGTTTGTGGTTGGATCCATTCCCCGTTTATAAACATCCTTTTTACATTCATGAGGCATCCTCCTACTTAATATAGATCATTGTTTTGTTCATGCATCTGCTCTTAGAAAAGGCTAGTACTATGCATAGGCTGTACCCGAGATTTAGGATCGATATAGGCTTTAGCATAATTTATTGCTATCGGTCCCTCTCCGAATCCAGAGGCAATAAGGTTTACCTTCCCTTCGTGGGTGGTGATATCACCGGCGGCATAAATTCCTTTAATGTTTGTTTCCATTTTAGGATTCACTACAATGGACTTCTTTTGTAGTTCTATTCCCCAATCCTGGATTGGTCCGAGGTTTGATTTGAATCCGTGACTGACAATAAGTGAATCAATGTCCAAAGTTTTTTCTTCTGTATTTTTCTTATCCGCAATGGTTACTTGTTTCAATTCTCCATTTTTACCTGAAAGAGAGTTAATAACATAGGGGGTAAGCATGTTAATGGAGGACGCATATAATTGTTCTACACTCTGTTCGTGGGCACGAAACTTGTCACGACGGTGAACCAATGTAACTTCTTCGGCCACAGATTCCAAGGTTAATGCCCAGTCAACAGCAGAATCTCCTCCACCCGAAATCAAGACTTTTTTATTCCGAAAGGCCTCGATATCGCTAACGCTGTAATACAGGTGGGAGCCTTCGTAATCTACCGCATTGTCAATGGGCAGCCGCTGGGGCTGAAACGCACCGACTCCGCCAGTGATGATCACTGTCTTTGAAAAATGAACACCACTAGTTGTTGTTACCTGGAATAATTGTTCGTCCAGCTTTTCCACTTGTGACACAGATGTGTCTAGTGATACGTGCGGGTCAAAAGCTAGTGCTTGTTCTTCAAGTTGCTGAACCAGTGTCTTGGCTTTTACCTTAGGGAATCCGGCAACGTCATAAATATATTTTTCCGGATATAATGCAGTCAGCTGACCACCCAGTTCCGGCAGACTTTCAATTAAGTGGATATCCATGCCGCGCATCCCACCGTAGAAGGTTGAAAATAAGCCTGCGGGACCTCCTCCGATAATAATTGTGTCATGGACATGTTGTTCTTGTTGCACAAAATCACCTCATTCGTTTAAACGGATTATTTATATACGATGACATAATCATCTTCGATTTTGACAGGAAAGCTTGGCAGTTTGTGTTTTGGATTGGCTAGCATTCGGCCGTCGTCTTTGACATTAAACTCACGTCCATGCCAAGGGCAGCGGAGAATTTCTCCATCTTGGCAAAATGTGTATTCACCTGGGTTATCCGACTGGGGAGCACCGCATAGTTTTCCTTTGGACAAGGGACCTCCCTGGTGGATACACTTATTTGTAAATGCGTAAAATTCTCCATCTGGAGTCTTGCAAACGACAATAGAAATGCGTCCAAGTTCAGTTTCTCGCAATTCTCCTGGCTGCATATCATTTACGTGACAAACCGTTTGTTGCTTCATCTTAGTTCCTCCTGCTACTTTAATTTTGGATAGAATGCTCTTGCATTCTCAGAAAATATCTTTTTCTTGAGATCAGGGTCCAGGCTCGGTAGTGAACGATGCGGCGAATCAAAATCCCAATGGGGGTAGTCGGTGGCAAAGCAAATCATTTCATCTGAACCCATCTGATCAATAACGGATAGGAAATCCTTTTTATTTAATTCTTCTGATGGTTGGGTGCAAAAACGAACGTGTTCTTTCATAATTTCGCTTGGTTTTCTCTTGATCCAAGGCACTTCATGGCGAAGATCGTTGTACTGTTGATCGAGCTTCCACATCAAGTGTGGAACAAAGGTAAATCCACCTTCAATCATCATCAGCTTAAGTTTAGGAAACTTCTCAAATACACCGTTAAAAATCATGTTCGTTACCTGCATCATGTGAGAAGTAGGCAGGAGGCTGTGCCATTCTATAAAGTATCTTGGCCATTTACCAAAGTAAATTGGAGGTTCATTGTGATGCATGCCGATCATCAAATCATGTTTTTGGGCAGCCCCATAGATAGGGTGATAGTAAGGATCGCCCCACATCTTATCATCGATAGGTAATAAGATTTGAACCATCTTTGGATGTGATCCAACTCTTTCTATTTCACGAATGGCTCCATCGCGGTCCTCAGCATTAATGTGGACAGAACCGTAAAGTCGCTCGTCCTTTTCCAACCAGTTTTCTATTTGCCAGTCATTGTAGGCCGAAGCTAGTGCTGTTGCCATCTCATACCAGCCGTGCATAGAGGATGGTGAGGGATCAAGAGCCCCAGTTAGAATGCCGTACTCATGACCAATGTCATCAAGCAGTTGTTCCTGCATGAACGGTAGATCGGATCCAGCCGGTCTGCCATCTGGTACGACAGCATCGGCGCGGTTAACACCTGCTACAGACGGCTGTGTATAAGGCATGTGTTTTTCTTGAATCCAATTCGCATCCTCGATATACCTTCTATATGGATTTTCTAAATACTTGAATAAGTCTTTGTAGGTCGCACTTTCGTGGATATCAACGTCAATAATTCTTTTCTTTGGTGGTTGATTGTTGTTACTCACACTAAAACCTCCCGTTTGTTTTTTTATCGTATCTAGCACTATAGCAATATCTTTATGAAAGCCCAAACCCCAAAAAAAGCTGTGAGTGACACTCAGTGAGTTCAGTAACGCTCAGTGAACGTCAGTAAAGCTCAGTAATGCATTTTCATTTTTCTCAAAATCCAAATACCCGTTGCTGTAACCTGGATTATCCATGCATTTTCCTAAAAAGATGTTTTTGCGACTATGCCAACAATTGTCGAGAAATATGTATAATTAGTAGAAAGACTTACGACTGGCCGTACCTTTTTATGTTTGTTTATAACCACGGATCAAGCGTAGTTTCTATTACTTAATCCGTTAACTATTGTGTGAAAAATGAAATAAAGAACACTTGGTCCGTTTGGCACTTCTATTAATGTGTGCTAGTATATTAAACATTCGACAAAAAAACACAATACATGAGAGGTGATACGGTGAAGAATGTAACAATAGTATTTTGGAATGCCCTCGCTATTTGTGCGGCGGTGGTTATCTGGGGTGTCATCGCACCTGATCAACTAGAGTCAGTAACGGCAAAGGTAACCTCATATATTTCCGTAACATTCGGCTGGTATTATTTGTTGATTATCATGTTAATGCTGGCCTTTTGTATCTATTTGATTTTTTCTCGGTTTGGCAAGATTAAATTAGGAAAAGAAGGCGATAAGCCAGCCTTTAGTTTGCTTTCCTGGTTTGCCATGCTCTTCAGTGCAGGCATGGGGATAGGGTTGGTTTTTTGGACAACTGCTGAACCGATTTCCCATGCTTTCAAAAGCACACCGGGGGCAGAAGCTGGGTCTGATCAAGCAATAAAGGAAGCGCTTCAATACTCCTTTTTTCACTGGGGTGTTCATGCCTGGGCCGTTTATGGAATCGTGGCTCTGGTGCTAGCATACTTCAAGTTTCATAGGGGTTCGCCGGGATTAATAAGCGCGACACTTGAGCCCTTATTCGGGAAAAAAAGCATGCGTGGTGTACCAGGAAAAGTGATTGATACCCTGGCTGTTTTTGCTACAGTAGTAGGTGTGGCTTCCACACTAGGTTTTGGGTCAGCTCAAATTAACGGTGGGCTGTCATTTTTATTCAATATCCCCGTTAACTTTGGTGTCCAACTATTGATACTTGTCATTTCTACCGTTTTATTTATTGGTTCAGCCTGGACAGGTATTGGCAAAGGGATCAAGTATTTAAGCAACATCAATATGGGTCTGGCCTTTGTCTTATTGCTTCTCCTTTTAGTAGTAGGACCGACGTTATACATATTAAATATGTTTACGAGCACGCTAGGCGGCTATATCACTAACTTCTTCGAGATGAGTTTTCATCTAGCTCCGTTAAATCAAGAAAGTCGGACGTGGATTAACAACTGGACCATCTTTTATTGGGCATGGTGGATTTCCTGGGCACCATTTGTGGGGATCTTCATTGCAAGAATCTCTAAAGGGCGTACAGTCAAAGAATTCATGCTTGGTGTACTGATCGTTCCATCGCTATTATGCTTTGTCTTTTTTGCCGTATTTGGTGTCTCTGGACTCTATCTCGAGCAAAACGGTATTACGACCATTTCCGAATTCCCTTTAGAAACAGCAACCTTTGGGATGCTTCAGAATTATCCAATTGGTGAGCTCATGTCATTTATAACAATTCTGGTCGTAGCGATCTTTTTCATAACATCCGCAGATTCAGCAACCTTTGTTTTGGGAATGTTGAGCACTTCGGGTTCCCTGAATCCATCCAATTCTGTAAAAATCGTTTGGGGTCTGGCACAGTCAGCGATGGCGGCTATTATTGTGTACTTTGGAGGAACCACAGGGCTGCAAAACGTGCTGATCATCGCAGCATTACCTTTCTCTGTCGTCATTCTGTTAATGGGACTATCTTTCTATAAAATTGCAAGAAAAGAAGTGAGACCAAAGCGCGAGAAAAAGAGAAAGCCTTCAGCTGAAAGGGATGATTCAACCCTTGCTAAAGAGTGAAAAGATTCGTAGAGATGATCTTTTTGCCATTAAGATAGAGGGTTTGAACTAGTTCACTAAGAAAATAATTCAAAATAGACAGGGCGTTCCCGTTTAATGGGGCGTCCTTTTTCTGTTAATTCCTTCATCATGAGTTTATTCCCGCCTGTTCCATTAATATAGCAATATAAATTAGCCTTTATCAACATACCTATATGTGTAAGGAGAAAGAATCACGCTTCAATAAAGGAGGAGGATTCTTGAATAACTGTGAAGGCTTTTGGAATTGTATTTCACCCGATGCGTGGATTACAAGCAGTGGAACGTTAACAGGGGCATTCTTAGGTGCGTTCATAGCGGGAATGATTACATTGATTGCTAATAAAAAGATGATGAATGGACAGGAAAAACTCAGAAAAAGAGATAAAGACGACTATTTTAGAATTATTGCTCAGCAATTTATTGATCAGTTTGAGTTAGTAGATTCTATGATTCAAATGGTAGTTGAGACGGGGTTTGAAGAGAAAAGAACAAAAGAGACCGGAATTTCTATATCTGAAAAAGTGAAAAATATCGATGCAGCAGTCGATATTAAAATCATGAATCCAGCTGATTATAAGCTCCTGTATAAGCTGCTAGAAGGACATAGGTATATCTCCTATGAGTTAATATATTTGTCGAATGAAAGGCCCCCAAATGCAGAAGTCATAAATATAATTCGCAAAGAGCTGAGCAACACGTTGGCACAATTAAAGGATCGGGTTATGAAGAAAAGCTAGTTACGTGCATACTCACTCATAAACAAATAAACCCACCGAGAAGTGAAGTACTCGGTGGGTTTGCTAGTGTAGCCGAAATCTAATTATTTACCAATGAACATTTGAGTCCAATAGTTTCCTTGTTCAGCATATCCTACTCCAATGTGAGTGAAAGAAGGATTCATAATATTTTCACGGTGTCCTTGACTGTTCATCCACCCCTGGACAACTTGCTCGGGAGAAGTTTGTCCCATAGCAATATTTTCACCCGCTGTAGTATAGTCGATTCCGTATTGTTTCATCATATCGAACGGAGATCCGTAAGTCGGGCTTGTGTGTGAGAAGTAATCGTTTTGCTGCATATCAAGTGACTTATCTTTTGCCACTTTGCTTAATTCAACATCCAATTCTAGTGGTGCTAATCCTTCTTGAGCACGTTCAGCATTTGTTAACTCTACTACCTTTTTCTCAAAAGCGGATACACTAGAGTTTTCAGCTGATTGCTGCGTGTTTTCCTGAGGTTGTGGTTTCGGTTGTGCTTGAGCTTGTGTAGGCTGCTCTGCAGGTTCAGTTGGCTGCGGCTCAGCTTTAGTCGGTGCATCTGACTTTTCCTGCTGCGGCTCAGCTTTAGTCGGTGCATCTGACTTTTTCTGTTGTGGTTCAGCTTTAGCTGGTGCATCTGGTTTTTCCAGTTGTTGCTCAGCCTTCGCAGATTCATGTGATTTTTCTGGCTGTGTGTCAGCCTTTTGAGATGCTTCTGGTTGCTCTGTAGATTGATCAACTTGAACAGTTTGCTGCATTCCAAACTGTGCCAGTTCAATTTGTTTTAAAATGGATTGAACATTCCCTCTGTGTACATCTCCATTTTCTACGTGCCAACCAGTCACGCAATCTATATTAACGTCCTTTTGTACTACGGTTGAAGCTTGAGTATTAGCTGGAGCAAATAAAAGCGATGCCGCTACGGCTCCAGAAAGTATAAATGACATACTCTTCATGTTTCTTATTCCTCCTTGTAATGTTTTGTCTTTCCGACTCCTTCATACTATCATTCTATTTTTGTAATATATTAGGATAAATATGGGTTTAACTACTTGATTATTGTTAAAAAGTGTCCAATAGAAAAGTTCAAAGGAGAAAACATCAGCTACCCATTGATACCAATGAATTTACCTTTTTATTCCTATCCAGTTAGTGTGATGATGAATTGGAAGATAAATAAAATTACAGAAAAATATTAACAATGCATAAGTGTTGACAGGTATTAAAATTACTAAGTTTCTTTACTAATGTTACGACTATGTTACAAATATGACCGTTTATTGACGTGTAAGGTGCTTATTGTGAAGATTCAAATAGAAGTGTTTTTCTCTTACTTAAATAACTCGTCTATGTTGACATTACAATCGGTTACTTGGAGTCGATTTTGGCTTGTTTCCTAAAGTGTTCGTTGACATAAATTTCTGAAATTTGTTATTGAATATCGAAAATGATTCATGTACAATAAGAACAATCATGCGTAGTTAGATCGATCCAAGAATTAGATCGATCTAACAATGGGGAGGGGATTTCATGAAGAAAATAACACTCAGTTTATTTTTGGTTGGTATGGCAGTAATTTGTTCTGCATGTTCCATCGGTACTTTGGGAGCCTCAGGTGAAGAGGTTAAAACTATGAGACTAGCTGTAGTCACTTCTGAAGATCGTTCTTTAACAAAAGGGCTATATAAATTTCAAGAAATTGTTGAGAAAAAAACGAACGGGAAAATCAATGTTGAAGTCTATCCAAACGGAGTATTAGGCGGGGATAGAGAAGTATTGGAAGGTCTGCAACTGAACACGATTCAAGGAACTACAATCTCAACAGGCCCAATAGCTCAATTTGCACCACGCTTTCAAATATTTGATTTACCTTTTTTATTTCCTGATAAAGAAAGCGCTTACGATATCCTTGACGGTCCTATTGGGGATGAGTTGTTAAAAGACTTACCCGAACAAAATTTAATAGGCTTATCTTACATGGAGAATGGGTTTAGACAGCTTACTAATAATGTGAAAGAAATTGACAGTGTAGAAGATATTGAAGGTTTAGATATAAGGACACTTCAAAATGAGCTTCATATGGATATATGGTCAGAATTAGGAGCAAATCCCACACCTATTAGTTACACGGAGCTGTATCTAGCTCTGGAACAAGGGACTGTCGATGGGCAGGAGAACCCGGTTGGGAATGTTGTAACCGCTAACTTTTATGAGGTTCAACAATATTTAACTAAAACGAACCATGTATATAATGCGAGTGTATTTATGGTCAGCAAGCCCTTTTGGGAATCTCTTACTGAAAAACAAAGAGAGATTATGTCAAAGGCTGCTATTCAAGCTCGGGATTATCAAAGAGAAATTAATCAGAAAGAAAGTGAAGAAGCTTATGATTTCTTAAGAGAAAAAGGAATGACGATTACAGAATTAGCTGAAGAACAAAGGCAGGAAATGATTGAGGCAGTCCAGCCCGTTTATGAGAAATATAAACCGGTTGTCGGAGAGGATCTACTAAATAAAGTATTAAAGAAAGTCCAATAAATTTAGTTGTTCCGATTGAAGCACATGTTCAGAGTTTGGAAAGTCTCAAAGTTGAAAGGAAGGAGATCTTATGAAAGCAATTAAATGGTTAGACAGACACTTTGAAGAATTTTTCCTCGTTTTCTTTTCAGTCATTATGGTTACTGCTATATCATTGCAAATCTTTATGAGGTTATTTGGAGAGTCGCTAGGGTGGTCCGAGGAATTGGGAAGGTACTGCTTTATATGGCTTATTTATATGGGGATTAGCTATGGTGTTAAAAAACAACGGCATATAAAGGTTGATGTCATGCTTTTATTACTTAAAGACAAAGGGAAAGTTGTTCTGACTATGATTTCCAATGTAATATTTTTAGTTTTTGCCGTTTTTGTTGTTATTTATGGTTTTGAAATTGCTTATAAAATATTGGACTGGGGGCAAACATCACCGGGCCTAAATATTCCTATGGGGATTGTTTACTTGGCAACACCGGTAGGCATGGCGGTTACTGCCATTAGAATTATTCAACAGTTAGTTAAGCAGTATGCCTTTCTTACAGGTAAGGAAGACAAGGGAGAGGAAATGTTGGATAACGTAAGCAGTAGAGCAAACGTCCTTACCCATGAACAGGAAATGACAGGGGGAGGTAGAACATGACAGCTACATTGTTATTTGGTAGTTTCACAGTTTTGTTACTAATTAGTGTGCCAATAGGTATTGCTTTAGGGGTAGCTTCATTACTCACCCTTATTTTTACTAATACTCTTCCGGTTGAATATATAGCACAAACTTTAATCACTTCAGTTGATTCTTTTCCAATTATGGCTGTTCCCTTCTTTATCTTAGCTGCTGAAATCATGGGGAAGGGAGGAATATCTAACCGCCTCTTTAACTTGGCCAACACATTAGTTGGTAACAAAACGGGCGGCTTCGCAATGGCGACCATCATAACATGTATGTTTTTTGCTGCCATCTCGGGGTCGGGCCCAGCTACAGTAGCAGCGATAGGTGGGATTATGATTCCTTCTATGGTTAAAATGGGGTATGATAAAAAATTTGCTACTGCATTAGTGGCTGCTGCTGGTTCTTTAGGGGTGATCATACCACCAAGTATTCCTATGGTTATATATGGGGTTGTTGGAGGAGCATCTGTAGGGGATTTATTCGTTGCAGGCATTATACCAGGCTGTATAGTTGCCGCAGGTTTAATGATTTACTCCTATTTTTATTCAAAGAAGATGGGTTATAGAGGAACAGATGAGAAGTTTACTTTTAAGCGATTTTATGAAGCTGCATGGGATGCTAAATGGGCGCTGTTAATCCCTATTATTATTATTGGGGGAATATATGGAGGTATATTTACACCCACTGAAGCAGCAGCAGTTGCCGTAGTATATGGGTTAATTGCAGGGTTGCTTTTATACCGTGAACTTAAAATTAAAGATTTGCCAAAAGTTTTTGCCGACTCTGCTTTAACGACAGCTACAGTGTTGATTATTGTAGGGGCTGCGACAGTATTTGGGAGGTTATTAACAGTTGAACAAATACCTACCAAAGTGGCTAATGCAATGCTATCCATTTCAGAAAGCCCAATTATCATAATTATGTTAATTAGTTTGCTATTACTTATTGTTGGCTGTTTTATGGACACCTTAGCAGCCATCATCATTTTAACTCCTATCTTATTGCCAATAGCTAAAGAAATTGGATATGACCCTATTCATTTTGGGATTATTATGGTTGCAAACCTTGCTATTGGGTTTATAACACCGCCGCTTGGTGTGAATCTATTTGTTGGTTCCGGGATCTCCGGGTTATCGATAGAGTCTATTTCTAAAGCAATCGTTCCTTTCTTTTTAGTAATGATCGGTACATTGTTAATAATTGTATTTATTCCTCAGATTTCTTTAATGTTTTTAGAGTAAGATGGTAACTATAATTTAATGGAGGACTTAATATGAAAGAGAGCAAGCAAGAGATTATTGTCAACATAAGCGAGGATCAAACCATTATTGAATTAAGTGATAGACTCCAACCCTATGAATCCGAAATATTTCTTAAGAAAATATATCAAGGAAGTATTTATGAGATTAATTTAAAAAGTTTCCTAGGTTTGATTACACTTAAAATAAAGAATGGAGACAAAATTTGGGTTCGTGCAACGGGTACGGACTGCGAAGAGGCATTGCAATCAGTAGTTGATTATTTAACATAAACGAAACTAATCAGAAGCACTTCACCTCAATAGGGAAGAGCCGCAAATTGACAGTATAAATCAATGACCATATAATCAAATGTAAATACTAATTTGTTTCTTTTGAGGTGAACAATTTGAGTCAGAAAAAAGCTCGCGTTACTTTGAAACAGGTGGCGGAACATGCTGGAGTATCTCGAGCGACCGCTTCACTTATCGTACGTAACAGTCCAAGCATTTCAGAGCCTACTAGGGAAAAAGTATTGGCCTCCATGGAGGAGTTAGGATATGTTTACGACCGTGTGGCTGCGAACCTAAGAGGGCAGACTTCTACCACAGTAGGATTGATTATTACTGATATCGCTAATCCTTTTTTTAATGAATTGTTAGTAGGCGTCCACAATAGACTAGAAGAAGATGGTTATACAGTTATCTTAGGGACCACGTTTGACATGGAGGATAAACAAAAGAAGCTTATTTCTACTATGATGGAACATAGGGTAGGTGGGATTATCCTCTGCCCAGTATCCGATAGTTCATCGATAAATGTGGAAGAGCTGCAAAGATGGAATCTCCCTATAGTTACTGCGGTTAGAGAAATAGAGGGCCTCGCTTGTGATTATGTAGGTATTGATTACGCAGAAGGTGCCCAAATGGCAGTAGAACATCTCATTAATAAGGGTCATCAAAGAATTGCGTTTGTCGGTGGAAATTCAGAGTCCTCTGCATGGCAAAACCGTAAGAAAGGTTATATGCTTGCACATAAAAAAGCGGAAATAGAAGTAGATGAGTCACTGATAGTAGGGAGTTCTGCTGAAAGATCAGGTGGGGTGGAATCGATCGAATGTGTACTGAAAGAATCAGATCCACCTAGTGCAGTTTTCTGCTTCAATGACTTAGTTGCTTTCGGTGTGATCGAGGGTTTACGCAGGGCTGGTTATCAGCCTGGTAAGGATGTGGCAGTGGTAGGGTTTGATAATGTAGAAGAATCTGCAACATTATCTTATCCGTCATTGACGACGATTTCTTCTCATGCAAAGGTTATCGGCAGTAAAGCAGCTGATTTACTGCATCAGCGGATAAATAATAACGATGTAGAGCAGCAGCGCATTATCCTACACCCGGATCTGGTGATAAGAGAATCCTCCTGATTACGTGATTAAGAGAATACCAAAAAGCAGATGGCTCTCCAAGGTGAGAGCCATCTGCTTTTTTGATAGATTCGGATTAATCATATAAATTCCAGGCCATTTTTAACGAATCTGTAATATAATCGGCGACCTCTTCTTCATCAAGTCGGTCTGTCATTAGCTTAGAGTTATGGTCAGAGTAGGTATCTTTTCTTTCGTGAAATAACATTTCTATTTCTTCAATCGTTCTTCCTTGCAACACCGGGCGGCTGTCTACTAGAATACTAAGCCTCTCCTTCCAAGAATCCCATGAGATATCCAAATAGAAGACAATACAGTTAGCCAAGCAGAAATTACGAATCTCTTCTTGCAAGAATGCTCCTCCACCAAGTGATATAATCTTCAGCCTCTGTTGGCAACATGCAATAATAAAATTTTTTTCTTCTTCCCGAAAAGCTCTTTCACCAATTGTTTTAAAGATTTCGGAGGTGGACATTTGATATTTATTTTCAATTTCCTGGTCAACATCAATAAAGCTTCGGTGAAGTTTGTTGGCGACCAACCTGCCAATTGTGGTTTTACCGACGCCCATAAAACCAACAAACACGATACTTTTTTCTCGTAGTGGGATTTCCCTTAATGAAGTACTATTGTTTACCATATGAAAGCATCCTTTAGTTTATAAAAGTTGGATTGATTATAATACATTTAGCAGTGAATGTGCAAAGATTATATGGCTAACAAAAAGTTCAGTGTATACGCGATCCCCCTTGTAAAGGGCCCTCCTTTTGAAGTCTGATCAATGTTGATCGCCAACGTTGTATAAAAAGAACAATGATGGGTATTGATATTTTTAACTTTCTGTCGTATTATATTGATAACGGTTTCATTAGATCGATCTAACTAAAAGGAAAACAGAAATCAGATGAGCCTTTTAGATCGACCAAATAGGGAGAGAGGGTGAGTATAAATGAATCTTAAAGCACAACCTTTTATAGCAGGAGAGTGGATCTCTGACGACCGCGAAAGCTTAGAAATAAAAAATCCATTTACTCAAGAGATTATTGGACAACAATACTTAGCTACAGAAGAAGATGTAGAGCGAGCTCTTTACGCCGCTTATTCAAGTAAAAAAGAGATAAGGGATATTCCATCCGTTAAACGTGCGAAGATTTTGAAAAAGGCTTCGGAATTGCTGGAACAAAATAAAGAGAAGTTTGCTAGGATTATTTCTAGTGAATTAGGGAAGCCATTAAAAAATACATTAGGTGAAGTAGATCGATCCATTGAGACTTTAGAATTGTCTGCTGAAGAAGCAAAGCGGCTTCACGGAGAAACGTTGCCAGGCGACGCCTCGGAAAGAGGATTACACACTATTGCCTCAACTCATCGCGTTCCCGTTGGTGTAGTAGCAGCGATCACTCCTTTTAATGCACCACTGAACCTAGTTTGCCACAAATTAGGTCCTGCCTTTGCTGGCGGTAATACAACCATTTTAAAACCTGCACCGCAAACGACACTTATTGCTACAGAGTTGTTGAAGTTGTTGCTTGAAGCCGGTTTTCCTGAAAACTCTGTGAACATGGTGCTTGGCGGGGTGGACACAGGCCAACAAATAGTAAGAGATGATCGAGTAAATGTCATTTCATTTACTGGAGGTACAGTTGCAAGTAGGAACATTTGTGAAATAGCCGGGATTAAAAAAGTACTATTAGAGCTAGGTGGTAATGCAGCTACGATCGTTCATGAAGATGCCAATATAGCAGATGCCGCCCAACAATGTGCGAAAACAGGATACAGTAATTCCGGACAAAGCTGTATTTCTGTTCAAAGGATCTATGTGCACAAATCTGTATTGGATGATTTTGTGCCCCAATTAAAACAAGAAGTGTCCAAACTAAAGGTAGGAGATCCCCTGCTCCCCGACACAGATGTTGGTACTTTAGTAGATGAAAAAGCGGCGGACCGTGTGATTGATTGGATTGGTGAAGCTGTCAGCTCAGGTGCTGAAGTACTAATCGGAGGAGAGAAAAAAGGCGCATCCGTTGATCCCACTGTCATTGTGAATCCTCCCAAGCAAAGCAAGGTGGTTTGCCAGGAGGTTTTCGGACCTCTAGTCAGTGTGATTCCTTATGAAAACTTGGAAGAAGCCGTTGAAGAAGCAAATGATTCTTTTTTTGGATTGCAAACAGGGATTTTCACAAACCAAATTGACCTAGCCTATAAGGTGGCACATGAACTTGAGGTAGGAGGAGTCGTTATTAACGGAACATCAAACTTCCGTTTAGATCATTGGCCTTACGGTGGAGTTAAAGATAGTGGAATCGGACGTGAAGGCCCACGCTATGCGATTCAAGACATGACAGAAAGTAAAATGATTGTATTAAAACTACCTAAATAATAATCTATTGCACGTTTTGAGCAGGAAGGATTGGCGGTGACAAAGATGTATGGATTATTTTTAAAGAACCCTAGTGATCTAGAATTAAGAGAATTTGCATCCATACCTACACTTCAAGATGATGAAGTGAAACTTAGGTTAATTTACGGAGGAATTTGTGGTTCAGACGTTAATGTGTACAAAGGGAAGATTGAGCATGCCAGTTATCCGGTTTCACCTGGGCATGAATTAGTAGGTGAAATCGTGCAAACCGGTGCTAATGTAAAAGAAAACATCGGCCAGCGAGTAGTCATTCAACCGAACTCTTTTTGTGGTGAATGTAACTATTGTAAGTCGGGCCAAACGAATATTTGTCCTGAGAAGAAGTCGTTAGGTGTGAATGTTAATGGAGGGTTTGTCCAAGAGTTTGTGATTTCCTCAAAATACGTTTTACCCGTTCCCGAAGAGCTAGCAAATGAAAAGGCAGTATTAATCGAACCGTTTGCTGTCATTGTTCACGCTTTCAAAAAGGTTTCCATCACACAAGGAACTACAGTAGCGATTATCGGATGTGGGGCGGAAGGGATGTTGGCCGTTGCTCTTGCCAATCATTTAGGAGCCAATATAACGGCCGTGGATATTAATCAAGAAAAATTGAACAAAGTCCAGAGCCATTATAATGGCATCAAAACGTGTTTGCCGGAAGATGTAGAAGCAGGAAAGTTTGATGTAGTGATTGAGGCAGCGGGAGCTAAACAATCGTTTGAACAAGGAGTCGATATTCTCAAACCAGGTGGTGCCATGGTCGTTGTGGGTATGGCACCAAAAGCGGAATTACCAGTAACACGGATGGTACGAAAAGAATTAACGTTATATGGATCGATCATCTACAACTTCCCGGATGATTTTTTGATAAGTATTGAGTATTTGCAAGAGGAAGACTTTAACGTTCAGCCGATTATCTCTGAAATTCTTCCTTTAAATGAGTATAAAAAGGCGTATGAATATGCTGCGTCAGGTCAATACGGAAAAATCATACTAAACTTTCAGGAGGCATAATAAATGGAAAAGTTAGTTTCGAACTTGCTAGTGAAATACCTCGAAAACAGAGGTATTGAACATATATTCGGTTTGTGCGGCCATACAAACATTGCGGTCCTTTCTGAACTTGAGAAGAGCTCCATTGGTTTTGTAAACGTTCGGCATGAACAAATTGCAGCACATATGGCAGACGGCTATGCGAGAGCGAGAAAACAAGCTTCCGTTGTGTTGAGTCATTTAGGACCAGGATTGACAAATGCAGCAACAGGTGTGGCTAACGCGGCATTAGATTCCATTCCAATGGTGGTGATTGCAGGTGATGTGCCGAGTCATTATTACGGGAAGCACCCACACCAGGAAGTCAACTTACATGCAGATGCTTCTCAAAACGAAATTTATCGTCCGTTCGTTAAGCGTGCTTGGCGTGTAGATCGCCCGGATTTATTTCCGGAAATCATGGAAAAGGCTTTTCAACTAGCTGAAAGTGGAAATCCCGGACCTGTCCTAGTGTCCGTACCAATGGATATCTTTTCTAAGAAGATTGATGAATCGTTATTTGAAAAAAATAACCATCACACAAAGTCGCTATCGAAACCATCGATCGATGATGAAAAGGCGAAAGAAATAATTCAAACACTCGTCGACGCAGAAAACCCATTATTTTACGTAGGTGGCGGCATCATACTGGCAGACGCGGCCCAAGAATTAAGAGAACTTGTCAATCATTTTGATATCCCGGTAGCTCACTCCCTAATGGGGAAAGGTGCCGTATCAGATGATAACGATCTAACTCTTGGTATGACTGGATTTTGGGGAACGAAATTTATCAATGATAAATGTAAAGAGGCAGACTACATTTTTGCACTTGGAACCCGTTTTGCGGAAGCGGACAGTAGTTCCTGGGAGTCAGAATATACCTTTAATATTCCATCGACAAAGCTGATTCAGATTGATATTGATCCAAATGAGATTGGCAGGAATTATCCTGTTGAAATCGGAGCTGTTGCTGATTTAAAACAAGCGTTGACTGTATTAAATCGTGTGGCTAAGGAGTTGGTGCCAGAGGGTTTGACAAATAATCAAATCAAACAAGAAATTGGCAATAATCGAAAAGAATTCACCGAAAGCAATAAAGAGCTTGAAGAAGATAACAGTTTCCCTATGATGCCACAGCGAATTTTAGCAGATGTACGCGATGTACTTCCGAAAGATGCCTATCTTACGACGGATGTAGGCTGGAATAAAAATGGGGTAGGACAACAATTTCCTATCTACGAAGCTGGATCCATTCTTACACCAGGAGGGTTTGCGACGATGGGCTTCGGCGCCCCAGCTGCAATGGGAGCTAAAGTTGCTGCTCCAGATAAAGTAGTTGTATCTTTAGTTGGTGATGGTGGATTTGGTCAAAATCCTGCCTTATTAGCCACGGCTGCCGAAGAAAACATTCCAGTCATTTGGATTGTTATGAACAACTCTGCTTATGGAACGATTGCTGGACTAGAAAAAGCTCATTTCGATACGACCCATGGAACAGTGTTTACAAAAGATGGTGAATCGTACACCCCTGATTATGCAAGTATCGCAAAAGCGTACGGGGTCGATGGGGTGAAAATTAATTCAGCAGAGGAATTTAAACCTGCATTACAACAAGCGATTGAATCGAACAAACCATTTGTTATAGATGCACCTATGATCAATAACCCAGTCCCTACAGATGGGCATTGGAACATCATGGATATTTACTCTCCTGGTAAGAAAGTACATCATGCAAGTATTAAATAATTTTCAAGGAAAAAGGAGGAGTTAAGTTATGGAAATTAAAGTATTAGATCCATTCAAAGATTCCAAGCCTTCATGGCTAGGTCTAGAAGATCCTAATAAAAATATGGTTCGAAAAGTGTTTCAGCTAATTACTCCTGATAATGTAGGATCCAAGCATATGATGGCCGGGTTAACTGTTTTTGAACCAGGCGAAGCAAGTTCCCTTCATAATCATGACAATTCTGAAGAGCTGAATGTCGTCATTAAAGGTTCAGGTGAAGTCGTTGATGATAAAGGAAACAAGCGTTCATTTAAAGAAAATGATTATATGTTTATTCCTGAAGGAGAATTCCATCAGCATGTAAACAATGGGGATGAACCATTATGGTTATTATGGTGTTACTCCCTCAAGGCCAGTTGCCTAAGGACTAAACCTAGCTTTTTGAAGAGAGTAGGAAAGTGTATGCAACCCAATCTAAATAAGATGCTCAGTACATTAGGCTATGACGCACTTAACCAAATTTTTGATATTCAACAAGAGAACTTATCAGAGTTTAAAAAAAGGAAATTAGTTAAATTAGCAATAAGACAAGAATCAGAAGGACAGATAAAAGATCGAGTGCTTCATATCCTAAAAACAAAAGAAGATGAACAAGAGAAGGTAAAATTGCTTTTGGATTTGGAAACGGATAACAATGAAAGTAGTTAACTATAAAAATGTTCAAAGCGGCCGCTTTGAACATTTTTATGCTTTTAAGTGAAAAAGGATTGTAAGTTAAAAAAAACTCCTATAGAATGACACTAATATGATTTAAAGGTTCAGAACATTTCGTTATTGTGGGGACCAAAATATTGACGTGTCAAGGGGACTTTTTAATGGAGCGGAGTAAAAAAACATTCAAAGTAAAAGGTAAATTAATTGGCGGTCAGCGTCCAATGATATGTATTCCACTTATCGGTAAGAATACTCAAGAGTTGATAGAAGAATTAGACGTTATTAAAGGTAAGCAACCTGATATCATTGAATGGCGTGCGGATTATTTCGAAAATCTAGATGATGAATCAAAGGTGATTGACGCTCTTAATAAGATCAGTGACATAGCCGGGGGAGTCCCTCTCTTGTTTACGATTCGGTCAGCAGCGGAGGGTGGACAGAAGATTGCTTTAAACGAAAAGGATAAATTAAACTTGTTGAAGCTGCTGGTTGGTACAGGAAGTATCGACTTCGTTGATTATGAATTAGATAATAATGAAGATGATATTAAGTATCTGCGTAAAATAACGAACAATCATGATATAAAGCTGATTTTTTCTTACCATAACTTTGAACAAACACCATCTGTAGAGACCATTTTTGAAATAGGGAGACAAGCGGAAAATTATCAAGCCGATATGGTTAAGATTTCAGTTATGCCAAAAAACATGGATGATGTATTGGTATTACTTGAGGCTACTCAAGCTATTAATAAACATATCAAAATTCCGGTTGTTTCTATATCCATGGGAGAGTATGGCTCGATCAGCAGAATGTTTGGATGGAAATTTGGATCTGCCATTACATTCGGCATAGGGGAACAAAGCTCTGCGCCAGGTCAGATTCCAGTGGAAGACTTAAGGTCTGTCATTAATATTATTGAAAAATCGACTTAAGAGCTTGTGAAGACTCCGTTACAGTAACTATTTACTGTAACGGAGTCTTTTCTTGTATCAAGCTTGACGTTTGGGATCATATTTATTATAATAATAGTTAAATTGGGCTAACCAATTTAAAGGGGTGCGAATAATTGAGTGAACAAACCCATGAAGATGTAAAGAGTGAGCGGAAGTACGAGAAAATTGTGCAGCAAATTTTACAGCTCATCGATGATGGAAAGTTGGAACCTGGGGATCGACTCCCGGCTGAAAGGAGTTTATCCGAAAAGTTAGGTTGCAGTAGAACATCCTTAAGAGAAGCGTTCCGTGTGTTAGAATCGGAAGGGTTGATTGTATCTAGAGTAGGCGGCGGCAGGTTTGTGCGAGGAGTCGACCAGCGGGTGAAATACAATTTTAATCCAATTGATACTTTGGAGAAATCAGCCATTCTTCATTTCATTGAAGCTAGAGAAACACTTGAGCCTAAGATAGCTGAATTAGCCAGTTCTAGAGCAACTGAAGAGAATATCGAAAAGATGGCAGGGCTATTAACCAAAATGGAAGAAGAGTTAAAAAATCCTGACGAACAAATAGGAATAGATAGCAGTTTTCACATTGCATTAGCAGAATCCACCCAAAATTTCGTGTTTGTTTCAATGATGGAATCCAATTTGCAAATGATACAAAAGGTAAGGAAGCAGACTTTAGGTGCAAAAGGCCGATCAAAACAAGCATTGTTTGAACACCGTGCTATTTTGGAAGCGGTTAAAGCAAAGGAATCAGCAAAGGCTGTAGAAGCGATCACCCTGCATTTAAAGCATTTGAAAGAAAGAGTATTAAGCAGCAGCTAATGAAGGTGTAAATTTTTTTAGCATATCATTAGATCGATCTACTTAATCGATCCATGAGAGGAGAATATAAATGAGTAAAGTAAATTTCGGACCTTTAACCGGGGTGAAAATCTTGGATATTTCAACCATGATCGCCGCCCCTTTTGGAGCTACCTTACTAGCAGATTTTGGAGCAGATGTAACTAAAATCGAGCTGCCTGGTAAAGGGGACACCTTAAGGACAGTGGGACCTTGGAAAGGAGAAGAAGGACTAAGATGGCCGGGGCTGGCGCGGAACAAAAAATCGATCACGTTAGATATACGGACCGAGGATGGAAAAAAGTTATTCAAGAAGTTAATTGCCCAATCAGATGTGTTAGTAGAAAACTTTCGTCCCGGTACAATGGAAAAATGGGGATTAGGCTATGAAGAATTAAAAGAGGTGAATCCTGAATTAATTATGTCTCGGGTATCTGGATATGGCCAAACAGGCCCTTACAGTGAAAAGGCGGGGTTTGGCACGCCAGGTACAGCATTCAGCGGGCACACAGCCATTCAAGGTTACCCTGACCGTCCGCCAGTTAGTCCGTCTTATTCTTTACTAGATTATATTACTGGAGTGTACATGGCTCTTGCGACAGTGAGCGCATTATACAATCGTGATGTGAATGAGGATGGTGAAGGGCAAATTGTAGAGATGGGTCTTTATGAATCGATCTTCCGAATGCTCGAATTCTTAGTTGCTGAATACGATCAAAATGGGAAGGTACGTGAAAGGAGTCCAGGGCTTTCTGGACACTCAAGCCCTGCAGGCACTTATGCGACAAGCGATGGGAAATTTGTTGTACTCGTCACAAGTACGGACTCTACATTTAATCGTCTGGCCGAAGCAATGGAACGTACAGATATGTTAGAAGATGATCGATATTATACAAACTCAGAGCGATTGAAAAATGATGAACAAGTGCAGGAAATTGTCTCAAACTGGATCAGAAAGTATACACAGAAAGAATTAACGGAGAAATTGGATTCCTTTGGGGTTCCGATAAGTCCTATCTATACCATCGAAGATATCTTTCAAGATCCACACTTTAAAGCACGGGAAAACATTGTAGAGGTCGAGCATCCTCGTCTAGGGAAAGTTAAGGTGCCTGGTGTTGTGCCTAAGTTTTCTAAAACGCCTGGCGCTATACGTCATCGTGCGCCCGATCTTGGAGAACATAATGATGAAATTTACAGTGGAAGTTTAGGCCTTTCAACAGAAGAGGTCAAGCAACTAAAAGAAAAGGGGATTATTTAATCATGCGCTCACGAAATCTAGAATTGCCTTCTAAAGCTATTATTTGTGAAGTGGCCCCTCGTGATGGTTTTCAGGCAGAAGCAAAATGGATACCTACAGAGAACAAAGTGAAAATCATTAGAGAACTGGCGAAGACTGGTTTACAATCAATGGAGGTAACTTCGTTTGTTCATCCAGAAGCCATTCCGCAATTAAAGGATGCTGAGGAAGTCGTACGTCAAGTGCAAGACTTGGAGGATCTTCACTTTCGAGCCTTAGTCCCTAATGTAAAAGGGGCTCAAAGGGCGATTGATTCAGGTATTAAGAAATTAAAACTAATGCTCTCAGCGACAGATTCTCATAGTCTGTCAAATGCAAACGCAATAGTAGAAGACGCCCAAAATAGACTGGAACCTATTATTGACTTAGCGCACAAGCAAAACATCGTTGTGGGAGGGTCCATATCTGTGGCCTTCGGGTGCCCTTATGAGGGGAAGGTACAAGTCAATCAGTTGACCCCGATCATAAAACGGTATCAAAGGATGGGGATAAGTGAAATATCACTGGCGGATACTACCGGGATGGCCAATCCAAAGCAAGTATACGATACATTAGGAGAATTAAAAGAGGTGTTTCCATCCATCACTTTCTCGATGCATTTTCATAACACAAGGGGGATGGCTGTAGCGAACACTGTTAGTGCATTGCAACAAGGTGTAATTCATTTTGACAGTTCAATTGCTGGACTGGGAGGTTGTCCATACGCTCCGGGAGCATCAGGGAATGTAGCAACAGAAGATCTTGTGCATTTTCTCCATGAGTCAGGGGTGGCGACAGGTGTTGATCTGGAATCACTTGTTCAGACGGCTGAAAGTGTGAAAAACATTATAGGACATGACGGGGGCAGCTACTTGTTGCAAGCAGGGCCTTGTTCTACTCTTCATAAGAGACCAACAGCACAGCAAAAAATTTCTAATGAGTAAGTAGTCATGAAAAGGGCTCCTCAACTATTGCGTAATAGTTGAGGAGCCCTTTTCTGTTAACAAAAAGAGCCAGGAAGCTAAGTCCTAGCTCTTTTTTATAATACAGATTACTTGTAAAAAGAAGCTCCTACAATAATGAGAAGAATAAACAAAACAACAATTAGGGCGAAATTATTTCCGCCTTTATGACCACAGCCATAGCCGCCATAGCCGCCGTAGCCGCCAAGACCGCCAACATTATTACCATAGCCACCAAAGCCGCCAACGTTATTTCCGTATCCGTAGCCCATCATCTCACCACCTTTTCGTCTATACAATTACTTTATGAAAACTGTGTAATGATGGAAGGGCGTATGACTAGTGCCGAGGGAGAAAATAGGGCAAAAAGTTGATTGCGATGATTAGTTAACCCGCTTAAGAAAGGTTAAAGTGTGCGCAGAAGAGCTGTGCATTTTTTTATAAGACTTGCAGAAAAAAACTTTTCATTAAATTGGTGAGGTTTGCTCCATATCTCTTTAAACAAGCAGGTTATGATCCGTTCTGTTTTCTTGGAGTCGTTTACCTCTGAAATGATGATGGAATATAATATGCGGGAATATCTATCGTAAAGCAGATCAAGTGCTTGCTTATCCTTATGTATGATTCGAGTAATTAGCGATTGATCTAGTCTCAAGTTGGCCCTCTCCCTTTTCAGTAACTCTATTAGAAAATACCCCGAAATGTATTTTCTAAACACTTGTTTACTAGTTTTTAAGCATAGTGTGAACGACTAAATCCATATTTAATTGTTGTTATCTTCCAATCTAGTGGGTCCAAAGACGTTGGTGAAAGAGGGTGGACCCTTTACAATGGGGATTTTTCTTTAAAGCCTTCTCACATGGTAAAAAATTTGCCGAAAAGCTTTCAGATATTTTGTCGTATGCCTATAGTTGTAGTATAGTTATGATGAGCGCGACTTTTCAGAATATATCGTCAAAGTAGAGAGGGGTACACCTGATGACACAGCAAACTTTTTTATACCAGCCCAAGATTACGGAAGTTTTAAAGAACATTAATAAAGTAATGATTGGCAAGGAGGAAGCTGCATTATTGAGTGTGATTGCATTGCTTGCTAAAGGTCACGTTTTGCTTGAAGATGTACCAGGAGTTGGAAAGACGATGCTAGTGCGAACGTTAGCTAAGTCGCTCGATTGTGATTTTAAACGTATTCAATTTACACCTGACTTGTTGCCGTCTGACGTAACAGGAGTTTCCATATATAATCCGAAAGAACTTGAATTCGAATTTCGTCCAGGCCCGATTTTAGGCAATATTGTTTTAGCCGATGAAATTAATCGAACTTCACCTAAAACACAGTCTGCTTTACTAGAGGGAATGGAAGAAACAAGTATAACAGTCGATGGAGAAGCAGTACCTTTAAAACAGCCATTCTTTGTCATGGCCACACAAAACCCTATCGAATATGAGGGAACCTATCCATTGCCTGAAGCACAGCTGGACCGTTTTCTATTAAAGTTGAAAATGGGTTATCCGAAAGCTAAACAGGAAATGGAAATGCTCGAACGAACGTCAGGCAGCCATCCGATTCATGCGATAGATTCCGTAATTTCTCGTGAAGAGCTGATTGATCTGCAGAAGCAAACAGAAGAAGTGTATGTGGATCAAACGGTTAATCGTTATATTGTGGAGTTAGTAACTGGGACAAGAACTCACGAAGGGGTATATCTCGGTGTGAGCCCGCGAGGTTCAATCGCCCTCATGAAGGCAGCTAAAGCCTATGCGTTTATTCAAGATAGGGATTATGTTATTCCCGATGATGTTAAATTTTTGGCTCCTTATGTTTTATCCCATCGTATGATTCTAACCTCAGAATCCAAATTCGAAGGGACTGCCGCGGAAGAAATTGTGGCCGAACTGCTAACAATGACTTCAATTCCAGTGCAGAGGAACGTAAATGAATGAAGCAATCGGTTCGATTCACAGCTAGATTAGCAGTTGTTCTTCTTATATTTGCTGTGCTTTTCTCCTATGCTATGTTTCAAGGCGGCTTCGTGAGCTGGTTTTTATTTTACAGCTTTTTGCCCCTTCTCCTTTACATGGTGGGGCTTACTTTTTACCGAATGGATAACTGGGAGATTGAGCGCCGCTTGTCTAAAAGGGTAACAACAGCAGGGGAGACTATTTATGTGGACGTTCACATCACTAGGTCGTTTCCCTATCCTTTATATTATTGTGTAATTGAAGAATATTTCCCCGAGTCTTTAATGAAGCGAGATACGCATTTTGACAAGTATCAGAACATGGGCAAACCAGATGATTTGAATAAGCCAAGACGGATGAGGAAAGCAGCTTTTCCTTGGTTTAAACGTACCATTCGCTATCAGTATGAAATAGAAGAGATTCCAAGAGGTGAGCATCATCTAGAGGCTCTCCGTGTGAAAACAGGGGATTTCTTCGGGTTTATTACGAAAGAAGTGGTCCATCAACTTGATAATAAAATTATTGCCTTTCCTTATAAACGCCCAGTTAAATTGAAAGAAAGGGCTTACAGTTTTGAACAGGGAGTCAGTCCATCCTTCAAGCTGAATGAAAAAAACACGAATGTCGTTTCCGGTGTGAGAGAGTATGTTCCGGGAGACCGCTTTGCGTGGATTGACTGGAAGACGACGGCTAAAAGCAACCAGATGATGACAAAGGAATTTGAGCAGGAGAAAAGCGTAGATATGTTGATCATCTTAAATGCCGTCTATGAAGAAAATATGCATCCTTTGAGTTTTGAGGGATCAGTAGAATTTAGTGCGTCTTTGCTAGAAGAGATTTATAATAGATCCTCACAGCTTGCCTTCATGACACTTGGTGAAGGGAAAAGGTATTTTCCTTTTCAACAAGACCATGCCTATAAGGACATGATTCAACAGCATTTAGCCCAAGTCCGCCCGGTGGGACAAACGCCATTTGCTAAACAACTGGGGCGTGAACTTTCACAGAATCTAACGGGAATGTTGTTGCTTATCGTGAGTCACCACCTGGATACACAAATGTTTACAAGCCTCACTCGTCTAGCACAAAAAAGTAAACGTGTCGTCTTCTTTTATGTCAAACCTCGCAGTCAAATGGAGTTTCAAGATCACAAATTGGTTAAGCAGTTAGTAAACAATGGAATTGTCGTAAATGTAATCTCAGAGGAAGAATTAATTCAACAAGAATTTGAGGTGAACACATAATGGACATCTCACAGGGGAAGCAAGGGCTAGTCTATCAGATCGTCATCTACGTTTGTGGATTTTTACTGTTTTGTGAATGGTTGAGGCCGCTAGAAATGATCTCAAATACGCAAAATGTTAAAGTCTTCCTTATCTATGCCGGTTTTTGCTTTTTTATTTCATTTCTGCAAATCACTTGGATGATCTCGGTTCCATTAAAGCTGCTTGGTCTATTATTTATTATTGACGGGTTATATGTAGCTGAACGGATTTTCAGTGGACAATGGTTTTCTGTTGTTTATGATCAAGTCATTTACAATATTCAAGTCATTCAAGCGCAACAATGGTGGGAAATGACGCCGTTATTTAGAAGTCTATTATTCTTGGTTTTGTTATGGCTCATGAGCTATCTGCTGTATTACTGGTTTATCATTGCCAAACGGATGCTCGCTTTTGTTATTCTTACCTTTGTTTATGTCACTGTTGTCGATACATTTACGATGTATGATGGGCAATGGGCTATCATCCGCACGTTTATACTGGCAATGGTCTCACTCGGCTTAGCTCATTTATTCAAAGAAATGGACAAAGAAGAGATTTTATTAAAAGGTGTGAAAAAGACTTACTTGTGGGCACTGCCCTTAATTGGAGTGATTATGTTCTCTACCTTGGTGGGATATGCTGCACCTAAGTTGGGTCCGCAATGGCCGGACCCTGTTCCCTACTTGACAAGCTCAAATAGTGACGCAGGTGCGGGACCGGGTGGGCGTGTTCAAAAAGTAGGGTATGGAGAGAACGATTCAAGACTTGGCGGTTCGTTTATTCAGGACGATACGACAGTCTTTCAAGCAGTTGCTGACAATGAGCAATACTGGAGAATTGAATCTAAGGATACGTACACAGGGAAAGGATGGGAAGACACATTAGAAGACCCTGTTACCAAAGTCTCACCTGATAATATTGAATTTCAAACATTTACAGATAATGTAGAGGTAGAAGAACAGACAGCATTGCTGAATTTTACTGATGAGGCTGATTTCAGGAAGCTTGTTTACCCTTATGGAGTCCAAGAACTGGAACGTTTTCCTGAAAGAGTGGACATCACATTGCACGAGAACACTGGGGAGATGGATACATTAATAGAAGGGGATCCGAACCAAGTTCAGCAATACATCACCCATTACAATGCACCTTCTTTTGAATACAATCAATTAAGAGAAACCAATGGCGAGGATCCAGAAGAAATCACCGAAAACTATCTACAATTACCTGATAGTTTACCGGATCGTGTTCGTGACCTGGCTAGTGAAATCGTAAGTGGTGAAGATAACCGCTACGATCGAGCGAAAGCTGTCGAGTCTTATTTCTCTCAAAACGGATTTGAGTATTCCACAACCGACGTCCCTGTCCCCAGTGAAAATCAGGACTATGTTGATCAATTTCTATTCGAATCCCAAGTCGGATATTGTGATAACTACTCAACATCCATGGTCGTGCTACTTCGTGCTGAAGGCATACCCTCCCGCTGGGTCAAAGGCTTTACCGGTGGTGAACGCCAAAACGAAACTGCCACAGTAAACAACGAAACCTTGAACGTTTATGAGGTAACCAGCGGCAACGCGCACTCCTGGGTAGAGGTGTACTTCCCGGAGGCAGGCTGGGTTCCTTTTGAACCAACACAGGGCTTTACGAACAACACAGACTTTCACCTTGAAATCGACGAAACAGAGGATGAAGCCGAATCCGCAGCAGCCAATGCAAACGAACCGGAAGAGGACCTAACTGGAAGGCCGGAACAAATGCAAGAACAACAAGCGAGCGCAAGCACAAGCGCAAGCCAAACGGGTACAGACGCAAGGCAGAACACCCTGTCACTATGGATCAGCCTGCTCGCAGCGTTGATCATCGCCGCCGCCTTATATTTCACAAGGTTCCGCTGGATGACCGCCATTTTAATCAGACGATTTAGAAAAAGGGACAGTGAAGATACGTACGAACGCGCCTATCAGTATCTATTGAAGGTCCTCGAACATAGAGGCTTGAAACGTTATCCTGATCAGACGCTTAGGGACTACGCAAGGAAGGTCGACACACATTTCCAATCCAATGACATGCGCAAGTTGACGAATAACTATGAACGTGTCTTGTACAGAAATGAAGGCCGTAAAGAACAATGGCATAAGGTCACAGAATTATGGGAAAATTTAATTAAAAAAGCATTGTCTTGATTCCAGTCTATGCTGTTGATAGAATGAATGAAAATCAATGGTATCAATCCTTCATATATCCTCGGTAATTTGGTCCGAGAGTCTCTACCGGAACGCCGTAACGTTCTGACTATGAAGGCAGGAATCGTGTGACGTGTATATTTTGCATGGACTTCTGCCTTCACCGTGAAAATCCGGGGGTAGAAGTCTATTTTTTTATACATGCGAAACAATTTCATAATTTAAGCCCCCTTCTGTCGTAAGGGATTCAAAACGCAAAAAAGGAAGTACCTCCCCCAATCTAGTCAAGTAGGAAATTTGAAATCATTTTTATTAGGTTAAGGGCAGTAAACTGGAAGACTCCATCTCGAGATAGGTTTCCGTTTCCTTGGATGGAGAAGGAGGTCCGGGAGATCACTCGCTTTCCGTGGGCATGCGCTGAGTCTCCTCGGACTCCGTCCTCCGGGGTCTCACCTGTCATGTCCATCCCCCAGGAGTCTCGCAATTTCCCGGACTTCCTTGTGTTTGTGAGAAGAACGGAAACACTCCAGGTTCACAAGTCACCGAAAAAGACAGAAGAACTTCCTATCAGATAGCTGGAAATCTCTCTGTGACACGGTTATTATGCTACATCATGATGGATGAAGCCCTCTGAACATTGGAGACTCATTCGGAATACGAATGGCTCCGTTCATCACAAAACAGGTGGGGTGGCTGGGAAACGGCGAGACTCCCGCGGGAGAAGGGGCGAGGCAAGACCCCGGAAGGCTTCGCCTGAGGAGGTTTGCCGTTTAGAGGATGTTCGGTTAAGTTCGGCACGTCGTGTGCCAACACCGAACGACCCCACGTCCTGTGGGGCCGCAGGAAAGCGAGTCGTTTCCCAGCCACCCCGAGCCCTCATACCGTAACGGACCTAAGTGTCTCGGAGCTGAGTCTCCAGGATAAGGGGGGCGATGTGAAGCAACATGGATAGAAAGTGATCAAACTTCTTTATAAAACGGAAACTAAAATCTGCTGGATAAGAATCCACTTTGAACCTTTTCAGAAAAGAGCCTTATATTCTTCCAGACTTTGGCGTTTTAAAAAGAGCAATTATGAAATTGACTCATGCGGTTAAAATCCAAGATAGCACAGCTGAGCACATTTTTTTGGCTGCTTGTTTCGGATAATCGCAGCAAGCATATTTTTCGCGGGTAAGTTCCCGTAATTAAGGAGTTGAGTTTTATGGAACAAGTTAAAGGCATGATTCTCGTGCTTGACTTTGGAAGTCAGTATAATCAACTGATTACTCGCCGAATTCGCGAATTTGGTGTGTATAGTGAGCTTCACTCTCATAAACTGACAGCTGAACAAATCAGAGAAATCGATCCTAGCGGGATTATTTTGTCAGGTGGTCCGAACAGTGTGTATGGAGAAGATAGCTTCCGCTGTGATGAAGAGTTGTTTGAATTAGGTATCCCTGTGCTTGGCATTTGTTACGGAATGCAGCTGATGACTCATCATTTTGACGGGAAGGTAGAGCGGGCGAAAGAACGTGAATATGGCAAAGCAGAAATCTCAATTAATGAAGATCCTTTATTGTTCCGGAAAACTCCGAAACAGCAAACCGTGTGGATGAGTCATAGCGACAAAGTGATTGCTGCCCCATCAGGGTTTCAAGTAGATGCGACAAGCTCATCCTGTCCGGTAGCCGCTATGAGTAATGGTGATACGAAAATGTATGGAGTACAGTTCCATCCAGAAGTTCGTCATTCAGAATACGGCAATGATCTGCTGCGCAGCTTTGTATTTGAAGCTTGTGAAGCGACAGATGATTGGACAATGGAACATGTGGTAGACATGGAAGTCGAAAAAATCCGTGCAGAAGTAGGGGACCGTAAAGTATTGTGCGCCCTCAGTGGAGGCGTTGACTCTTCTGTTGTTGCAGCACTTATTCATAAGGCGATTGGCGATCAGTTGACATGTATATTCGTTGATCATGGGCTGCTTCGAAAAAATGAGGCCGACGATGTCATGCGGACCCTTGGAGACGGTTTTCAAATGAACATCATAAAAGTCGATGCTAAAGATCGATTTCTTGGAAAACTGGCAGGTGTCTCGGACCCAGAGCAGAAGCGGAAAATTATCGGTAATGAATTCATCTATGTATTTGATGATGAAGCTGACAAACTAAAGGATATCGATTTTCTCGCTCAAGGAACACTTTATACAGATATTATCGAGAGTGGCACCGAAACGGCACAAACCATCAAATCCCATCACAATGTGGGCGGCTTACCCGAGGATATGCAGTTTAAGTTAATTGAACCTTTGAATACGCTATTCAAGGATGAAGTCCGTGCCCTTGGAACAGAACTTGGTGTTCCTGACCATATTGTTTGGAGACAGCCGTTCCCTGGGCCAGGCCTTGCGATTCGTATTCTTGGTGATGTGACGGATGAAAAGCTTGAAATCGTCCGCGAGTCAGATGCAATTTTGCGTGATGAAGTAAAAAAAGCAGGGTTGGATAGAGATATTTGGCAATACTTTACTGTGCTTCCGAACATCAAGTCTGTCGGGGTCATGGGGGATGAACGGACTTACGATCATACCATCGGCATCCGTGCTGTCACATCGATTGATGGGATGACATCAGATTGGGCGCGTATCCCGTGGGACGTGTTAGAGAGAATTTCTACACGTATCGTTAACGAAGTCGATCATATTAATCGAGTCGTGTATGACGTAACGAGTAAACCACCGGCAACAATTGAATGGGAATAAACGAATATTATCGTTATTGAATTTTGTTAATGTTCGGTTTTTAGTTGACGTAAGATGTAGACCCTTGTATGATAAGGAAACAATAAAATGAATAGCATTGTCGTATAATTTTGGGGATAAGGCCCATAAGTTTCTACCGGACTACCGTAAATGGTCTGACTACGTCAAGGAAGAGCCACACGTTTATTTACGTGCTGGTTCATTCCTTAGTAGATTCGTAGAAACACTCTTGGCCGATAAAGCCAAGAGTGTTTTTTGGTAGAAAAGCGAACGTGTCTTGTTGTTCAGCGAAGACAAATGACCTCGATATATGCACGATTCAATCGATATATGCGCGATTTAAGCCGGGATGGGCGTATTGCATTCAAGCAACCGAGAAAAACTAACAGGAAGTGCACAAGGGGAGGAACACAGCAATGAAAAAATATTTTAAGTTTAAAGAAGCAGGAACGAACTACCGGACAGAATTTTTAGCTGGGATGACAACATTCCTGGCGATGGCCTATATCCTATTCGTCAACCCGTCAACACTTGCACTGGTTGGTGTTGAAGAACTGCCAGAAGGCGTGACGCGCATGGACCAGGGGGCTGTATTTACAGCGACAGCCATCGCCGCCGCTGTTGGAACATTGATAATGGGGGTGCTGGCTAAATATCCAATCGCCTTAGCCCCGGGAATTGGCTTGAGTGCCTTTTTCGCTTATACGGTTGTCCTCACTTACGGTATTCCATGGGAGACAGCTCTAGCAGGTGTACTAGCATCTGGTCTTATTTTTATCGTACTAACAGTCACAGGCTTACGCGAGATGATCATCAATGCCATTCCGGCTAACTTAAAGCTGGCGGTTGGAGCCGGGATAGGCTTGTTTATTGCTTTTATCGGTTTTCAAAATTCCGGGATCGTCCAAAACAGTGACGCGACATTAGTGACACTTGGCGATTTAACAGAACCAACAACATTGCTTGCGATTTTTGGAATTATTGTATCTATTATTTTCTTATCGCTTGATGTGAAAGGCGGCATTTTTTACGGAATGATCCTGACCGTAATTGCTGGAATGGTGACAGGTCTTATCACGCCGCCTACATCTATCAGTGAAGTCGTCGGGCCTGCACCGAGTCTAGCTCCAACCTTTGGCGAAGCTTTCACCCACTTTGATGATATTTTCACTGTGCAAATGCTTGTCGTCATTTTAACTTTCCTATTCGTTGATTTCTTTGACACAGCCGGAACGCTCGTGGCTGTGGCGACCCAGGGTGGATTAATGAAAGACAATAAACTTCCACGCGCGGGACGAGCCTTATTCTCTGATTCAGCGGCTACAGTCGTAGGATCCGTTGTCGGAACATCGACGACGACCTCCTATATCGAATCAACCGCAGGCGTTGGGGCAGGCGGTAGAACAGGCTTCGCATCCGTTGTCACAGCAGGATTCTTCCTATTAGCCCTGTTCTTTTCACCATTACTCACTGTTTTCACGCAAGAAGTCACAGCACCTGCCTTAATTATCGTGGGCGTACTCATGGCATCCACTTTGAAAAATATCGATTGGGATGAGTTTGAAATCGCCGTTCCTGCCTTCTTCACAATTGCAGCCATGCCGCTTACCTACAGCATCGCTACGGGAATTGCGATTGGCTTTATCTTTTATCCTATTACTATGTTGTTAAAAGGACGAAAAAAAGACATTCATCCAATCATGTATCTGCTTTTCGTGATTTTCATCTTGTACTTTATATTCTTAGCCTAAACGCTATTCTAAGCAGAGCAATAACTGTAATGGGTGCTGCCGGCTTTCATAATTGCGCGAAATTGGGACGTAATTGCACGAAATTTTAAATATATGCACATTTGAGGAGTTAATTTGCACGAAACTCTCAATAATTGCACGAAATAGACAGGTAATTGCATATTTCAAATTCACTCGTCCTCAAGGTGGCGGATTCGGATTGGTTTTTGATTGGTCGCATCTGAAATGAAGCGGTGAAGTTGAATGATTAATAGACCATGCTTGTAAGTAGCATCAATTTTGTCACTTCTTACTGCAAAGGGGAGGTCAATGCTGCGCTCAAAGGTCCCTGTCGCAATTTCAGACTTAAGCTGATGGCCGCCGCGATGATTAATTTCGATTCTCCCCGTTAATATAAGTGTAGCATGGTCAACGACAACATCGACGTTTTTTGGATGACTCATGCCGGGAACGTTAACCATACAAAGCAATTCATTGTCATATTGATAGAGATTGATTTGGGGGATGGAGGGTTTCATAAACCCTTCAAAATCTCCGAAGAAATCTTTTCCGAAGAACTGGTCGATGTTTTTTTTCCAATCATTAAATTGGTTCATTCGTACATCATCTCGCTTTCGACAAATGTTTTGAAAAAATCTTATTGTGCCACGAATAACAGATGGTATATAGTTTATGCATGATTGATCTTTTGGGTGAAATGGAAAGCGAAAATGCCATGGCTGACTTAGGTTTCGGCAGGCGTTGCAGCTAGACAGTCCCCTAGCACAGGAGGAATACATGCATGCTTGATAATACCCTGGTGATGGTCACCATCATTTTAGTCGTTAACATCGTTTACGTTTCGTTCTTCACGCTTCGAATGATTTTTACATTGAAAGGCCAGCGATATTTCGCAGCATTTATCAGTATGTTTGAAATCGTTGTCTATATCTTAGGATTAGGGTTGGTGCTTGATAATCTTGATCAAATAGAAAATGTCATTGCTTATGCTGTCGGTTATGGGATGGGTGTCGTCGTTGGGATGAAGATTGAAGAAAAACTGGCGCTTGGTTATACCACGGTGAATGTCATTTCTTCTGATCCTGATATCGAATTTACGAAGTTGCTCCGTGATAAGGGATACGGTGTAACGAGCTGGTATGCTTATGGAATGGAAGGTGACCGTCTGGCAATGCAAATTTTAACCCCGAGGAAGTATGAGTTAAAATTGTATGAAACGATTAAAACCATTGACCCTAAAGCCTTCATTATTGCCTATGAACCAAAGCAGATTCATGGCGGGTTCTGGGTGAAGCAGGTGAAGAAGGGGAGGTTGCGTAATGACCAAGAAAAACAACAAGAAGCGCTTTGAAGTGCACGAAGATGAAACGATTGACCAGTGTTTAGAACGAATAAATAAAGAAGGGTACACACCGATACGCCGTGCAGAGGAGCCCATTTTTCGAGAAGTTGTTCAAAACGGTGAAAAAACTGTGGAGCCTGTAGGAAGAGTGATTGTTTTTCAAGCAGTTAAACAATAAAAGCGAACATTTTCATTTAAAACAAAATTAAATGTTCGTTATTTGCGTTGACAGATACAGTCGAATATTGCTATGATTGAGTCAGAAACTGCATAGAAGAACCTCATATAAGACGGGAATATGGCCCGTACGTTTCTACCCGGATACCGTAAATTTCCGGACTATGAGGGGAGATCAAGCATTCATCTTCTCAACATACGTGTGCCTGTTTATCTCTCCTCATTAGAGGGAGATAAGCAGGCTTTTTTAATACGTAAAGTGGAAAATCCCCTCGTAGACACGTTTATAAGAAGTTCGACTAAACTCGGAAAGTAACAAATCTTTTATCGAAAAGAGGGATTACATGGTTAAAGTAGGAGTCATCATGGGAAGTATCTCTGACTGGTCAACAATGAAAGAGACCTGTAAAATACTGGATGACCTGAGGTTGGACTATGAAACGGAGATCATTTCGGCTCATCGAACGCCTGAGGATATGTTCGCATATGCGGAGGAAGCGCGAGGAAAAGGGATCAAGGTTATTATTGCGGGAGCCGGCGGTGCGGCTCATTTGCCGGGGATGGTGGCAGCTAAAACAACGCTGCCTGTGATTGGCGTTCCTGTTCAATCCAAGGCACTAGATGGGCTTGATTCGCTTCTCTCAATTGTACAAATGCCTGGCGGTGTTCCTGTTGCTACCGTTGCCATTGGAGCAGCCGGAGCGAAAAATGCTGGAATTCTAGCAGCAGAAATGTTCGGAGCTTTTGACGAGGAAATAGCTGGCCGACTTGCTGAATACCGTGTGCAAATGAAGGTAAGAGTGACAGATATGAGGAGGGAGTTACGTGAACAATAACGTGGTACGACCAGGTGGAACGATTGGAATTCTTGGTGGTGGTCAGCTAGGAAGAATGATAGCCGTAGCTGCAAAGCATATGGGGTATCGCATTGCTGTACTTGATCCGACGGAGGATTGCCCGTGTGCACAGGTGGCTGATCATCACATAGTTGCAGATTATGATGATACAGAAGCGGCTGAGAGATTAAGTGAGCTTAGCGATGTGATTACGTATGAGTTTGAAAACGTGGATCTTGAAGTCGCTCGTCTTTTTGAAGGAGCAGAAAAGCTTCCTCAAGGTGCTTACTCCTTAGAGGTGACACAAAACCGTGCTAAGGAAAAGCAGATTGCTGTCGATGCAGGGCTTCCTGTGGCGGCATATGAGATTGTTCAAACGTTTGACCAATTTCAAAAAGCAATGGAAACGATCGGTTTTCCAGCAGTGATTAAGACGGTAAGTGGCGGTTATGACGGCAAAGGCCAGCTTCCTATTGGAAAAGAGGAAGATTTTGATGAGGTGGAGAAGTTCATCAAAGAAGGTGGAACCTATATCGTTGAACAGTGGATCACATTTGATCTGGAAATCTCACAAGTTTTCACGAGAGGTCTAGACGGTGAGATCACCTATTTCCCTGTAGCGGAGAATCTTCATAAGAATCATATTTTACACGAAACAAGGGTGCCGGCGGCGGTTTCGGATAAAGTCCCTAAAAAAGCGCAGGAGGCTGTGAAAGCCCTGGCGGAAAAGATAGGCATTGTCGGCACGTTCGCTGTGGAAATGTTCGTCACAGGTAAGGATGTGTACATTAATGAAATGGCACCAAGGCCGCATAACTCAGGCCATTATACGATCGAAGCTTGCAGTGTTTCCCAATTTGAACAGCATGTACGAGCGATTTGCGGCTTGCCACTGTTGCCGATTCATTCGTTTCCAGCTGCGGTGATGATTAATGTACTCGGTAAACATCAGGATATTTTGCATAGCAGACTGGAGAATTACTCAGGATTTCACCTTCATGATTACGGAAAAGGTGAGGCAAGAACAAACCGGAAGATGGGGCATATCACGTTTATCGGAAATAGTTTAAAAGAAATCGACAAGCAAATAAAGTACAACCAAATTCATATGTGGTAAGCGAAGAGGAGGAAGACGATGATAGAACGTTATACAAGACCTGAAATGGGTTCGATTTGGACCGAAGAAAATAGATACCAAGCTTGGCTTGAAGTGGAACTGTTAGCTTGTGAAGCGTGGAGTGAGCTTGGGGTAATTCCTGAAGAAGATGTTGCTAAATTACGTGAAAAGGCGTCCTTCAATATTGAGCGCATTCATGAGATTGAGGCAGAAACACGTCATGATGTTGTGGCATTCACGAGAGCTGTTTCCGAAACAGTTGGGGAAGAGCGCAAATGGGTGCATTATGGTTTAACGTCAACGGACGTCGTTGATACAGCACTTTCTTATCAACTAAAGCAGGCCAATGAAATTATTCGTAAGGATCTTGTTGCATTTATCGATATTTTGGCCGACAAAGCTGTTGAGCACAAACATACAGTGATGATGGGGCGTACGCATGGTGTCCACGCTGAGCCAACAACTTTTGGGTTAAAACTAGCACTCTATTATGAAGAGATGAAACGGAATCTTGAACGTTTGGATCTAGCCATCAAACATATCGAAGTGGGTAAACTATCAGGGGCAGTTGGGACGTATGCCAATATTGATCCATTTGTGGAAGAGTACGTCTGCGACAAGCTTGGCCTTGCAGCAGCGCCTGTATCGACACAGACATTGCAGCGTGACCGCCATGCGCATTATGTATCAACACTCGCGTTAATTGCCGCTTCTATTGAAAAAATCGCTGTCGAAATTCGCGGCCTGCAAAAGACGGAAACACGTGAAGTTGAGGAATTTTTTGCAAAAGGCCAAAAAGGGTCTTCAGCGATGCCGCATAAGCGAAACCCAATTGGCTCTGAGAATATGACAGGAATGGCTCGCGTGCTGCGCGGTGAAATGCTGACCGCCTTTGAAAATGTTCCGTTATGGCATGAACGCGATATTTCCCATTCTTCAGCGGAACGTGTGATTTTGCCTGATGCTACAATCGCGATCAATTATATGCTCAATCGTTTCGGAAACATCGTGAAAAACTTAACCGTTTTTCCTGAGCGGATGCAAGAGAATATGGAAAAAACATATGGTCTAATTTTCTCTCAGCGTGTTCTGCTAACGCTGATCGATGAGGGCATGGTTCGTGAAGAAGCCTACGACCTTGTGCAGCCAAAAGCGATGGAGGCATGGGAACGCGGTGTTCCATTCCGTGAGCTAATCGAAGCAGATGATAAGATTACATCCACTCTATCCGAACAACAAATCAACGCATGTTTCGACTACAAGCACCACCTGAAAAACGTCGATCGCATCTTCGACCGCATCGGCCTGTAACATACCATAATATGGATGACCAGGTCACGCAACCTTAGGTCATCCATCAAATTCCAAGTGAGGTGTTCGTGATGAAGGGTTCTCTTTTGTATGAAGGTAAGGCGAAGCGGGTTTACCATGTTGAGGGTCAGCCGGAGCAGCTTATTTTATCTTATAAAAATGATGCGACCGCATTTAATGGCAAAAAGAAAGATCAATTTGAAGGTAAAGGACGCCTTAATAATTTGATTACCTCGAAAATCTTTGACTATTTGAAGCAACATAACATACCTTCCCATTTTATTAAAGAACTTAATCATACAGAGCAGCTGGTAGCTAAAACGGCGATCATTCCTCTTGAAGTTGTCGTCCGTAACGTTGCAGCCGGAAGCATTACACGCAGACTCGGCATACCGGAAAAAGAGCGTTTCAACCCGCCGCTTGTTGAACTTTTTTACAAAAAAGATGAATTAGACGACCCAATTATCAATGATCAGCATGCCTATCATCTAACGGATATAAGCAAGGAAGAGCTCGATTCTATAAAGGATAAAGCACTGGAGGTAAACGCGCTTTTAGCGAATCTGTTTAAGCAAACGGGTCTTGACTTAGTGGATTTTAAATTAGAATTTGGCCGGATTGCTGATGGAACGATCGTGTTAGCCGATGAGATTTCACCTGATACATGCCGTCTGTGGGACGACAAAACGGGTGAGAAGATGGACAAAGATGTATTCCGTGAAAACCTTGGTGACCTAATTTCCGTTTATAAGATCATTTTACAACGACTGGAGGAGCACACATGCGCAAAGTAAAGATTTACATCACTCTTAAAGAAGGTGTCCTTGACCCCCAAGGAAAGGCCGTTCAGCATTCCCTTCATTCACTTGAGTACACAAATGTCGGTGAAGTTAGAATCGGTAAATACATGGAAGTTATGATTGAAGACAAAGACAACATTGAACAGCAAGTTGAGAAAATGTGTGATCAGTTGCTCGCAAACCCTGTCATCGAGGATTACTCGTACTCGATCGAGGAGGTTGTCTAAGTGAAGTTTGCTGTCGTTGTTTTTCCAGGGTCGAATTGTGATCGAGACATGGCCTTTGCTATTACGAATGCGTTAGGGGAAGAAGCGGACTTAGTTTGGTATCAGGAAGCCGACCTTTCAAGCTACGACGGGATTCTCTTACCAGGTGGATTTTCTTACGGTGACTACTTGCGTTCTGGAGCGATCGCCTCAACTTCAGGTGTGATTGAACAAATCCGTCAAGCAGCTGAAAAGGGTAAACCTGTGCTCGGTGTCTGTAATGGATTTCAAGTGCTGCTCGAAATGGGCTTGCTTCCAGGTGCGATGCTGCCTAATCAAAACCTTAAATTCATGTGTCATCATGAGACACTACGAGTTGAAAATAATCAAACCCAGTTCACTGATTTTTATAAGGAAAAAGAAGAAATCCAGATACCAATTGCTCACGGTGATGGAAATTACTACTGTGATGAAGCAACCTATCAAACGTTAAAGGAAAACAAGCAAATCGCTTTTACTTACCAAACGAACCCGAATGGTTCTGTTGCCGATATTGCCGGAATTACGAACGAACAAGGGAATGTTCTTGGGATGATGCCACACCCCGAACGTGCCGTCGATGTTTTACTTGGAAGCGAGGACGGATTGCGTCTATTTCAATCGATCTTGACACACTGGAGGAATAACCATGCCATCAATGCTTGAGATTAGTCCAGAACAAATTGAACAGCAGCAGTTATATCGTGAAATGGGATTAAGTGATCAGGAGTTCCGAGCGATTACAGGTATCTTAGGCCGGCGTCCAAACTACACGGAAACAGGGCTATTCTCTGTCATGTGGTCAGAGCATTGCAGTTACAAGAATTCTAAGCCTTTACTGAAAAAATTTCCCACACAGGGCCCGCACGTCCTTCAAGGTCCAGGGGAAGGGGCAGGAATCATTGATATTGGCGACGACCAGGCTGTCGTATTTAAAGTGGAAAGCCATAATCACCCCTCAGCTGTTGAGCCTTATCAAGGTGCAGCGACAGGTGTCGGCGGCATTCTGCGTGACGTCTTTTCGATGGGAGCACGGCCGATTGCCTTATTGAACTCACTGCGGTTTGGTTCTTTGAAACAGCCACGCGTGAAGTATTTGTTTGAGGAAGTTGTGCGCGGCATTGCTGGTTACGGGAATTGTGTCGGAGTTCCAACTGTCGGCGGTGAAGTGCAATTTGATGATGCTTATAACGGTAATCCACTGGTTAATGCGATGTGTGTCGGGTTAATTGATCATAAAGATATTCAAAAAGGGATTGCAGCTGGTATCGGAAATACGGTGATGTACGTTGGGGCAAAAACAGGCCGTGACGGCATACACGGCGCTACTTTTGCTTCTGAAGAGTTGTCTGAAGCTTCCGAAGAGAAACGTCCATCCGTTCAAGTCGGCGACCCTTTTATGGAAAAACTGTTAATCGAAGCTTGTTTAGAGGTAATTCATCATGACGCTCTTGTCGGTATTCAAGACATGGGGGCTGCCGGCCTTACGTCATCCGCAAGTGAGATGGCAAGTAAAGCTGGAACCGGAATGCTAATGAATATGAACTTGATTCCACAACGGGAGGAGAATATGACAGCCTATGAAATGATGCTGTCTGAATCACAGGAACGTATGCTTTTGGTTGTAGAAAAAGGTCGGGAAGAAGAAATTGCTGACGTGTTCCGTAAGTATGATTTAGAGGCTGTATCTGTTGGTGAGGTGACAGACGACAAGCGCTTCCGCCTCGAACATCATGGGGAGACCGTCGCAGATGTGCCTGTTGATTCGTTAGCAGAGGATGCTCCTGTCTATCATCAGCCTTCAGCGGTTCCAGCTTATTATAAAGATTACCAGGAAATGGACAGCTACATGCCGACAGTTACAAATTACGGTGAAACGTTAGCAGATCTCCTCCAGCAGCCGACGATAGCAAGTAAAGAATGGGTGTACGACCAATATGATTACATGGTTCAGACGAATACAGTAGTCAGCCCGGGGTCAAATGCAGCTGTTGTCCGCGTACGTGGAACAGATAAGGCGCTTGCGATGACGACCGATTGTAACTCTCGCTACATTTACCTTGACCCAGAGGTAGGCGGGAAAATAGCTGTCGCTGAGGCGGCGCGTAATATCGTATGTTCCGGAGGACGCCCGCTCGGATTGACAGATGGCCTCAATTTCGGCTCACCAGAAAACCCAGAAATCTTTTGGCAAATGGAAAAAAGCGTGGAGGGGATGAGTGAAGCCTGCTCCGTACTTGGTACACCCGTTATCAGCGGTAACGTATCCCTTTATAATGAATCGTTTGGCGGGCAAGCGATCTATCCCACACCCGTCGTAGGGATGGTCGGGTTAATTGAACAAACGGCTCACATTACCCGCTCCAGTATGAAGCAGCCAGCTGATCTGATTTATATTATTGGTGAAACAAAACCGGAATTTGGCGGCAGTGAACTTCAGGGCATGATGGAAGGCTGTCACTTTGGCAAAGCACCTGAAATTGATCTGCAAATAGAGGTATCTCGTCAAGAAAGCTTGCTACAAGCCATTCGGAAAGGACTCGTGCAATCTGCACATGACATTTCTGAGGGGGGCTTGCTGTCGCCCTTGCAGAGAGTCTATTTAATAAAGAGCTTGGCTGTGATGTTACAGTTACCGGCGACGAAACCACAGCGCTATTTTCCGAAACACAGTCTCGCTTCCTAGTTTCGGTGGCCCAAGAAAATCAACAGACATTTGAATCGCTCATGGACGATGCTAGTTTGCTAGGAAAAGTAACAGGAGATGGGGTGTACCGTCTCAAGTCAAATGGTGAAATCGTTGTTGAAGAGCAGACAGGGAAGTTGAAGCAAATTTGGAAAGGAGCTATTCCATGCTTGGTGAAATCAAAGGCTTAAATGAAGAATGCGGCATTTTTGGCGTCTGGGGTCATCCGGAATCTACACAGCTGACGTATTATGGTCTACATGCCCTCCAGCATCGCGGGCAGGAAGGCGCAGGCATTGTCACGTCAGATGGAGATCATATGAAGATAGCTAAAGGACACGGCTTAATCAATGATGTATTTTCACAAGATAGCTTGAAAGAGCTTGAGGGGCATGCATCCATCGGCCACGTTCGGTACGCAACAGCTGGGGACGGAAGCTATGAGAATATTCAACCACTGATGTTCCGTTCACAAACCAGCGGCCTTGCTCTCGCTCACAATGGCAACCTCGTCAATGCCCAAGCATTGAAAGGTCAGCTTGAAGCCCAAGGTTCCATTTTGCAAACGACATCAGACACGGAGGTCGTCGCTCATTTAATTAAACGGGCGGGAAATGTTCCGATTGATGAAGCGATCTGTCAGGCACTATCGATGATTAAAGGGGCCTATGCTTTCTTAATAATGACGGAGGATCAACTGTTTGTCGCGAATGACCCGCGTGGTCTGCGGCCATTATCGATTGGCTATCTAGGTGATTCCTGGGTCGTTTCTTCTGAGACGTGTGCGTTTGATATCGTTGGCGCAACGTATGAACGTGAAGTGAAACCAGGAGAATTAATTGTTATTGATAAAAATGGTTTGGAGTCAAAACGGTTCGCAGCGCCAATCCAGCGTACACTTTGTTCGATGGAACATGTGTATTTTTCCCGTCCTGACAGTAACCTTGATGGGAAAAATGTCCATGCGTCAAGAAAAAGGATGGGGAAGGCGCTTGCTGGTGAAGCACCGATTGAAGCGGACGTGGTCACAGGTGTGCCGGACTCAAGTATATCGGCGGCTATTGGTTATGCGGAGGCGGCCGGCCTTCCCTATGAGCTTGGTTTAATTAAAAACCGCTACGTCGGCCGGACATTCATCCAGCCATCACAAGAGCTTCGCGAGCAAGGAGTGAAGATGAAGCTATCGGCCGTCCGCGGTATCGTTGAAGGCAAGCGTGTCGTGATGGTCGATGATTCGATTGTACGCGGGACAACGTGCAGGCGGATTGTAAAGATGCTTAAAGAGGCAGGGGCTTTAGAGGTCCACGTCCGTATTGCTTCACCGCCCATCGAGAATCCTTGCTATTACGGTATTGATACATCGACCAGCGGGGAATTGATTGCAGCCAACCATTCTGTCAAGGATATTGAAACGGAAATTGGTGCCGACAGTCTTGCCTATTTGTCGGTTGATGGGTTAAATGAAGCTATTTACCAAGGTGAAGAGTCGATGGAACACGGCGGCTGTACAGCTTGTTTCACTGGTAACTATCCAACCGAGATTTATCCAAACACGGTATTACCGTATGAGAAGGCATAAGGAGAGGAGGGGGACAGCATGAGTCAATCTTATAAACAAGCAGGTGTGGATGTAGAGGCAGGTTACGAAGCTGTTGACCGCATGAAGAAGCACGTGGCACGAACGATGCGCCCAGAAGTGATGGGCGGCCTAGGCGCATTTGCTGGCTTATTTGATATAAGCTCAATGAGTTATAAACATCCTATCCTAGTGACAGGAACAGATGGGGTTGGAACTAAACTTAAGCTCGCGTTTGAAATGGATCAACATGACACAATTGGCATCGATGTCGTAGCAATGTGTGTAAATGACATTATTGCTCAAGGTGCGGATCCGCTATTATTTTTAGACTATATTGCCTGTGGCAAAAATGACCCGGCTAAAATAGAACAAATCGTCAAAGGGATCTCGGACGGCTGTGAACAAGCAGGCAGTGCCCTCGTTGGCGGCGAAACCGCTGAAATGCCTGGTATGTACCAGGAAGATGAATATGACTTAGCTGGCTTTGTTGTCGGAATGGCAGATAAGGAAAAGCTGATTACTGGGCAGCAGGTGCAACAAGGGGATGTATTGATTGGCGTGCCCTCAAGCGGTGTCCACTCGAACGGTTTTTCACTTGTTAGAAAAATCATCGAACAACACAACCTCGATCTTCAGACAATCTATGCTCCTTTTGACAAATCATTAGGTGAAATTCTTTTAACACCGACAAAAATTTATGTGAAGGCGATTCAGGCATTAAAAAAAGCTGTTACTGTAAAAGGGTTAGCGCACGTAACAGGCGGCGGATTCTATGAAAATATTCCGCGCGCGCTTCCTGAGGGATTAGGAGTCAAGCTGGATCAAAACAGCTGGAGCACGCCGGCGGTCTTTGACTTCCTTCGTAAGCATGGAGACTTGACTACTGATGATATGTTTGGAGTGTTCAATATGGGCATCGGCATGGTTGCAGTTGTCGCGGAAGAGGATGTCTCTGCTGCGCTTGAAGCATTGCAAGTGGGAGGAGAAGAAGCACGAATGATTGGATATGTCACGGAACAGAAGGGAATTCATTGGTCATGATGAATTTAGCTGTTTTTGCATCAGGAACCGGCTCTAATTTTGATGCGGTGATGAATGCAATAGAAAACGGAAATCTTGATGCAAGGGTTTCCTTGCTCGTTTCTGATCGAATCGATGCAGGCGTCATTGAGAAAGCACAAAAAAGACATGTCGACACCGTCGTGTTTCATCCTAAATCATTTGCGAATAAAGAAGCCTTTGAACAAGCCTTGCTTGCTGATTGCAAGGACAGAGGGGCAGAATGGATTATCCTAGCTGGTTACATGCGGCTTATTGGTCCGACATTGCTTACGGCATATGAGAATCGCATCCTAAATATTCATCCATCCTTGCTGCCGGCCTTCCCAGGAAAGGACGCGATCGGACAGGCTTTTGACAAAAAGGTTAAAGTTACAGGGGTGACGGTTCATTATGTTGACAATGGCATGGACACAGGACCGATTATTGATCAGGAAGCCGTTCGTATCGAAGCACAGGATAGGAAAGAAGATGTCCAGCGAAAAATTCAAGCGGTAGAGCATGTACTTTATCCGCGAGTCATTCAATCATTAATGGTCAAGGAGGAATCCAAATGAACAAGAAGCGCGCACTTCTAAGTGTTTCTAACAAACAAGGTTTAACTGCTTTTGCAAAAAGCTTAATAGAACTAGATTTCGAACTCATCTCTACAGGTGGGACGAAGCGGACGATTGAAGAAGCTGGCATAGCTGTAAAATCAATCTCGGAGATTACTGACTTCCCAGAAATTATGGATGGACGTGTGAAAACACTGCACCCGTCGGTTCACGGGGGTTTGCTTGCGAAACGCGGCAATGAAGACCATATGAAGCAATTGGCTGAGCTTGGCATCGAAACGATCGACCTTGTCGCTGTAAACCTCTATCCGTTTAAGGAAACGATCGCTAAAGAGGATGTCACAGAAGCGGATGCAATTGAGAATATTGATATCGGCGGCCCGACGATGCTGCGTGCAGCAGCAAAAAGTTTTGAAGATGTCGCTGTGGTGGTAGATCCTGCCGATTATGATGAGGTGATTGCAAGCTTGCAATCAGGTGAGCTTTCTTTTGATGCCCGCAAACAGCTCGCCGCCAAAGTATTCCGTCACACCGCGAATTATGATGCAATGATTGCTGGCTATTTTACAGACGTAACGGAGGAATCGTATCCAGAAACATACACCGTTACATATGAAAAGGTGCAGTCATTGCGTTATGGTGAAAACCCGCACCAAACCGCTGCTTTTTATAAAAAGGCAAATTATGATGGTGCTTCGTTAGCCGATGCTAGACAATTAAATGGCAAAGAGCTTTCTTATAATAACATACAAGATGCCAATGCAGCTTTGGATGTTGTTCTTGAGTTTCAAGAGCCAGCAGCCGTTGCCGTTAAACATATGAACCCATGTGGTGTGGGAACAGGGAAAACGCTTTTTGAAGCCTATGGTAAAGCTTACGCTGGTGACCCGATCTCTATTTTCGGTGGAATTGTTGCCTTGAACCGTGAAGTGGACGAGCAGACAGCAGCAAAACTTAAGGAAATTTTCCTTGAGATTGTGATCGCTCCTTCCTTCAGCCAGGAGGCGCTGGATCTCCTTAAACAGAAAAAGAATCTACGTTTGCTTGAAGTCGAAATGAAGAAGCCAGGTGTCCAAACCCATAAGCTTACTTCTGTAGACGGCGGCTTACTCGTTCAGGATACAGATGAAGGATCACTCGAAGACGTTGAGCTTGAGGTAGCGACGGATCGTCAACCAACGGAGCAAGAGCTGAAGGATCTAGCGCTGGGCTGGCAAGTGGTCAAACACGTAAAGTCCAATGCCATTGTGATTGCAAAGTCCGATCAAACACTCGGTGTGGGTGCAGGTCAAATGAACCGTGTTGGCGCTGCTAAAATTGCTCTTGAACAAGCAGGTAATCAAGCTGAAGGCGCGGTTATGGCTTCAGATGCTTTTTTCCCAATGCCGGACACAGTTGAAACGGCAGCACATGCCGGTGTGAAAGCGATTATTCAGCCGGGTGGCTCAAAACGCGACCAAGATTCGATCGATGCCTGTAATAAACATGGCATTGCGATGGTACTTACGAAAATGCGTCATTTCAAACATTAATCAAGGAGGCGGCGAATCATGAAGGTTCTAGTTATCGGACGTGGGGGACGTGAGCATAGCATTGTCAAAAAGCTCGCTTCAAGTACACAGGTTGAAACCCTTTTTGCAGCACCCGGGAATGCAGGAATGGGAGAGCAGGCTGTCCGTGTTCAGATTCAAGAAACCGATCAGGAACAGCTTGTCGCTTTTGCTAAAGAAAATGGAGTTGACCTTACCATCATTGGTCCGGAAAACCCATTGTTGGATGGGCTTGCCGACTGCTTTATTGAAGCTGGTCTCAAAGTATTCGGGCCGACAAAAGCAGCTGCCTTGATCGAGGGAAGTAAGCATTTTGCCAAGCAACTGATGCAGAAGTATGATATTCCAACGGCTGATTATCAAGCTTTCACCGATGCTGAGAAAGCAAAAGTTTATATTCGTGAGCAAGGCGCGCCTATTGTTGTTAAAGCAGATGGATTGGCTGCAGGGAAAGGTGTCGTTGTTGCTGAGACTGTGGAAATTGCATGTGAAGCTGTAGAGGATATGCTGCTTGAAGGCCAATTCGGTGAGGCGAGCCGGGAAATCGTCGTTGAAGAATTTTTGCAAGGTGCGGAATTTTCTTTGATGGCTTTTGTGAACGGGAAAAATGTCTATCCGATGCTGACTGCTCAAGATCATAAGCGCGCTTTTGACGGGGACGAAGGTCCAAATACAGGTGGAATGGGGGCCTTTGCTCCTGCTACCCATTTATCTTGGGAGGATTATGATTATGCCGTTGAGTCGATCTTGGAGAAGACAGCCTCGGGTTTAGTGGCTGAAGGTCGGTCGTTTACGGGAATTTTATATGCGGGCCTGATTCAAACAGATGCAGGTCCTAAGGTGATCGAGTTTAACGCACGTTTTGGCGATCCTGAAACACAGGTTGTGCTGCCGCTTTTAACTAATGATCTCGTCCAAGTGTTGACAGATGTTCTTGAAGGGAAAAATCCGCAACTCAAATGGTTTGAGAAGGCATGTGCGGGTGTCGTCGTAGCTTCTGCAGGCTATCCTGGAAGTTATGAAAAAGGTGTACGGTTACCGGAATGGCCGGAGGAAGATACTTTCGCTATCCATGCAGGGACAGAGGCTGTGGATGATGGATATGTTACAAGCGGCGGGCGCGTACTGCTTGTAGGTACGATGGCGACAACACTCGATAAGGCCCTTAACGCTGTGTATAGTTCATTGACTGCTTTTGACGAGCATGAAGGGTTTTTTTTTAGAAAAGATATCGGGAAATCGTTTCAAACGAAATGACTTAGGGGCAAACTTGCCTTTCCTTATAAAGAAAAATCATCCGTCCACCAGGGCGGATTTTTTTCGCATTTTATAAAAGGTGGAAAACGCTAAATTTTTTGACGAAATGCACCAGATTTTGCTCAAATTGCTCGCTTTTCCACGTAAATGTGACAAAGTCCAACCTAACTACTCAAGATTTAAGTGTAAACACTCATTTACACAGTATTTTTTGCTTCGCGAAGTTGTTTCACGTGTGTTAAGATAGAAAAAATGAATGAAGGAGGCTCTCGAGTGAATGAACAACGCTTCCGTTGGCGTAATAGACAGTTGCGTGAACACGTAGCCGTCGTTGAAGGTAAACTTGCGCCGACCAAACTAGTAAAAAATACAACCTACTTAAATGTCTACTTAAAACAATGGATGACTGGTCATATATGGATTTATGAGGATCGTATCATTTACTCTGGCCCAGAGCTTCCTCCTCTTACGGAAGGAACAGAAATCATTGATGGGCAAGGGAGTTATATTGTCCCTGGCTATGTTGAGCCGCATGTGCATCCTTATCAGTTATATAACCCTCTCAGCTTAGCAGTGCATGCTGTCCAAACGGGAACAACAACACTGATAAATGATAACTTAATGTGGATTTTTTTAACAGACAAAAAGAAAGCGTTTTCTTTGCTTGAAGACTGCGCGAAATTATCTGCTTCTGTGTTTTGGTGGGCTCGATTTGACTCACAGTCTGCCCTGCAGGAAGAGGATCAGTTTGACTTCGATGATCAGGTGCTATCCTGGCTTAATCATGATGCAGTCATTCAAGGTGGAGAACTGACAGCCTGGCCTGATGTGCTGTATGGGGGCGATGATCAAATGCTTCATTGGATGCAGGAATCGAAGCGTTCCCGAAAGCCGCTTGAGGGTCATTTGCCTGGCGCATCATGGAAAACATTGGTGAAGATGAAATTGCTTGGACTTGATTCAGAACATGAATCCATGACGGCAGATGAAGTGATGGATCGATTGATGCATGGGTATCAAACGGGGTTGCGTTACTCATCGATACGACCGGATTTGCCTGACATTTTAAAAGGGCTGAAGGAAAAGAATCTCACTCATTTTGATAAGTTGATGTACACAACGGATGGATCTACCCCCGGATTTTTTAGTGAAGGATTGATCAATGTTTGTATAAAAATTGCTATCGAGGCAGGTATCCCTGAGATTGATGCCTATTTGATGGGGTCCTATCAGCCAGCGCGTCATTTTGGCCTCGAAGACCGGATTGGAAGCCTTGCGTCCGGTCGAGTAGCCCACTTGAACTTCTTGTCAGATCCAACTGATCCCACTCCCCACTCTGTAATCGCAAAAGGGGAATGGGTGAAGCGTGATCATAACGATGTGGCAAGACATAAAGAAGTTCACTGGGAAGAAAACGGTGTCGCCCCACTTGATATTAACTGGGAATTGACTGCTGATGACCTGCAATTTTCGATGCCGATTGGGATGGAGATGGTGAATGAGGTTATTATGAAGCCATACGCGATAGATAATGACGCATCGGTAGATCGTTTGCCCCCTGAAACGAGAGAAGCCTTTCTTACTTTACTAGACAGAGACGGAAAATGGCAGGTCAATACATTATTAAAGGGATTTACCGATTCACTCGGTGGTCTTGTAAGCTCTTATTCTAATACCGGAGACTTTATTTTAATAGGAAATTCACGAGAGGATACGAGGCTTGCCTTTGAGCGGATGAAAGAGCTTGGCGGTGGTATCGTCCTCGCCGATCAGGGTGAAATTGTCTATGAACTGCCACTGCCGCTTGGTGGAATTATGGCAGATATGCCCATGTCATCTTTAATAGAGGAAGAGCATAGACTAAGAGAGCACCTAAACTCTTATGGATACGTCTTCGGGGACCCTGTTTACACCTTGCTGTTTCTATCATCGATGCATCTCCCTTATATTAGAATTACACCAAAGGGAATTATGGATGTGAAAAAGAAAGAGGTACTCTATCCTGCGATGATGCGTTAAAATAAAGAAGAATATACAGGTGCAAGAGGAAGTGCTCTAGTGAGAAAGATTGTCTGGTTAATTTTGGCGGCCATTATCATGTTCGTCCTTACAGCCTGTGCGAACTCAGCAGAGGATGATAGTAAGCAGGAGCATCAGGACAAGGAAGAGACAAAGATAGAAAAAGAGGGCAAAGGTGAAGCAACAGAGACAAGTGATGAAAATGTTTATCCCTTGACTGGTGAGCCTGCCGACGGGCTGGTTGATCATCGTATCCTTTCTGTGATGGTGAATAACCATAGTGATGCCCGTCCACAGACGGGATTAAGTAAAGCGGATATCGTCTATGAAGTGTTAGCGGAAGGGCCGATTACCCGTTTCCTTGCCTTGTTTCATAGTGAAATTCCAGAGGTCGTAGGACCAGTGAGAAGTGCTCGTCCGTATTATTTTAAATTAGCAAGTGGCTATGACGCGCTATATGTCTATCACGGGGCAGCGGCTTTTATAAACGAAATGGTTAAAGACAGTGGGATTGACTTTGCAGATGGAGCACTACACGATAATGATGGAAAGCTGTTTAAGCGGTCAACAGATCGTAAGGCTCCTCACAATTCCTATCTATTAACTTCTGGGTTGGATGCCTTACTTGAGAAAAAAGGGTATGATTCCTCGAAAGAAGTGGAGCCGCTGCCGTTTGCGGACAAGCCTGCTTTTGATGGACAGTCAGCACAGCAGGTAAGGGTTGCCTATGATGAGCTTGAAACGGTAAGCTATACTTATGACCCAGAAAGCGGACAGTATAAACGCTCAAGTGATGGTGAGCCGACAATAGAAAAAGAGACAAACGAGCGAGTTGCCGTAGATAATGTGTTTATTGTAAAAACAGAGCATCAGGTCGTCGACGATGCAGGACGCCGTGAGATTGATTTAAAGTCGGGCGGTGAAGGTTATTTAGTACAACAAGGGCAAATGATTGAGGTAGAATGGAAGAATAAAGGTGGTAGAATTCTACCCTTTAAAGACGGTGAGGCTGTCAGTTTCGTTCCTGGGAAGACGTGGGTGAACATCGTTCCAGACCAACCAGGCATCGTTACGGCTGAGTAAAAGGAGGGATGTCATCATGCAAATTGATAAACTACGCGGTAAAACATTAGACCAGCTTTTTGAAGCAATTCTATCATTAGAGAACGTAGAAGAGTGCTACGAATTCTTTGATGACTTAGCTACAATGAATGAAGTTCAATCGTTAGCACAGCGACTTGAAGTCGCTCGCATGTTAAGGGAAGGATTTACGTACCATAAAATTGAAACAGAAACAGGAGCTTCAACTGCAACGATTTCACGTGTGAAGCGATGCTTGAATTATGGAAATGATGCTTATACACAGGCGCTCGATCGCGTACAAGCTAATAAAACGAAATAACAAGTATAGTGGAAAAAAGCCGCTTCTATTAAAGGAAGCGGTCTTTTTTATGTATTGATAACTATAAATTCTTGCAGTTCTCTTATGAGTATTTTCCGAATTCTCCAAGAAAACTCTCTCTATTGTGGATTTGAAATAAAGTCGTACCGTTTATAAAAAAAGTTGCACCGGAAAAGAATTACCATTAACCTTAAGCAATCGGTCCATTGAATTGAGTAACTTCTTGTGGGAAATATAGAAACTTGAAATAATTGTTATCTTGAAGACTCTATTCCGAGATGCTTGAGTGGGAAGGGGAAGGGAAGGAAAGGAGTCGCTTTCCGTGGGAGTACGGTGAGCTTCCTCAGGCTGCTGCCTTGCGGGGTCTCACCCTGTATTCGCCCTTCCCCATCTCCCCTTGCCATATGTTTTTTCGGAATCATTTCGAAATTACCTTTCCATTTGCTGTTTATTAACACAATTATTCAAAAGAATTTCGCAAAGACACCGCCTCCGATTTTTATTAAGATGGTCCCGGTGATCTCATTATCGAAATGGGGGATGGAGAACTGCGAGACTCCTGAGGGAAAGGAAAGGCTGGCGAGACCCCGGATGTCGGAGACCGAGGAGACTTGCCGTCTTCCCCGTGGATACGAGCGAGTGGTTTCCCACCCTCATCCTCTTATTAAAAAATACGGAACCTTACTCCTATTGTTGAAGATCACAGCTATAAATTGATCAAACTTTTTTATAAGAATCCAATTTATATTTGTTTGAAAGCTATCCATTTTGAACAATTTTTTCCAAATGGGTTCTTTCTATTTGTGGCAACATATGGGTTTTTAAAGTATTTTTGATTAATCTTTATTTCAAAGATACATCTATATTTTTTCACAGTAATGATCGGATATGGTTTCGTTCTAGCAGGGAATCTTTGCTATAATATATGAATGGATAAAAGGTTTTTGGAGGAATATGTGCGGTGGATTATAATGTGAATGAATGGAATCATGTCTTTAAACTAGACCCGAATAAACACTTGTCTGACAGCAGCCTTAAGAAAGTATGCGAATCTGGAACGGATGCAGTCATCATTGGCGGAACAGATGGCATCACATACGAGAATGTGGTTGCACTGTTGATGAGAGTGCAAGCTTATGAGATACCCTGTGTACTTGAGGTTTCAGCGATCCATGCTATTTCGCCTGAGTTTGATGGATATTTCATTCCGATGGTGTTCAATAGTAAGGAGAAACGCTTCATGCTCGATGTACAGCACGAGGCGGTAAAGCAATTCGGAGATTTTATCGACTGGAGTGACATGCTCGTCGAAGGTTATTGTGTCATGAATGAACAGGCCAAAGTTTTTCAAGCAACCAACTGTACGCTGCCTGATCAGGAGGACGTGATCGCTTATGCTCGAATGGCCGAGCACATGTTCCATCTCCCAATTTTTTATATCGAATACAGCGGTCGTTATGGCGATGTAAACCTCGTCCGTGAGACGGCGGAACAGCTGCACGATACTATGTTATTTTATGGTGGAGGAATCCGTTCTGCTGCCGAGGCGAAGCAAATGAAGGAACACGCCGACGTCATTGTCGTTGGTGATATCCTATATGAAAATATCCAAGCCGCACTTGAGACAGTACAGGCTTGTAAAGAATAAGAGAAAGCATGCTTTTTTTACCAATGAGATCTAGCTTCGAGGGGTAGACCTTTGCGGCATAAGTGATTCGCTTCCACAGGGGACGACCCTTCAACGGAAACACTGCGCTTGTGCGTTTTAGGTCTAGGAACCTTTCAATTTTGAAAAGGATGGTGTCCACATGACGCAAGCAATAAACCCTTTACTTAAAGGATTAAACGAACAGCAACGAAATGCGGTGACCCATACCGATGGACCGCTCTTAATTATGGCAGGGGCCGGAAGCGGGAAGACCCGGGTATTAACCCACCGAATCGCTTACTTACTTAATGAGAAGGATGTTGCCCCTCGTAATGTATTGGCGATTACCTTTACGAATAAGGCTGCACGGGAGATGAAGGAGCGTGTCGAAGCCCTCGTTGGATCTGAGGGCGAGAAAATTTGGATGTCAACCTTCCACTCGATGTGTGTACGAATTTTGCGCAGAGACATTGACAGAATCGGGTATGATCGTAATTTTTCTATTCTCGATTCAAGTGACCAGCTTTCTGTGATCAAGCAGGTTTTAAAAGATTTGAACCTTGATCCTAAGAAATGGGATCCGCGTGCGATGCTCGGAGCGATTAGTAATGCCAAAAATGAGCTGCTCACACCAGAAGATTATGTGCGTGAAGCAGCAAGCATGCATGAAGAACAGATTGCAGAAGTGTACAAAGGCTATCAGAAGAAATTGAGAAAGAATCAATCACTCGATTTTGATGATTTAATTATGCAGACATTGACACTGTTTGAACGTCTTCCCGAAGTTCTCGAGAATTACCAGCGCCGTTTTCAGTACATTCATGTCGATGAGTACCAGGATACGAACCATGCCCAATACCAGCTGGTCAGTTATTTAGCGAGTCGCTATCAGAATCTATGTGTTGTTGGCGACTCGGATCAATCGATTTATGGTTGGCGCGGGGCAGATATTAAAAACATTCTTTCCTTTGAAAAAGATTATCCTACTGCAAAGACAATTATGCTTGAACAAAATTATCGTTCAACGGAATTAATTTTAAACGCAGCAAACAACGTGATCGGCAACAACAGCGGCCGTAAAGCGAAGAATCTTTGGACTGATAATACCGGTGGGAATAAAATTCAATACCATGAAGCCGGGACAGAGCGGGAAGAAGGGTTATTTGTAACAGATCATGTTGAAGACCTGATTCGCAACGGACGTTTTCAATATAAAGATGTCGCGATTTTGTATCGGACAAATGCCCAGTCCCGTACGATTGAGGAAACATTTGTAAAAGCAGGAGTCCCTTATCAAATGATCGGCGGTACAAAGTTCTATGATCGTAAAGAAATCAAAGACTTGCTCGCTTATTTGCGATTGATTGCCAACCCAAATGACGATTTAAGCTACCAGCGTGTCGTTAATGAACCAAAGCGCGGTGTTGGGAAGACGAGTCTTGACAAGCTGCAGGCCTATGCAACCGATCACGATATTTCTCTTTATGAAGCATCGGCAGAAATTGACTTTGTGGGCGTAAGTGCGAAAGCGGCTAAATCAATCATGAACTTCTATACGATGATCAGAAACTGGACACAGCAGCAAGAGTTTTTATCAGCGACAGATATGGTTGCAGAAGTGATTGAAAAAACAGGCTATGAAGAGATGCTCCGCAATGAGAAAAGTCTTGAAGCGCAAAGCCGTCTAGAAAACATCGAAGAATTCAAATCCGTAACGAAAAATTTTGAAGAAAATAGTGAAGATAAAACGCTTGTCGCTTTTCTGACAGACCTTGCTCTGATTGCTGATATCGACCAAATGAATGAAGATCCGACGAGTGATGATACAGTTACACTAATGACCCTTCACTCTGCAAAAGGGCTTGAATTCCCTGTCGTATTTCTAATCGGGATGGAAGAGAACGTATTTCCGCACAGCCGCTCGCTAATGGATGAAGATGAAATGGAAGAAGAACGTCGTCTTGCCTACGTAGGAATTACCCGTGCGGAGCGCCAGTTGTTTATGACCCACGCAAAAATGCGCACACTATATGGACGGACGAATATGAATCCAATCAGCCGTTTTATCAACGAAATCCCTAAGGAATTCGTTGATGGGAAAGATGAACGGGAAGAACTGCCATTTTTCAATAAGAAACGCGAATCACCATCCATTCCATCTCAAACTCAGAAACAACCGACGAAACGTGCCTCGAAAAAGATCGAAAAAGACTCCTCAGGTGGCGAAAAAATTGCCTGGCAGCCGGGGGACAAAGCCAAACATAAAAAATGGGGCGAAGGCACTGTTGTTAAAGTTCAAGGGGAAGGTGACGCCATGGAGCTTGATATTGCTTTCCCTGCACCAACCGGAATTAAACGCCTGCTTGCCCGATTTGCACCGATAACGAAAGCGTAAGGATGTGTAGTGACAATGAGTCCAAACGAAGCACAAGAAGTCATTGAAGATCTTCGCAAAAAGCTTGATCAATATAATTATGAATATCACACTCTAGACAATCCGTCTGTCTTAGACTATGAATATGACCAAAAAATGAGGGAGCTGCTTGACTTGGAGTCACAGTTTCCGGATCTTGTCACAGCAGATTCCCCGACGCAGCGAGTAGGGGACGAGCCGCTTGATGCCTTTCAAAAGGTTCAGCATAATGTGGCCATGCTCAGCCTGGGCAATGCTTTTGACGAGCAAGAGCTTCGTGACTTCGATCGTCGTGTCCGCGAGGGGACAGGAGAAGAAGTCACTTATGTTTGCGAATTGAAAATTGACGGTCTTGCGGTTTCTTTACGCTATGAAGACGGGGTTCTGGTGCAGGGAGCTACACGTGGTGACGGAACAACGGGTGAAGATATTACCAAGAATTTGCGTACGATACGCAGTATCCCGCTTCGTTTACGGAAGCCTGAAACGATTGAGGTTCGCGGTGAAGCCTTTATGCCAAAGAAGTCCTTTCTTGCCTTGAATGAGACGCGCGAAAGTAACGGAGATGAGCCGTTCGCCAACCCGAGAAATGCCGCAGCAGGCTCACTAAGACAGCTTGACCCTAAGATTGCCGCTAAACGTAATTTGGATATTTTTCTATATGGGGTGGGGCGATGGCAGGATGAATCCACACGCGCTCATAGTGAACGTTTACAGGAATTAAAAAAACTTGGCTTAAAAACAAACCCAGAGTGGAAAAAGTGTAACGATATTGATGAAGTAATCGACTATGTTCATAGCTGGGTTGAAAGAAGACCGGATTTAGATTATGAAATTGATGGAATCGTCATTAAAGTGGACCGCTTGGACCAGCAACAGGCACTAGGCTTTACAGCGAAAAGTCCGCGCTGGGCAACGGCTTATAAATTTCCAGCGGAAGAGGCGGTTACAAAGCTTAATAAAATTGAATTAAGTGTAGGGAGAACGGGAGTGGTCACACCGACAGCCATCCTTGATCCCGTCAAAGTGGCCGGAACAACTGTGCAGCGAGCTTCATTACACAATGAGGATTTAATTCGTGAAAAAGATATCCGGATTGGTGATACCGTTGTGATTAAAAAGGCCGGCGATATTATTCCAGAAGTCGTCCGCGTTCTGACAGATCAGCGTTCGGATGAAGAAGAACCATATCATATGCCGGAACAATGCCCTGCGTGTGAAAGTAAGTTGGTAAGACTTGATGAAGAGGTGGCACTGAGATGTATCAACCCTAACTGTAACGCACAGCTCCGAGAAGGATTGATTCATTTTGTGTCAAGAAACGCGATGGACATTGAAGGGCTGGGGGAAAAAGTAATTGCCCAACTGTTTAAGGAACAGCTGATTGAAACAATCGCTGATCTCTACAAGTTAGAAAAAGAAGAGCTGCTGAAACTAGAGCGAATGGGTGAGAAATCAGTACAGAATTTGTTGAAAGCCATTGAAGATTCTAAAGAAAAATCATTAGAGCGGCTGTTATTTGGTTTAGGGATACGTTATGTCGGAACGAAAGCAGCTAATACTCTTGCCCAAGAATTCGAAACGATGGGACAGCTCATGAATGCTGATGAAGAAACCCTCGTACAAGTTCCGGAAATTGGTGAAAAAATGGCCGATTCTGTAGCACGTTATTTTGCTAAACCTCAGGTCATCCAGTTAATGGAAGAGTTGAGTCAGCTGGGGCTAAATATGGAGTATAAGGGGCCAAGGAAGAATGATGGGCCTGAAGATTCGCCGTTTAAGGGGAAAACGGTGGTGCTCACTGGGAAGATGGAGAACTATACCCGTTCTGAAGCGAAGAACATTGTTCAAGACCTTGGCGGTAATGTGACCACCAGCATCAGTAAAAACACAGATCTATTAATTGCTGGCGAGGATGCAGGATCAAAGTATGAAAAAGCTGAGAAGCTCGGTGTTGAGATCTGGAATGAAGGCGAATTTGCGAAAGCTTTAATATAACAATGAACGTTCAAAAGTTGCTGAATTAGAGGTTCGTTCTTCATTTGGTGACTTTTTGAACGAACCTCTAATAGGGAGTGGAATAAATGAAGAAGCTGCATGCACTATTACTTAGTAGCTTGCTTCTTGTAAGCGCGTGTACACCCGTTTATGATAATACGGATGAAGTCGTTCGAGAAACAAAAGACGATAGCAATAATCAAACAGCCATTATACCGAACTATAGTTTATCTGATGATACGTATCGGATGATTTTGACAGAAGATAGTGCAAAGGTTTCGGCAGCACCTGGTGTAACAACAAACCAAATGGATAATCGATTAGACATAGCAGCATTTGAGAAGGGCTTACGCCGTCATTCCAAAGAATACTACAGTCCAGATGATTATTATTTTCAGCCTGGACAGACGTTGACAGATGCTGAGCTGTTGAACTGGCTGTCTCGCAAATCAGAGGATAACCCTAAGGGTCTGAACCCTGAATTGAATGAAGACGAGGCTTCAGAAAAAGAGTTCCGTAATAACCCGCGCTATATCTCAAACATTATCGAACAAGACTATCTAGTTCGAAAAGAAGATAATGTCGTCGAAGTGGCAGGGGTCACCATCGGAATTTCCATGAGAACTGTATATAATTTTACTGCTCATGGACGGGAATACACAGAAAACTTGTCTACTGATAAATTATTAGCAAAAGGAAAAGAATATGCAGCCATCATTTTAGAGCGTCTTCGTAACAAAAAAGAGCTGGAAGGAGTACCAATTGTTTTTGCGATTTACGAAGAGGAACGAGATAACGCGAAATCACCAGGGAATTTTTTAAGCAAAACCTACGTAGAGGCTTCTGAAAACCAAGTAAGTGATTGGCAAGAAATAAATGAAGATTATGTTCTCTTTCCTTCAGACGAAGCAGAGGAGCATCACTTCGATGATTCGAAATTGTTCTCTGACTTTCGAGTGCAGGTCTCGGATTACTTCCCAAATTTTGTAGGGATGATTGCGAATGGATTTTATATTGATGAAGAACTAAAAAGGGTTAAAATTGATATTCCAATCCAATTCCGATCACAATCTGAGGTCGTAGGATTCACGCAGTATGTATATAGTCTTGTGATGGAAATGTTCGAGGATCATTACGCTATACAAGTGAGAATTAACAGTATGGACCAACAAGAAAGCTTGATTGTGAAAGAACCGGGTAAGAAAGAGCCTTTTGTCTACATTTATGATTAATCCGTGCCGCGATGTGATAGCAGACATCGCGGTTTTTATTTCGCAAAATGGAAATATGCAATAAAGTGACTGTTTCGTGCAATTATTCTTTCAAATGTGCAATAAGATGGTTTTATGTGCAATTAATCTCTTTTTCGCGCAATTATCTAACTTCATGTTCCTAACCATAGCCTATGCTGTAGAAATTACTTAGAAACCTCTTCTTTCTATTTAACGAGAGAAAGAGGTTTTTTATATGAATAGGACATAATAAGTAGGTCAAACGTTTTGGGTTACATCAGGAAATATAAAACCTTAAACTTTTTTTTATGAAATTTTATGAATAGATATCATTTATATGGTAGATTTTTTGGTATATATGTAAGGAGAATGCATATTTATACGTGACGAAAGTTATTATGATAACTTTTGCAATGTTCAGACAAATATACTATGATATAGTGGTATCTGTGTTTGGCTTTTTCCGCTTCTATGCTGTCAACACAGGCATTCTGAATTATATAAAAATTGCATAGAAGTGTATAATAAAAAATGGAGGTGACACTCATGTTTGAACTAGCTACTGCAGCAGGGCAATTTTCACTTTCAGGAGCAACATGGTTTTGGTTGTTCGTACCAATGCCTTTATTAATCGTACTATCAATTATCACACTATTTACTGGAAGGAGCGAATAACAAAACATGGGTATAGCAACGTTAATTACCTTTATCGTTTATTTGATTGGTATGCTGCTTATTGGATTTGCCGCATATCGACTAACAAGCAATTTATCTGATTATGTATTAGGTGGTCGTCGTTTAGGACCGGGGGTAGCCGCACTAAGTGCCGGCGCTTCCGACATGAGTGGTTGGCTTATATTAGGTTTACCTGGTGCTATTTATGCATCCGGTTTAGGAGCAGCCTGGATTGGAGTAGGTCTTTCCATTGGTGCGTACTTAAACTGGCAGTTTGTGGCTCGTCCTCTGCGTGTTTATACGGAGGTAGCGAAAGATTCCATTACGGTTCCCGATTTCCTTGAGAATCGTTTCCACGATAACTCCCATATCTTACGTGTTATTTCTGCATTTGTAATCCTTGTATTCTTCACATTCTACACCTCCTCTGGAATGGTTGCTGGAGCAAAGCTGTTTGAGGCTGCATTTGAGTTAAGTTATACGCAGGCTTTATGGATTGGTGCAATCGTAACAATTTCTTATACTTTCCTTGGCGGTTTCCTTGCCGTAAGCTGGACGGACTTTGTTCAAGGTATCCTTATGTTTTTAGCTTTGATTGCTGTACCAGTCGTAGCTGTATCTGAGTTAGGCGGATGGAGTGCTGCAATCGATGCTGTTGGACAAATTGACCCAGCTCACTTAAATATGGTTCAAGGCGTGGGGGCCATGGCCATTATTTCCTCTTTAGCCTGGGGGCTAGGTTATTTTGGTCAACCACATATCCTGGTGCGTTTTATGGCTCTGCGTTCTGCTAAAGATGTTCCAAGAGCCCGTTTGATCGGGACTGGTTGGATGGTTATCGGAATGTATGGTGCTATCTTAACAGGTTTATTCGGACTAGCATTCGTAGCTACACAGGATGTAAGTGGGCTTGAGAACTTTGGTGTCGAAGTAATGAGTGAGGGCGGCGTTCAAATGCTGGCTGACGCTGAGAAGATTTTCATTACATTCTCTCAACTTCTGTTCCACCCGGTTATTGCAGGTATTCTACTAGCGGCGATTCTATCTGCTATCATGAGTACAATTGATTCACAGCTGCTTGTATCATCTTCTGCACTGGCAGAGGATTTCTACAAAGCGATCTTCCGTAAAAATGCTTCAGAGCGTGAACTCGTATGGATTGGTCGTTTAGCCGTAGCAGTGATTGCACTTATAGCAGTGTTAATTGCCGGAAACCCGGATAGTTCAGTATTAGCCCTTGTATCTTATGCGTGGGCTGGATTCGGTGCCGCATTTGGTCCGACTATCCTCCTAGCGCTGTTCTGGAAAAACTTCACACGAAACGGTGCGCTTGCTGGTATCATCGTGGGTGCTGTTACTGTTATGGTATGGGGCGGCTTCTTGACCGGTGGTATTTTCAATCTTTACGAAATGATTCCAGGTTTCTTCTTGAACCTTATTGTAGCGATTGTTGTCAGTATGATGGGTACACCATCTAAAGAAGTGATAGAGGAATTTGAGGCAGCGAAACAACGTTAATCTATCTATAAAACTAGAACTTCCGACTTCGTTCGGGAGTTCTTTTTATGTTAAAATAGTAAGGGTGTGAACTAGTCCGTTTGCGTATCAAATAAACTTTTTGGTATGATCATATAATATGTGAGTTCGAAATGGAGGTAACAAGATGTCCCGTATAAGCAAAGATGAAGTAAAGCACGTAGCACACTTAGCGCGTCTTTCAATCAACGAAGAAGAAGCTGATACATTTACGAAACAGCTTGATGACATTATTACGTATGCTGAGCAGTTGAATGAGCTTGATACAGAAGGAGTGGAGCCAACCACCCACGTCCTTGACTTGCAAAATGTGATGCGTAAAGATGAACCGAAACAATGGATCTCAAAAGAAGACGCCTTAAAAAATGCACCGGATCAGCAAGATGGTCAATTTAAAGTACCATCGATCTTGGAATAGGAGGGAAGTATAAACTATGGCTTTATTTGACTATACCCTACGTGAGCTTCAAGAGAAGCTACATAACAAAGAAATTACCGTTACCGATCTTGTAGATGAATCCTACCAGCGAATCGAGGAAGTCGATGAGCAAGTGAAGGCTTTCCTGACCTTGAATAAAGAAGAGGCGCTTAATCAGGCAGCAGAGCTTGATGATAAACGCGGTGATGATGCAGCAAAGCTATTTGGTCTGCCAATTGGTGTGAAAGATAATATTGTTACTAAAGGCTTGCGTACTACAGCAGCAAGTCAACTGCTCCGTAATCTTGAAGACCCACTTTATGATGCAACAGTTGTCCAAAAGGTGAACGAAGCAAAATCAATTACAATTGGAAAATTAAACATGGACGAGTTTGCCATGGGTTCTTCTAATGAGAACTCAAGCTTCACAGCAACACGTAACCCTTGGAACACCGACTACGTACCAGGCGGTTCAAGTGGTGGGTCAGCCGCAGCTGTTGCAGCAGGTGAAGTGCCATTCTCGCTAGGTTCAGATACAGGCGGCTCGATTCGTCAGCCAGCCGCTTTTTGTGGTGTCGTAGGATTGAAGCCGACATATGGTCGTGTATCTCGTTTTGGATTAATCGCTTTTGCTTCATCACTCGACCAGATTGGACCGATTACCCGTACAGTGGTAGACAATGCCTTTTTACTGGAAACCATTGCCGGACATGACAAGATGGACTCCACTTCTGCGAATGTAGAGGTTCCTAGATATACTGAGGCTTTGACAGGTGATGTTAAAGGTTTGAAAATTGCTGTCCCTAAGGAATACCTGGGTGAAGGAGTTACTCTCGAAGTCAAGGAAGCGGTACAAGCTGCGCTCAAGAAGTATGAAGAATTAGGTGCGACATGGGAAGAAGTATCTCTGCCCCACTCGAAGTATGCGGTGTCAACGTACTATCTGCTTTCTTCATCTGAGGCTTCTGCCAACCTAGCTCGTTTTGACGGTGTCCGTTACGGTGTGCGTACCGACAATGCTGAAACGATGCTTGATATGTTCAAAAACTCACGCTCAGAAGGATTTGGTGATGAAGTAAAACGCCGGATCATGCTTGGAACCTTTGCTTTAAGCTCCGGTTATTATGATGCTTACTATAAGAAGGCTCAGCAAGTCCGTACCTTGATTAAGAACGATTTTGACAAAGTGCTTGAGGACTACGATGTCATCATTGGACCGACAACACCGACACCAGCCTTTAAAGTCGGTGAGAAAATCGATGATCCATTAACGATGTATGCCAACGACATTCTAACGATTCCAGTCAACCTTGCTGGTGTACCTGGTATTTCTGTACCATGCGGCTTATCCTCAGATGGGTTGCCAATCGGTCTGCAAATCATTGGCAGGCATTTTGATGAAAGCACAGTCTATCGTACGGCACACGCCTTCGAACAGGTAACAGACTTCCATAAACTTCGCCCGTCCCTTGGAGGTGCACAATCATGAATTTCGAAACGATTATTGGACTAGAGGTCCATGTTGAATTAAAAACAGATTCCAAAATCTTTAGCCCATCTTCCAACATGTTTGGAGATGAACCAAACTCGAACGTCAACCCGATTGATTTAGGTTACCCAGGTGTCCTTCCTGTATTAAATGAAGAAGCCGTTAATTTTGCTATGAAAGCAGCGATGGCACTTAATTGTGAAATCGCGACAAATACGAAGTTTGACCGGAAGAACTACTTTTACCCAGATAACCCGAAAGCTTATCAGATTTCCCAATTTGATCAGCCGATTGGTGAAAATGGCTATATCGACATTGAAGTGGATGGCGTGAAGAAGCGGATCGGTATTACACGTCTCCATATGGAAGAAGATGCGGGTAAATTGACTCATAGCGACGATGGATATTCGCTGGTTGACTATAACCGTCAAGGGACACCGCTCGTTGAGATTGTCTCAGAGCCTGATATTCGCTCGCCGAAAGAAGCCTATGCATACCTTGAAGCGTTAAAGAATATCATCCAATATACTGGCGTGTCGGACTGTAAGATGGAAGAAGGTTCACTACGTTGTGACGCCAACCTATCCTTACGTCCGATTGGTCAAGAGGAGTTCGGTACGAAGACAGAGCTTAAGAACTTGAATTCGTTCTCCTTTGTACAAAAAGGACTGGAGTTCGAAGAGAAGCGTCAGGAAAAAGTTCTTCTTACTGGCGGAGAAATTTTACAAGAAACGCGCCGTTATGATGAACAAACGAAAGAAACGATTCTCATGCGCGTGAAAGAAGGATCAGACGACTATCGCTATTTCCCTGAACCAGATCTTGTGCGATTACACATTGATGAAGCCTGGAAGAAGCGAATCTTCGAGCAAATTCCTGAATTGCCTGACGCAAGGAAAAAGCGTTACATTGAGGAACTTGAATTGCCAGCATATGATGCGATGGTGCTGACGAATAATAAGGAAATGTCGGATTTCTTTGAAGAAACGATTGCAAGTGATGGAGATATTAAACAAGCTTCCAACTGGCTGATGGGTGAAGTTTCAGCTTATATGAATAAGCAGCAGAAAGAGTTCAGTGACTTGGCCCTTACCCCACAATCACTTGCTCAGCTGACGAAGCTGATTGAAGATGGAACGATTTCCTCTAAAATTGCCAAAAAGGTTTTCAGCGAGCTTGTTGAAAAAGGCGGAGATCCAGAGAAAATCGTTAAAGATAAAGGACTCGTCCAAATTTCTGATGAAGGCCAGCTTAGAGAAATTATCACCAAGATTCTCGATGGTAATCAACAATCGATCGAAGACTATAAGAATGGGAAAGACAAAGCACTCGGTTTCCTTGTCGGACAGGTGATGAAGGAAACAAAAGGACAGGCGAACCCGCCGATGGTTAATAAAATCATTCTTGAAGAAATGGACAAGCGCTAAAAAGTTCCCGTTAGAAAGCACGCACTTACCATGCGTGCTTTTGCATGGTTAGAAAAAAGTATTTGCAAATTCTTGAAAAAAAGCTATGATGTAATGTGGAGCATACCTGGATGAAGGAGGGCTTACTATGCAGCGTGCCCGAATAATATACAATCCGACATCAGGAAGAGAAGTGATCAGGAAAGTCCTTCCTGACATCCTGCAACGTTTTGAACAGGCTGGCTATGAAACCTCCACACATGCAACAACATGTGCGGGAGATGCAACAAAAGCAGCGCAAATCGCCGTCGACAGAAAATTTGACGTCGTAGTTGCAGCAGGCGGGGACGGAACGATTAACGAAGTCATCAATGGCGTAGCTGAACAGCCATTCAGACCGAAGCTTGGAATCATTCCAGTCGGAACAACAAACGATTTTGCACGTGCTCTATACGTGCCGCGTAATATTCATAAAGCTGTCGATGTTATTTTAGCAGACTATTCAACACCACTTGATATCGGCCGTGTTAACGATCAATACTTCATGAACATTGCAGGCGGAGGAAAGATTACTGAACTTTCCTATGAAGTCCCAAGTAAGCTCAAGACAATGCTTGGACAACTCGCCTATTATTTAAAAGGGATTGAAATGCTTCCATCCGTGAGGCCTACCTATGTTGAAATGGAATACGATGGGAGACTGTATAAAGGTGATATTATGCTTTTCCTCGTATCCAACACCAACTCCGTAGGCGGACTGGAAAAGTTGGCACCAAAAGCGAAAATGAATGATGGTTTATTTGATTTAATGATCATAGAGAAAATGAACATTGCTGAATTTGTAAGGCTTGCTACACTCGCCATTCAAGGTACGCATTTGAACCATCCTAAATTTATTCATACCACCGCCAGTCGTGTAAAAGTGAAAACGGAAGAAAAGATGCAGTTAAACATTGATGGAGAATTTGGAGGACTCTTGCCAGGGGAATTCGTTAATCTCTACAAGCATATCGACTTTTTTGTCCCAGAAGAGAAATTCTCAGATGAGCGCATTATTGATGAAGAGCGGTCATCAGTCTAAAAGCCATCCCTGCATATAAATGTGGGGATGGCTTTTTTAGGTTTTTGCTGGGGTGAGGCGTTCAGATGAGGATTCTGAAATAACTTTCTATGATTACGAAATAAGTTGAGGTGATCTGAAATAACGCCTAATGATTCTTAAATAATGTGAAGGATTCTTAAATAAATAGCTTGGATTCTCAAATATCAGGTTTCAGCTTATATTTTCAGTCTTTCGTGCGTCCGGAAAAGCTTAGACTATTTTCTAATAAAATTCTTCTCGCTATGTATTCCGTTTTGATTTTCGCGAACTCCCGGAATTCCACATTAGAGATCTCATCCCCCACAAGAAGCTGGAAATCGCGCAACGCCGCTAAGTGAGCATTCTTCGATTTAAACCCACACCACCAGCAAACCCAGTGGTCTCGCCTACGCTCCATAGGGAACTTTTTGCATATTTGACATTGAACACCTTTTACTAAATCCTCTGTTGTCAAATTAAACTTTTCTAGAATACGGCCGCGATGAGGCGTGGTTTTCTTTTTTAAAGCGACTCGCTGCCGTCTTTATTTGTGGAAAATCCCAATACTTCCTGTTAAATACGGATGTTAGACTTGTCACGGACGAGGGGGATTGTTTCGGGCGGATGATACGCCTCTTTCGTCCTTCTGGGTCAGGTCCATGTGTCTTGATGACTGTCTTGGGATTGGTAACCACCACAAATGAGTGAGTTGGAATCTCAGGGAAATTGAATTGGTCTAGCCACATTTTAAGTTGATAACTTTGGTGTTCTACTTGTAAAAAAGGATCTGGAAATGTTTCTTTTTTGCCCTCAAAAATACGGAAAAGTTGGTGGTGTTCGAAGTCGAAGATAAGTTTTCCTCGAAAATTTTTCACTTCAAGGATGAGCAGGAAGAAAGGAGTGAGGACGAGGCAGTCAATTTGAAAGTGTTGGATACCGTCGAAGAGGCGGATGTCCTGGATAACATGGTATTCTTCTGAGTGAAGGTATTGAAGGAAATGATCGGCGGTCGTTTCTCCAGAGTGGCCGGCCGACCTTATGGAATACTGTTCTTGGACGTCGCTGCGTTTCGAGTGAGCAAGGGGTAGGCGCCCAAGTAATGATGCCAGTTGCTTGTGTTGTGTGGTCTTCATTCTTTTTTCCAAAATATATCACGCTCGCTCCAATCCTTAATAGTATTCGTCATGTTATAATCATTTCCTCTATTTTAGCGCCTAAAAACTCCTGTGACCTGAAGGGGAAACAGGGTAATGATAGTCAATATTAAGCATCTTCCATTTTTTCTTTGTACTCATCATATTCCGTTTGAACTTCTTGTGGTGGTTCTTTACCAAGAAGGGCTTACGATAATAATAGCAAGAGCGGCAAGGATGAAGCAGGGGACTAGTTCATATAATTCGAAAATGACTCCTGATAGCTTGCTTCCAGATAATGACGGTTGCTGTACCGGCAATAACCCCGGCCAGTGCACCACTTCCAGTCATGCGTTTCCAGAATAGGCTTAGAATGATAACAGGACCTAATGCAGCACCAAATCCTGCCCATGAGTAACTTACAAGCTCAAGCACCTTACTATCACGGTCATAACCTAGTAAGACAGTGAGACATGCAATTCCTAGCACGACGATTCTTCCTGTAATCATCCCTTTTTCTGACTTGCACTCTTCCCTGAAAGAATGGAGCCAAATAAAGAGATAACCATCCAGGACATACCAACGAGGCGTGCCTTTGGAATGTCTTTTGTTGATCTGATTATCATAAATCGCACGATGAAATGGGGTTGCCCAAATTAACCAAGTCCCTAGGCTAGCAATGGTACGACACTTATGAAGGTAGTGCCAGAGCAAACATTCCCCCTTTCTGTAGAAATACAATCCCCGATACAAAAAATGTGTATCATTAGATGAAGGAAAACTAGTCGCTTATGATTTTATCCCTTGATATGGTAAACTTTAAACAGCAATGATGAGAAAAGGACGGATCAAACCATGGCCAAACCAAAGCCACCCGTACAGAAAAATGAAACCATTAAACTTACATTCGAGGACCTCACCCACGAAGGCAGTGGGGTTGGAAAAGTCGACGGCTATCCCCTGTTCGTCCCCTACGGCCTTCCAGGAGAAACAGCTCAAGTCAAAGTGGTAAAAGTAAAGAAAAACTTCGGCTTCGGCAAATTGCTGGAGGTGGACAAAACAAGTGAAGACCGCGTGGAGCCCCCTTGTGACGTCTTCTACCAATGCGGCGGCTGTCAGCTGCAGCACATGAGCTACAGCATGCAGCTTGACATGAAACGCAATCAAGTGAAAAACGCCATGAAGAAAATTGGTCACTTGGAACACGTCCCCGTTCACGAAACAATCGGTATGGACGACCCATGGCGCTATCGTAATAAAATACAAATCCCTGTCGGTCAAAAAGAAGATGGCCAGCTGATGACAGGCTTTTACCAAAAGCGCAGCCATAACATTATCGACATGGACACCTGTGTCATCCAGGATGAAATGAATGACCGCATGGTAGAATCCGTACGCCGCATTGCCAGCCACCTGGGAATTGATGCGTATGACGAAGAATCCCATCGCGGTGTGTTGCGCCACATTATGGTACGTACAGGACAAGCAACGAAGGATATCATGATCATTCTCGTGACCCGTACGAAAAAACTTCCCCATAAGGATGAACTGATAGACGAATTACGTGAAACTTTTCCAAACGTGAAGTCGGTTGTTCATAATGTGAACCCTAATAAGACAAACATCATTTTAGGAAAAGAAACGACCGTTCTATGGGGCGATGAATACATTTATGACACAATAGGTGACGTCAAATTCATGATTTCACCAAAATCCTTTTACCAAGTCAACCCGACACAGACGAAGAAGCTCTATGATCAAGCATTGCAGTATGCTGACTTGCGCGGCGGGGAAACTGTGATCGATGCTTACTGCGGAATTGGAACCATCTCACTGTTTTTAGCACAGAAAGCAAAGAAAGTGTATGGAGTCGAAATTGTTCCTGAAGCTGTCACTGACGCTAAGAAAAATGCGCGTTTGAATAAGATGGATAATGCTGAATTTTACGTAGGACAAGCAGAGGAAATCATGCCGTGGTGGCGTAACCAAGGGCTGCTTCCAGACGTGATTGTTGTCGATCCCCCGAGAAAAGGCTGTGACGAGGAATTGTTGAAGGCCATGCTCGATATGGAGCCGGAGCGGATTGTTTATGTTTCCTGTAATCCTTCGACGCTTGCGCGTGATTTGCGTGTGCTTGAGGATGGGGGATATGAGACGAAAGTCGTTCAGCCAGTTGATATGTTTCCGCAGACAGAACATGTGGAGTGCGTTACCTATTTAACCCCTAAATCATAGACTTTTATAAAAGAAAAACACGTAGGTGGTCACATTTTGACCACCTACGTGTTTTTTTCTGTAGATTTAAAATAACGTCGTACTGTTTGAAACAATGTTTATATGGATTTTTGATATTTGAGGAATTTCCTTATTAGGCAATACCAGATAATGGAAGGTCAACAGGGAGGACTAAAAAAGATAAAAAAATTAACACCATGCTAAATAAGCTTCAAAGAGTAATGAAGAAATGATAATGGGGACTTTATATTTCTCACCCAGTTTTATGTCGTGTTCTAACCGTTTATTAGGCTTGTGAACAATTTGATTAGTAGCAAATGGTGCAGCTGGACGATCTAGATTTTTTGCGTTATAAGCTGCGAGCTCCTATGTAATTTCTGCCAGCCATTCATCAAGTAAGGATCCAGTTCTAGTATTCAACGCATTGATCCAACGATTCCTGCCTTACATTGCTCGATCACTAGCTTAGGGTTACTAATAATAAATAATGGCGTTCCGATTACAGGGAAACTCAAATTCTGAAGAATTGATGGTTTTCTGACATTTGTTGTTCCTCCATTCAATTTATAGGCATAAGTGCCTTATGTTATTTGTAAAAAAACTTCTCCGAAACCGGGCCTTGGGAACTGTTCGCGATATGTCTACCAGAGGTTTGCGGTATTTTTGTCCATGTATTGGTTCTTTATTTTGGATTTGCACAGGAACCCTTCGCTAACCATAATAAAGTTTTTTTTTAAATACCTAGGAATGGACGACTCGGTCACGGCTGTAAACTCAAGGGATCCTGTAAAAGAACTGTCCAAAGGGTATGTAACCGTTTAGCACCTTTTCGTGTTTCAATTTTCATAGGGATTCGACCGTTTCTTTGATTTTCCTTGCTATCAAGTTCCAAGCCTCCTCAGCTTTTGCCTTCGGGCCTAGGTGGGTAAAAGCATGGAAACAGTCTTTGAATAGCTTTTCTTGAACCATTATTCCTGCTGCCTTTAATTTCTCAGTATAAAATTCGGCTTCTGGTCTAAAAGCGTCGTACTCTGCGATGATTATAAGGGCAGAGGCTAAACGGTTACCGATATCAGCACGTACAGGGGAAGCGAGAGGATGCTCGGCTTGTTCTCTTTCAGGTACATAACACATGTTAAAAAAACTTGCGACCTGAGGGTGGCTGGAACGCCACTGATCTGGTTCTGGTTTATCTGCATGCGAGGTTACAAAATCCAGCATAGGGCAAGATAACACTTGAAGGAGTGGCTGATTTTCCCCTTTATCTTCAAGGTAAAGACAGAGAGCGGCTGCGATATTTGCACCTGAACTTTGTCCACCCACCATGACTTTTTCCGAATTAATATTCAAATCATCCGCTCTTCTCTTTATCCATTTGAGAATTTCATAGCACTGTTCAATCGGTTTTGGAAAAGGGTACTCCGGTGCTTTTGCATAATCGACATTAAGAATTACACACCCTGTCTGATTGGCCAGGAAGCGACAATAAGGGTCGTCCATCTCCTTTTCATTCATTATGAATGCTCCGCCATGGAAGTTGATGTAGACAGGGAGCTTCTCCTTTTCGGCTCCTAAAGGATAGTAAAAAGATATATAGGTAAGCTGAACGGATGTTTCAACTATGACTTCTTTTTTCATTTTTACTTGTTGTAAGGGGATCATAGGCTTCTTTTTTGCTTGATTAGGAAAGAGTCGCAGTAATTTTGCAATAGGCGTAGTGAACATAGGTGACCTCACTTTTTTTTAATCATTGTACCCTTAGGAAGCTGTGGATAATCGACTTTTAAGAATATAGAGCCTGGTCTAAATTTGAAAATTGGATAACAGCAGCAAAATGTTATTGATTGTCCTCGCTAGTATAAAAATCCAACAGAAATGACTGGCTGACCTTGTAATGTGGTCGGGCCATTTAACGGAAGAACTATATGATCTTAAAATAGCTAATGTGGGGACTATGTATTTTACTTTTGGACTATTTATTTTAAGTTTATTCCGTATTAATGCTAAGATGGTATATTGGTGGAGGGGGCTATTAGATGTTAAATAATATTAATGTAATCATTGAAGCACTTAACTACACTCGTGCTGGGGTATTAATTACGGATCCAAGTTTAGAAGATAATCCAATCGTCTATGCAAATCAAGGGTTTGTAGACATGACTGGTTATGCCCTTGAAGAAATTATGGGAAGTAATTGTCGTTTTCTACAAGGTGAAGAAACGAATATGGCTGAAGTAGATCGACTAAGAGAAGGAATTCGAAATCATGAATCTGTATTTGTAGAACTGTTGAATTACAAAAAGGATGGGACGAAGTTTTGGAACAGTCTTTCGGTTGATCCCATCTACATGGAGGAAGAAGATCGCCACTATTTTGTGGGGGTTCAACGAGACGTCACCAATCGTAAAAATATAGAGAAAAGCTATTACGAATCCGTAAAAGAAGTTAAATCTTTGGCTTTTCCCATTGTACCTTTGATGGATGATATTGCGGTTTTGCCATTAATTGGAGAAATGAGTGAAGAGCGTTTTTTAACTGTTTTTAAAGATGTATCAAGTTACGTTAGAAATGATAACATTGAAACATTAATTATTGATGTGTCAGGGTTAACCGTACTAAGGGACTTTGAGATGGAAGGAATTATTAGGCTTAAATCGGTTTTATCTTTCTTAGGAACGGAAATGCGCTTAAGTGGTATCTCAACAGAAATGGCTATACAGGCGGTTAACTTGACTGGCTTCACAAAAAAGGAAATTCGAACTGCCTCTTCTGTTAAAACCATCTTAGAGGAATTGATGGATAAATAAATTTGTTTGGGCGACGGTACTAGGGATTTATCGAAAATCAAAGAGCACTTTTTGGCAATCCCTACTGTCATTTTGCGCTATGAAACCAAGGCTGTATGGATTAAACCTACATTCCGTAGATTCCTGTTCCTTTTGCCTTTTCGGCATACATATCTTCATTCATAAAGGGCCGGCTCTTTAAGCCCGTATGTAGTACAACCTTGTTCCTCTCCACGTTTAGGTAAAATAAATGATGGTTATATAGTAATGAACAAATTGATAGCTATAGGAGAGGTAAAGGGAGATGAGCCAATCAACCAAAACACTTGGATTAATTACAGCCCCGGGGTATCCGAATTCATTAGTAAAAAGTTTAAAAAATGAACTGCCCGATTTACTTAAATACTATGTAGATGAAAAATACGAGTGGAATCTGGAACATATAGAGGACCCGCTTACTGGAGGAACGGGAAATTCATCAGAAGTAATAGGAGCCACTTTAGATAAAAAGAGTAAGGAGGAATGGGATTTTGCGATAGGCCTAACCGACTTACCGTTATTCAAAGGGAAGAAGCCAATTGTCGCCGAAGCATTTGAAGAGGAGAATGTAGCCTTAATCAGTCTTCCGGGCCTTGGGTCTACTGCCATGTACAAACGAATACGTGAATCGATTTTACAATTAGTGAATGAGATGTACTATGGAGTTTCAGATGAGGACCGAGAGCAGGCAGAACAGCGAATCCAGGCTAAAGACGATGACGCCCACGAAGAGTTGAAAAATAAAAAATCTACCAGATTAGTCGGAAAACGTGGATTTGAGATGCTGTCTCCTATTCAACGGGAAACACCGGAAGAGAATGAATCGAAGATCGATGTTCGGTTCACTATAAAGTCACGTATGAGCGGTGCTTTACGAATTTTGACAGGAATGGTGCGTGCCAACCGCCCGTGGTCTATGTTTCCAGCTTTTATGAAGGTCATCATTATTGCCTTTACGACTGGTTCATACGCTCTTGTTTTTCCGACGTTATGGAAGCTCAGTAATAGTTACAGCACATGGCGTATGTTCATGCTTTCGATCATTTGCATATTGGCCATGGTCATTTGGATCATTCTGGCACACCAGTTATGGGAAAAAAGGAACGACGGAGGAAACGATTATATAAGAAAGTTATACAATGCTGCTACTTTTTTCACGCTATTATTCACGGTAACCATGTATTACTTCATATTATTCTTCCTGTTTTCTGTAGCCGTCATCGTACTAATTCCAATGGGTATGCTGGAATCTCAGTTATCCGGAAGTATAGGATATATCAACTATTTCTACATTGCTTGGACTGCAACAAGTGTCTCCACCATCATTGGTGCGCTGGGATCTGCTCTTGAAAATGAAGAGGTTGTTCTGGCTTCTACTTATGGCTACCGTCAGCGTCAGCGTTATGAAAAGATTAAGAAATCTGAAGAAGAGAAGAAGGAGGCCAAGGAAGAGAAACAAGAGGCAGCTGAAGAGAAGCTAGAAGCAGAACAAGAGAAACAGAAAGCTGAAGAAAAGCAAACATAAGGTTGTGTTCACCTCCTCTTAATAGGTTTTATTCATGTCAAAATTATTATGTTAGATGCTGGTTATTAATTTAGGATTTAGTATTAATTTTGCATGAAAAAGCAGGGGATCCTACATGTGAGTCCTGATTAACATGTAGGATCCCTTATATCTATCAACAAAAGTGCATAGTTCGTAATGATCTTTAAATCAATATCATACTGCAGAAATTTGGGATGTCTTTTTCACTTGTCCCTTAGTAGGAAGGTGGAGTATCGTAAACGTCTTTTGGAGCAGGAGATAACTTGGCTTTATTTCCATAAGGCACAGGTTAAGGCACGTAATTAAATGAGCCCCTCCATCTGGCGCAACCCCTTGTGCCCAAGGTCCAGCAGCATCTTCTTGACCTCTGGATGTGTTGTAAAAATCATACGATACAGCCTGTAATTCCTTTTCACGTGGAAAGGTTGTAGGAACAACAACATCCTGAGCTTGCTGTTCAAGTTCATTAATGGCTTCTATCCATTGGTTTTGATGCGCTGTATCACGAGCTAAAAGAAAGCTTAATGTATCTTTGACTAATGGATCATCTGAAATAGTATAAAGGCGACTACTTGAAGGCGTCCTTGTGACTCAGCATTTAGGTTAGCCCTGAAATCCGCCAAGAGGTTGCACTTGAAATGATATAATCTGCTGTCCAACGATTACCATCACTGTCAGATGGCATCGTTCCAAGCCCTGACAAGGTAGCATGTTGCGGGTTCATCCCTCCAAGAACAGCCGCTATCGCTGGGGCAGTTTTATAGGCGTTCTCCTGTGCTTCCAGTGCTTCTAGAGAAGTACCGTCTAATAAGCGAGCGGTTAACGTGGAAAGGATCTCCACATGAGCAATTTCCTCCGTCCCAATGTCCAAAAGTAGGTCGCGATATTTTAATTACTTCGAACATTAACCCTTGCATGAGGCATTGCATCATAACCGATATTTCTCCCCACTGCCCTCCCAAAACTTCCTGTAGTTTTGGCATACTCAGGATCAGGGCGAGAAACTTTGGCTCCACATTGAATTCTTTTACATGATAAACATTTAAACCCTCCTATACAAAGTACATCAGTAGGGTATGCAAAAAATGATATGGGTGTATATCAGAAGTTTAAGTTCCCATTCTCTAACCAAGATCGGCCGAGATTAGTTGGCTATTGGAATTCTCAAGTACTACTTAACCCACGAGTCGATTACCCTTCCACAGCTTTCTCACTCAAAATTTTTATTATTTCGGCAACTTTTGTAGCATGCTCCTTTTTCCTGTTAGATCTTTTACAACGTAGCTTTAATACTTTGGCCCTCGGTATGTTTAATCAAATGTGTTCGCAGGCATTGATTTTCACATATTACCTAAGTATTTGATTCATTTCTTTAATTACTTTTTTCGTAAGCATGAATATTCTTTCTAATCTCTTATGTTTTCCTTGTCTGAAAGATCCTAAGGTACACCCGAAAAAATACACTCTTTCGTTTATAAGCTAAACCTCAATGTGTCCGTTTTATAATAGAAATACGCCTATAAGGGGACACTCTTAAAGAGGTGGTTTCGATGGATATCGTGCTTATTTTTCTGTTATTGGCAACAGTGGCTCCTTTCATGTTTATGAACCTGAAGAGAATGACACTTGCTGTTGCTCAAACCATTCTGCTTGTGGGCATGTGGGTTTACTATTTTCAGGCGTTATTCGTTGAGGCACCTGCAGTACTCTCGATCCCATGGTTAACGTTCTACCTGGGGCTTATCCTTTCAGAAGTGGCCTGGGTTATGATGATCATTCATATAGTCCACTCAACTGCAGAATATCATAAAAATTATCAATGAATACAGAAGCCTCTTCTTTTTTACTTCGAAAGAGGAGGCTTTCTATCATCCCTATAACGAAAAACTGAAAAAGGTTAGGTGGAATTATGGATATACACGAAACGTTTAACGCTGGAGAAATTGTTTATGTCATTATTCGAAATCCTCATGCCCAAAACGTGGCGAATGTACAAGAAGCAGCAGTTGTTCAAAACCCAGAAAACCCTGGGGAGCTATCCTTATTTGTATACGAAACATATTATCCTTTAACAGATGAAGTGGCTGTTTATAAGACAGAAGATCATGCTGAGCAAGCCTACAGGGAAGCTTTTGGAGCTGAAGGGGAGGGCTTTTATGGTTAAGCCTTTCGTACCTCAGCTTGTTTACGTAGAGCCTCGGGCACTAGAGTATGCAAAGGGCAGGGAACTTATTAAGAAGTTTGAAGGTATGGGCATCGAAATTAGACGTACCACTTCCCACAATCAGATTAGGAATTTACCTGGGGAGAACGATTTTCAAAAATATCGTGTTGCCAAGTCTACCCTCGTCGTCGGTGTCCGCAAAACGTTAAAATTTGATACTTCGAAGCCTTCTGCAGAATATGCGATCCCTTTTGCAACAGGGTGTATGGGCCACTGTCATTATTGTTATTTACAAACGACGATGGGAAGCAAGCCATATATACGGACATATGTAAATACGGATGAGATTTTTGCTGCAGCAGAGGAATACATGAAAGAACGGGCGCCGGAGCCCACGCGTTTTGAAGCTTCATGTACATCAGATATTGTAGGAGTAGATCATCTAACCCATACATTGAAAGATGCGATTGAGTATTTTGGGAAGTCTGAATATGGAAAGCTTCGTTTCGTGACCAAATTCGAACATGTTGACCATTTACTTGATGCGAAGCACAATGGTCGAACACGGTTTCGTTTTAGTATTAATGATGATTATGTTATCAAGTATTTTGAACCTGGAACGTCAAAGCTCAAGGACAGAATAAAAGCTGCTGTAAAGATAGCTGAAGCAGGTTATCCTTTGGGATTCATCGTTGCGCCCATTTACCTGCATGAAGGGTGGAAGGATGGATATGAGGAAATGTTTAAACATTTAAAGAAGGCTCTCCCTTCTCACGCCGTAAGGGATTTAACTTTTGAACTCATTCAGCATCGTTTTACTAAACCAGCTAAGCGTGTAATTGAAAAAAACTATCCCATGAGTAAGCTCGAACTTGAGGAGTCTAAAAGAAAGTGGAAGTGGGGCCGATATGGGATTGGAAAATACGTTTATCAGAATGAGGAGCAGGAAGATATGAAAGATACACTAGGTGGATATATTGATAAGTATTTTCCTTATGCAAGGTTAGAGTATTTCACGTAAAGACTCAAATTAAATTTTTAGGAAAATAATGCCCGACATCTTTAAAGGTGCCGGGATTGTTTTCTGCTATTGCATGGGAACTGGGGTGAAAAGTCCGGCCATATCCTGAATGCTTTCTTGAGGTGCTGGCGATAATGGATAGTATCCCTTTCGAACCATATACTGCCATGTTTCATAGGCATGACGGTTACTATTCATAAATGCTTTCTCTAAAAAATGGCGTAAATCAGGGTTTGCACACTCAACGGCAGCCGAGGCATAGTTTTTTGCAGATCCTTTTTGGTTTAGTAGATAAGCTGTAGCCATCTCTCTGTTATTATGAGTTTGTAATGCTGTTCTTGGTTGACCTGGCTGAAGAGGTACGGTTCCCGTTGTAAAGTTAGGGAGGTTTCTCATTTGTTGATCCGGCTGGAATTTGTCAACGTTTGGTGTTTGGTCACTTTGTATTCAACCTTTAAGTTATAATCTTCCACGTGTAAAGGAAATGGACGTGTAAGCATATCTTTTAACTCTGGATCCTGCGCTTTTTGAATAAAACCCGCCATACAACCTATGGTGTTGTAGCAGCCCATAGTTAATTCTGCTAAGTCGTGTAATTCGTGTAAAGCTAATTGCATAATACTTATCCTAGATGGATATTAAAATACAAGCTTATTTTGCACAACGTATAAGAGTAAATACTTATTTTTCCAATAAAGTTTAATTCAGTAGGCACTATGATCGAACAGAATGTATATGTTGTTGTGTATGGATTTTAGAGTTCATGAATTGTTTAGCCAAATATTAACGTAATGGAGATTTAACAACAAGTGCTTCAGGCTGAATTGGCGCTACTCTCCCTACCATAATTAACAATCTTTCCATGCCACAGGAGATGAATAATTTGGCTTAGCGATAAACAAAATAAGAAACAAGTGGTTGAGCATTCAACGTTAACTGTGGTTCTAAGCAGGGAAGAAGAATCTGACCTAAAGATAGGAGGGTTTATATGGCCAAGAACAGACGAAAAAAGTTTGAAACGAATGTAAATGAACTATATCAGCCTTCCTCTAAATATTATGAAAAAGAAGAACAACAAAGGTTAAATACCACTGAAGATAAAGTTATGAGGGACGACTTTACCAATAAAAAGTAAACAGCATTTGGTTAAAAGAAGTCAACCTGAAAAATGGTTGGCTTCTTTTACGATAGAAAAATAAGGAGGTTACTTTTGCCTTGGGACCTTCACTAAGTACATATGTATGGGGCCTTGTTAAAAGTGTTTTCCTTACAACGGAAGTTAAAAGAATTAAGACTTTGTAAACATGCCTTTTTCAGTTAACAGCCTAACTATGATTAACTTTTATTTCGAAGTGGAAAACCTTATAAGAGGTGAGAGCAATTGAGAATATATATGATGGAAACAACACAGCAACTTTCCATTACGGCAAGTGAGGCATGGTCGTTTTTTTCAAATGCAGGAAATCTATCAAGTATCACACCCCCTTGGATGAAGTTTGAAGTTACTGGACACCTTCCTGAGCACATGTATCCTGGGATGCTTGCGACTTATCGTTTAAAGCCCTTACTTGGAGTTTAAGTTGGGTGACGGAGATCACTCACATGGTGGAGGGCAAGTACTTTGTTGATGAACAACGTTTTGGTCCATACCGGTTTTGGTATCATCAACATCATTTTAAAAAACTTGAAAAGGGCGTAGAAATGACGGATATTGTTCATTATGCATTTCCTTATGCCATTCTTGGACGGTTAGTACACCGGGTAAATGTCGAAGAAGCTGAATGAAAATCTTCAGGTATAGGCGTAAGAAGCTTGAGGAATTGTTTAAACAGTGATCATAAACTCTTCTGGAAAATAAGCAGTCCAACATCGCGGTATCGCAAACGATGTTGGATTGTGTTTCGTTAAGGGGTTTTTGTTTTATTTAGGTTCAGTTGTATCCCTTTATCTTTGAGGTTTGAAAGACATTCGTCCAGATAAGTTTGTTCATGCTCCGGGTAAATCGTTAGTTCGGAACCAGGTGCAGATGAATTGAAAACACCAAGTTGGTCATTGCTATAGGGGTTACATTGTTTGCCGCGGTAAAACATATCATACCAAAGGGGGTCACAATTGTACCCTCTGTTCCTCATTTCTTCCATGACTTTCATATGATACAAATAAAGGTAATAGGGACTGTATTTAAAAACGTAATTCACCGTTGAATGTCCTTTTCCCCAACCTTTTCCTCTGAGCGCACAGCATTCGCGGTGTTGCCCGAGGAGCTGCTGTCTAGGTAAGTAGGGGATGAGTGTCTCATGCCATAATCGCATACGTTAACCTCCTTTAATAGGTTTATGAACTTTTCGTTGAAAGTAAGCCGTGCCAAGCAAAGAGCTTATTAGTATCAGTTCAAAGAAGTTTGTAATGGCACCACTATCTACTGGCAGCTGGATAGCACTTCCTACGATCATCAAAAGCGAACCAATGAAAAACCATATCCATTCTTGTCGGCGCCAAATGATCAGGGAAGAGACTAGCAGCACTACTGAAACAATCAGTACCATGATGGGCGGACCACTTGAAGGTTCGTTGCTACTGTAGCTTAAAACTCCGTATTCTATACTTGCTTCTATATTGAGGCCAATTACTACAGTAAATAACTCCATTAATATAAGCGAAGCTGTTAAAAGTAAAGCAAAAATCCTTACCCAGTTTTTACTCGCCCACTGAACCTCTGCTTGTTCAAGCGTTTTCCAAGCATACAGGACTAGGAGTGGTGTGAAAAAAGCATGTATCCAAAACCTAGCGAGGTTTAAACCTTCTAAGAGAGGACCTTTTCCTATAAAGCGGCCAGTTGAAATAATCCCGTTTTCATAGATAAGACCAACGATAACAGGCAGTAATAGTAATGTACTGAGAACTTTATAATTTCTAAGCACTTTTATTGCTAGCACTAAAAGGATTGTATAAGCAATTGTAAGAAAGGTGAAAAGAACAGTGTCCATATTGCTTCCCTCCTAACCGAATACCACGTCCTTTTAGACATTTATTTTGCGATCCTTCCATTTTACAGAATGTAGGATATTTACTCGGAATAAGGAATATAAATAAATTCCTGTGAAAAATAAAAACAAAACCGGATGGAAAGGGAAAATAAACCACCTGAAATCACCGCACCTTCGGGCAAACCATGCAGTTTGAAAAGCATAAAGAATATACAATAGGCCACTGAAAATTATGGCGGTAGGGTTTAGGGCAGTAATGGAAGAGAACAGTGCTCCTGTAATGATAAAACTTCCGGAAATCCAGATGATGGTCATCAACATAACGACTGGATGTGTAGACTTTGAACCCACAGCAAAGCTTTTACACCAGCCTTCGACAAGGCTTTTTAATCCTTCCGGGTACATGCGGAAAGATATGACTCCTTTGCCGCCTAAGCAATAAACCGGAAGATTTTTGTCGAGAAATGCCTGTCCCAATGCCAGGTCATCCATAATTGCTCCTTGGATCTTTTTATGGCCACCCGACAAAAAGTAATCGTCTCTGTTACATAAAATGCACGGGCCGAATGAGCCAGCGGTTGTAAACCGGTATCTCCAAAATGTAAATGTATTCATTCCCACAACGACAATAATATTAAATATTGCGGAGAAATTTTCATACAAGCGATGAACTGTATGAAATGGCTGTAATGATACAATACCCTTGGCTCCTTTTTGCTGGTAGTAAAGCAGCAAATGTTTCATGCTGTCCGCATTGGTGAAATAAGTGTCTGCATCTAAAAACAAGAGCCATTTCCCTTTTGCGTGCTTAGCCCCGTACCAGCATGCCAATGATTTTCCGGCTCCCGATTCCAAATCATTTGTTTTATTTTGTATAACCTTTGTACCATAAGCTTTCGCGACAGCGGCTGTATTGTCAGAGGAATTATCGTCCACAACCAAAATCTCAAATGATTGGAATTTTTGTTCCTGCAATGATTGCAATAATGGTGCGATCCGGCTGCTTTCATTTCTGGCAGGAATAATGATGGATAGAAACGGAAGACTGGCATGATCACTGGAGGAGAAATCTGGAACTGGCAAAGACCAGAACATCAGAATGGCAATCAAAACGGCAAGCAAACCGATAACAAGATTAACTACCTCTACAGCTGTCATTTAATATACCTCCTTCATCATAGCCGCGATACGCTGAATAATAATTTCCCTTCCTTGTTGGCATTCCTTTAGCCAAATAAAATACCTTGGTCGTCTTTTATGAGTTCCTGTGTGGTGATCTTGGCGGACAATAGCACAATGGGAACACCAGCACCTGGATGTGTGCTGCTTCCGGTGAAATACAGGTTGTCACAATGCGTCGCCTTACTTTGCGGACGCATGTGGTTACTTTGAGAAAGGGTTGGCTGTAAACCAAAACTGGCACCATTATAGGCATTGAATTTTGATTCAAAGTCCAGTGGTGTTATGCAAGTTTCGGTCACAATCTCATGATCAATATTTTCAAAACCCTTTATTTTCTTAAGTTCGTTTAAAATGTAGCTGCGGTAATATTGAATCGTTTCCTGATTCCATTCATAATTCGCAGAAGCTACATTGGAGACAGGCATAAGGATATACAATCCGTCTTTTCCCTCGGGTGCCAGGGAAGGATCCATTTTCGATGCTATATACACATAAAAAGAGGCATTCGTCAGTTTCTTTCCATCAAAAATATCCTGCAAATTTTGATCCAGCTTTTCATTGAAAATAAAATTGTGAACACGCTCAACTTCTTCATATTTCCTATCCATGCCCAGATATAATAGAAAGCAAGAACAGGAGTATTTCATGCGGTCAATCTTTCGGTCTGTATATTTCCCTTTGGCCGACGGGTCCTTGACGAGGTTTTTCATGGCATATGGAAAATCTGCATTGCAGACTACTAAATCTGCAGGAGCTTTCTGATCATCTACCATAATGCCGGTCGCTTTATGATTTTCAACACATATTTCCTGGACATTCTTGTTATAGTAAACCGTTCCCCCAAGTTCTTTAAAAAGTCTTTCCATAGCTAATGCCATTGTGTACATACCGCCTTTAATAAACCATACCCCATATAAAAATTGAATCATGGGAATCATCGTATAAAAAGACGGGCTTTTTATGGGAGAAATTCCTATGTACAACGTTTGAAAACTAATTAACTGCTTCAGTCGCTCGTTCTTTATATATTTACCGATAAATTGATCCGCAGTGTCGAATGTTTTCAGCTTCATGGCCTTCTTCAACATGGGCAGGTTGTAAAAGTCAGTTTGTTTTCGAAACGGTCTTTGGAGGATATCATGCTTTGCAACGATAAAGCGTTTGTAAATTTCATGCAGATATTTAAAAAATCCCTCGGTATCTTCTTCACTGATGGATTCAATCGTCTTCGTTAATTCGGTAAGGTCTGAAGAGATATCAAAAGGATTGTCGGGCATATCACTGAAGTAAGCCCGGTAAATCGGGTCCAATTTTTCCATGGGAATATAATCGTCAGGATTGCGGCCGCACAGTTCAAATATTTCCCGATACAATTCTGGCATCATGACGATACTTGGTCCCAAATCAAATTTGTAGCCATCTATTTCAATTTGATTCATCTTTCCTCCAGGCTTTGACTCTTTTTCATATAGTTCTACCTGGTAGCCGGCGTGCTGCAGTCTTATGGCACTGGCAAGACCTGCAACACCCGCACCAACAACTATGACCTTCTTTCTCATCTAACTTCCCTCATTTCCAACTTATTTGTTCATTTGCGGTGAATTTGGTTACGGATAAAAATACTGCTCTATACCCCAAGGTAACCCCGTTGTTCAGGAGAACTCATGCTGTGATCGCAGCAATACGTCCGCGATTGTAGCGCTGAACAATAATAATGGGCAGGTTGAATAAAAAGGCATATAAGATCATCACCCAGCCCGCCCATAACGGGTTCCATAAGAAAAACAACGGAGCGGGCAGAATGGAGAGCCAATGTGTCAACTCCGCGCGTTTTGTTTCCGCAGCAAAAATTTTTAAGTCATTTAATCGGGTGCCATGCAATCCCTTTTTACTGTACCCTTTTTTAAGAAAAATCGTGCCATCTATAAGAAAACCTTTCCATGTTTTCACCCGAAATAATCGTTGCCACAACTCTCCTGATTTTTCCCAAGAGAAAACTTGAAACAAGAGGCGATCTTTCAGAAAGAATGCTAAAGGCAGTCGCATACAAATCGCAGAAATGAACAGATGAAAAAATGTCCATGCAATAATATCAATGAAAATAATCCAAATGACGGGCAATGAAACAATCGGCATGGCAATTCTCCTAAATCAACTCTTTATTTCCTTTCCCTGTCACAACGAGTGCAATGTTTACAACAGCCACTTTCTAAACTTCTTTACTATATTCATATTTCTATCCGTATACGGCGGGAATTTGTCTTGAACATGCATGTAATGGTGTGCTTTATAATCTGTCTTGTCATAACTGAAGGCTAAAAAACCCGCTTTGCCATGGTAGGCGCCGTATCCGCTTCGCCCAACACCGCCAAAAGCGACATGAGGACTTGCGGCGTGATGGATCACTTGATTGACACTGGTCGTTGGTGATTGCATGTGTTGCTTGAATAAACGGATATGATGCTTGTTTTTACTAAAGATATACCCCGTAAGAGCATCACGTTGAATAATCTGCTTTGATAATAATGTAGTAAAGTCTGTATATGGGATGACAGGAAGGACCGGCCCAAAAATCTCTTCCTGCAGAATGGAACTTCCTGGCTTCATGTCTGTAACCACTGTTGGTTCAATGAACAAATCACCTTCATCATATGCACCACCATGCCATACATCGCCTTGTTCCATGAAATGAACCACTTTTTGAAAATGGGCATCGTTACAAATCCTCCCATAATCATTGCTGGCCTCAGCTTGGTCTCCATAGAAAGTTGAAAGCGTCGCAGAAATTTCAGATAATGTTTGTTCATAAATAGATTCATGGACAAAAAGTGTGTCCGGCGCAATACAGGTTTGCCCCGCGTTAAGAAATTTACCCCAGACGATTTCCTGGATTGCCGCTTTTGAAAAGCCTGTCTCATCTATGATACAGGGATTTTTTCCGCCGAGTTCCAGTATCACCGGTGTGAGTTGATGGGCGGCCTGCTGTGCTACGGCTTTTCCTGTCTGCTGGCTGCCTGTAAAAAAAATCAGATCAAAAGGTGAGGAAGTCAAGAACTTGGCGGTATGTGCATCCCCAGTAACTACCACCAGCTGTTCGGGAGAAAAAACTTGATTGATCGTCTTTTCCAGCAGTTCACTTGTTGCCGGTGCATGTTCCGATGGTTTGATCACACAGCGGTTTCCGCCCGCTATCGCACTGATAGCAGGCATGAGTGCGAGCTGGAGCGGATAATTCCACGAGCTGATGATCAATACACTGCCGTATGGGTTCCTCATCTTTTGGATCGCTTCCACGTATCCGAATTTTATATGACGGGAGCGGACGGGTCGGGCCCATTTTTCTAAATACTTGCATACATAATCAATTTCATTCAATAAGACTGCGATTTCAAAAGAAAAAGCTTCGAATGCCGGTCTTCGCATATCTGAATAGAGAGCTTGAATAAATGCTGCTTCATGTTCTATAAGAATGGTTTTTAGTTGCAAAAGCTTTTTCTTTCGAAGGTCTACCGAAGGAATGGCGCTGGTACGTAAGTCCTCTCGCTGCCTTTCTAGTAATACCTTTAAACTTGAACCGTCATTGTCTGCCATGGTGCGTATCCCTCTCAGCAATTTTATCTCCTACCTGCTGACCGCTTAATGTAACCATTGGCATTCCTCCCCCCGGGTTTACAGTTCCACCGACAAAATACAGATTGTTATAGCGTTCACTCTGCTTCGGATGCTTAAAGCCTTTATTTTTCTTTCGATCTGATAATGTCCCGTAAATGGAACCGTGGTCAGAACCATAGACACGTTTAATATCTTCTGGTGTCCATATATCCTTCGTCACAATGTTATCCCGTAAATCATCCAGCCCCATTTTTTCCAATTTGATGAGTACGCGCTCTGCGAATTGATCATATTCTTGCTGGGTTAAAGGTTTATCCTTGATATAGGGGATGTGGGGTAGTACTTTTAAATTCTCATATCCTGCAGGTGCCTGTGCCGGATCTGTTTTATTAACATTCACCAAATAAATAACTGGATCATCGGGCAGTTGGTGACGATGGAATATTTTATCCATTTGCTTCTTCATATTTTTTGCGAAGAAGAAATTGTGATGGTTGAGCTGTGGATAACTTTTTTTCACTCCCAAATGCATAACAAGGCCGGAACTGGAGGGCTCGAATTTCTTTTTTAATTTTTTTACATAACGCTTATTTTCCTGGAGTAATTGCTCATAAGCTGGTATGACTTCCATATTAGCAATATAATAATCTGCGGTTCGTACTGTCCCATCTTCCAAAAGAGCGCCGGTAACTTCGCCTTTCTTTTTTTCAAGTCGGACAATTTTCTTTCCTGTATGAAATGTAACACCGATTTCTTCAGCCAGCTGTACCAGGCCTTTGGCGAGTAAATGCATCCCCCGGGCACATACCATACGCCCTGGGCATGCTGCATGTAAATCATCATATTCAATACGGCTGGTGCATCGTAAGGGGAAGAACCAACGTATTTAATAAAATAGGAGAGCATGTCTCTCAATTGCTTATTACTTATTCGTTTATCAATGGCCTGATGCACTGTGGAAAATAAATCAAAGTTCCTCAAAGCACTTAGCGCACCTGAATATTGGATGATTCCTTTCGTGTTATCAACACCATGCTGAAAGTAAGTTTTCTCAGTCATATCATAAAGTTTTTTTGAATATGTAAGTAGTTTTCGATACTGACGCATATCCTTTTTTTTCAGGGTTGGGTTCTTCGCTTGCATCTCTTCTAAATCTTGATATAAATCAATTACATTGCCATTAGGGAAAAAGGAGCGCCATTGATGATCCAGCTTTTCAAGCGGGACATAGTCCTCCATTTTTTTCCCACTGGCGGTAAAGAATTTTTCAAAGACCTTCGGCATCGTAAGAATGGATGGACCAAGGTCAAAACCGAAACCATCCTGCTCCAGCCGGTTTAATTTTCCCCCTATGTGATCGTTTTTTTCATATAGAGAGACATCATATCCCTTTTGGGCTAGTGAAATGGCAGCAGAAAGGCCTCCGAGTCCGCCTCCGACGATCAGTACACTTTTATTTTTCAACATTTAACACACTACCTTTCTGCAAATCTAGGGCAGCAGCTGATAGCAGCTTTAATTCTGCCATTTTATCTTTGCTAACAAAGTTCCGTTTGGATAAACACTGGTAGTCATTTTTTCGCACAGCATCTAGTATTCCTCTGTATACTTGGGCAGATAAGTAAACGGGTAGACGGCTGTCAGCGTCGAAATGGCTAATGTTGAGTAAGAAATTACTATATAGAGATTCAGCACGTACCGCCATTTTTTCCCATAGATTTATGAAGTTTACATTGATGATACCTTTATGTAAATCATTTTGTGTATATTGAAAATGGCTTAATTCATCCTTTGGAAGGTAGATACGGTTTTTCTCATGAAGATCTTCTCCAATATCACGCAGGATATTCGTTATTTGCATGGCGACGCCAAGATCTGTTGCTGATGAATGCAGATCAGCAGAAGATTCCGAAGCAATGACAGGCAGAAGCATCAAACCGACAGAACCAGCTACGTAATAACTGTATGTTTCCAGTTCTTGCATTGTTTTCGGGATATTAAAATCTACATCCATGGATTGTCCCGTTAACTGGTCGTTAAAAGGCTTGATATCCATATCATACTTATTAAACACATGTCTGAGTGCGCGCCATAGTGGTTTATCCAATTCCGCATGATCCTCGAATAAATCCAGCTCTTTTTTTAATTGTTTTAGTGCCTGACGCTTTTCCATGGGTGACTGATTGCCATCTACACAATCGTCTGCGGTTCTGCAAAAGGCATATATTGCATATACGGCATTTGCTTTTTCAGTGGGGAGTTTTGAAAAAGCATAATAAAAGCTTTTGGAATGTCTTTTTATTATCTTTTCACAATAATAAAAGTCCGCTCGCCTTTGCTTGGTGTCCATAACGATCTCCTCCTGAACGATTTATACATAGTCGAATGGCTTGGAATAACTCCATATTTCCGCTGCTCGTTTAATATCTATTTTATCCCAGGATGATGAGCCATAAACCTTAAAACGTTTGGCTGCTACTGATAGGATGAATTCAACCAACATCATTGTGGTAATATTACCCCTTTGTTGGTAGAAATTTTGTTATTAAGAAACATTATACAATACTATTTATACTTGTACAATGTTATACTATTGTTAGAATACAATTTTAGAGGGCGGATATGATGGAGGAATTACAAAGGCGATATTATTATATTAAAGAAGTTGCTGGATTGACGGGTCTTTCCGAGCAGCTTATTCGTAAATGGGAAAATCGATATCACGTTATACAACCGCAAAGGTTAGACAACGGGTATCGTCTTTATACATTTGAAGATCTTTCAACTTTAAAAGAATTAAAAGCATTGAGGGATCAGGGGAAATCCATGAAGCAAGCTATTCATAGTGTCGTAGCCGAAAAAAACTCAACCTATACATTGAGATCAGTGGAGAAGAGTCCTAATGTTAAGAAGATGATTGAGAAAGGAACCATATACGATGAAAAAGGATTGGAGTCTTTGTTGCAGCAATCTCATCATCAATATGGTCTTGATTTATTTTTACAAAACACTGTACAACCTTTTCTTGAGGAAATTGGTGTGTTGTGGGAGAACGGTGAGTGGGATGAAAGCCAGGAAACAGTATCCAGCCTGGTCGTTAAAGATTTTCTCACGCAATTAAGCCGAAACTTCAAACATAACTTGAAAGCACCACACGCTCTTGGTTTTTGCCTGCCTGGTGAATTGCACGAAATCCCTCTGCAAATATTATTACTTCAATTGCAGGTGAAGGGATGGCGAACAACAAGAGTTGGAGCCTCCCCTAAATTGTCATCAATTGAAAGGCTTATTGAACATATGCGGCCTCAGAAGGTATTGTTTTCAGCATCAACCGGGATTCCTTTTCAACAGAATGAAAACCTGTTGGAACAGCTTGATCAACTGGCAGAGAGACATGCGTCCACTTCTTTTTATATTGGAGGAAGGGGCGTATATAACTATAAGTCAATAATGAAACCAAAACACATGGATATTTCATTTACAATCGAGGACATTATTTCGTAATCCATTAGCCGAACAAGCCTAAGAGATATAAAGAGGATTATGAAATAATAAATAAGTAAAAAATCACAAATAGGGAGAAGGGGATTGAAAATGGATGTAAGGTTTCCAATTGGAGAATTACAAGTTCCTAAAAAAGTAACATTAGAGAATATTCAGGAATGGCTAAAGGAAATCGAAACTTACACGATTCGATTAAGAGAAACTGTTGATTCCTTGAGTGATGAGGAATTAAGCCGAATATATCGTGATGGTAGCTGGACAATTCGTCAACTTGTTCATCACATTGCAGATTCTCAGTTGAACATGTATCAAAGATTGAAGCTGGCATTAACAGATGAGAATCCAACAGTACCAGCTTTTGATCAAGAAAAGTGGGCTATTCAACCGGATACAAAGCTTCCTATAGAAAGCTCAATTAAAATGCTAGAAGGTATAAATGAGCGGATCGTATCTTTAGGATATAGTTTAACTGAAGAGCAATTAAATCGAACTTTTACTCACCAGGAAAACGGTAAAATAACAGTTGCAACAAAAGTTGCAAAATTAGCTTGGCACGAAGAGCACCACTTAGCCCATATAAAAATCGCATTAAGAAAATAATACAACATGTATGGAATTGGCTTATCGAAGTTCGATAAGCCAATTCTTTAAAATAAGGAAGATTTAAAGAAATTTTATTTAACTAAAACATAACCGTTATTCCATTATAGGATCAGGTTAATTTAATAAGGATTTCTATCTTTTTTTAAAAATAGAAGGGGAGAAAGAAAAATGACGGTGAGATTAGAGCAAATGAGTTCAGAGGAATTTCAACAATATTTAAGTTTTGCAATTAAACACTTTGCAGACGAACAAATTAAGTCCGGTAATTGGGAGCCGCAAGAGGCAATTAGCAAGGCCACACAAGAATATGAAAAGTTGTTGCCCAAAGGACAGAATACGGAAAACAACAATCTATTTACAATTCGTGATGGAAGCAAAGAAGTTGGTATGATTTGGCTCGCGCAAATAACAAATGAAAAAGGGTTTATTTATGGCATTAACATTTGGGAAGGAAACCAAGATAAAGGTTATGGCAAACAAGCTATGCAAGAAATTGAAGTCTTAGCCAAGAAAATCGGATTGAAAAGTATAGGACTTCACGTCTTTGCTCACAACAAAATAGCACGAGGTTTATATGAAAAGTTAGGATATATAGAAAAAAATATTAAAATGGAAAAAACTTTATAAGTCATAAAGCTATTTCAACAAACTAGGGCGCAAATCTGGAATAATGATTGCGCTCTTTCTTTGTTAAAGGGTCATTTTCTGGAATAACGTATTTTGTAAATGATCGGTATTTGAAATAATTGGAATTAAACAGCAGTAATCCTATTTGTTGAACAGAAAGGAGGAAGATTTTTGAAAGTATATAATTATTGCAACTGGAACATTGATTACAGCTTTTTACCATTTTTTTAATGATAGTATCGACCTGTCGATGAATATAATTTCCTCATTTCTAGTTTTAATGTTTTTACTAAACGGGATAGAAAACGTTAAAGAAAAAGATAGAGACACGAAAGTTGGTTATGAATACATATTTACATCACCGGTCCTATTATTTTTTAACCGTTGTGCGTTGCGACTATTGGTTTTAATTATGGTATGCGGGTTTGCTACAACTGCGAAAGAGTCAATAGGAACGGAAGGAAAGTTAAATTGATCCAACCAACGTGAGAGTTGGATGGTCTGGTGTCCAACTTGTAAAAAAGGATCATGGAAAATATCCTTTTTGCCATTCAGTTCACGGAAAAGTTGACTGTGTTCGAAGTCGAATATGAGTTTTGCTTTGATGTTTTCACTTCAAGGATGAGGATGAATTCGGAGCAGAGGATGGGGGCGTCGATCTGAAAATGCTGGATGCCATCAAATAGACGCAGGTCCTGAATAATGTGGTAGCGCTCTCGGGGAAGGTGTTGAAGGTAATAATCTGCGGTAGTGTCTCCGAAGTGGCCGGCTGTCTGCTTTAAAAACTGCTTCGTATGGAATGCCGATTCTTATGAAAAAAGAGGACACTTTTTGTGTGGAGGGACTAACCCCGAATTAGTCAGTTTAGCCCCCTCTAGAAAACATTCCTTCACTCTCCAAAAGCTTCCGGAAGCATCTTAAACCCGTCAACCTCCGCATCCTCTTCCACCTCAATCATAATACAACGTTTGCCCTTATAGTTGACTTGCCTCACGTATTGCAGGTCCTGGGGGCTGATTGCGATGTTGGCTATTTTCGTGTTGATTTTGATCGATTTTGATTTGTATTTGGGGACGATGTTGCTTGCTTTAAGCTCGTATGTTTCGTCGTCGGTGACTCTTTGGAAAGCGGTTTTAACTTTTTCGCTATCGACTTTTTCACCACTCTGGTTTAACACACGCTCCACGTCCTTATAGTCGAGCTTTGGTGCTGTATCCTCTTCATTTTCTTCAATGGTACGGTTGATTTCTCCATAGACAGAAGCGAGGGTGGAGGGGTTGACCTGGTCTCCTACGACATCCTTGATTACTTCCTCAAACACCGCTTTGTCTTCCTTCGCTGTCATAATCTCTTCTCCGTTTAAAACGTCTTCAATAAAGCGATAGTCAGGCTCATTGGCTTTGCCTGCAGCATAGAGAATGTGGTTCACATCGGAAGTACCATCAGTGATGCCGGGAAATAGAAATCCTGTCATCGGGTTCTTGAGATCAATGACCGGGTCGACCTCAATCTTGTACTTGAACTCTTTCTCGACATAGTCGAATTTTATTTCTTTTTTAGGCTCTTGTGTTTGGTTGGCGCTGCAAAGAATAAAGGGATTCGAATAAACGGCGTCCCGCCCACTTTCCTCAGCTTCTTCATTACTGCGTTTCATTGGTTTCATGTATTCGGCGCGGATGAAGGTGATGACGACATCCTTTTCATACGGATGGCCGTTGATCATTTTTTCTGTCATCTTCAGCATTTGTTCCTTCCAGTCCTCGACTTCGTTGCTTAGCAGCCCTTTATGTAAAGTGAGCTGACTGTGATTTTCAGCATCGCGCTTGAATTTTAATTCGAATAATTTTTCATCCAACTGCCCTGTCAGTAACTTTTTAAAATTATTCATAAAAAGCTCCTGCTGATCTCGATCGAGCATTTCAAACGGCTGACTCTGGTGATGGTAAATGTCCGTCGTTTCTTTCATGATATATACGTTAAAAATGTCAGTAATCTTTAATAAGTCGTTGTCCACTTTTAGTTGTTTGCGGATGCCGGCTATGTCTTTTTTATTCATCGATCGTTCACTCCTAAGCTGGTCTGGTATGATCCTTTGGTCTATGATTCTTTTATTTTAACATATGCTTCACATCATTACGGGGCGTTCGTTTAGGAGATATTGGTCCCCGGTTTTTTGATACACCTAATTTTTTTAGTAAGAAAATTACAATGATAAATTAATCTACAATTTGTTCAAAGGTGATATTAGATATCCCAGTTTCACTATGTATATAATCCTTCAATCTTGCTTGTGGATTAGCTTTTTTGAAACGGCAATCAAAAACCACAGAATTATGAGCAACTGCATTTCGAAGATCTTTAATAAGAAAAATTATATCCTCTATAATTCTTCCTTTTTGATTATGAGAGGTAGTATGTACATTTAAATCCTTTGCAATTTCAATCCTTGTGTTTTGGATTTAGACATTGTAAGAAAAAACCGAATTCACCCATATTTATTACCTCAAAAATAGCCCAAGTGGTATAGGTTTATTACTGTGAAAGAAATGCTGTATTACTGCCTTTTGTTCTGAGTAGTTATAACTGATTGCCTGGTTGATTTTGTTTCTTAATTCTAACCTTTTTTTCATCTTTTCTCTGTACTCAGTGTGTACGAATCTTATTTTTATATTTTTATTTAATATTGTATAATGGAAAAGATTATCATAGGTTTTTAGAGTGAAGACAGTTATAAAAAGGAAGATAATTGATGTCAGAAGATAATATCACAAGAATACAATTAGATGATAAAGAACTCATACTTATCGGTACTGCTCACGTCTCGAAACACAGCGCGGAGCAAGTAAAAGAAGTCATCGAAGCAGAACAGCCGGATTCTGTTTGCGTAGAGCTCGACGAACAGCGCTATCAATCGATCGTGGATGGAAATCGCTGGAGAGATATGGACATATTTAAGGTGATTAAAGAAAAGAAGTCTACCTTACTGTTAATGAACCTTGCCATTTCTTCCTTTCAGAATCGTATGGCCAAGCAATTTGGCATTAAGCCAGGTCAGGAAATGATTCAGGGGATTGAATCAGCTAAGGAAGCGGGGGCTGAACTTGTTTTAGCTGACCGGAATATTCAAATCACTTTTTCTCGAATTTGGCGTGGACTTGGGCTGAAGGGCAAGGCTGTTCTTCTAACCCAGGTGATCGCTAGTATCTTCAGCAAGGAGAGTATTTCCGAAGAGGAACTAGAAAAAATGAAGAAGCAGGATACGATCAATTCAGTTTTGAATGAATTTACGGAGTCCTTTCCAAAGCTAAAGAGGCCTCTCATTGATGAACGTGATCAATATTTAGCTCAAAAAATCAAGGAGGCGCCTGGAAAAAAGGTTGTGGCTGTACTGGGGGCTGCACACGTTCCAGGTATTAAAGAAGAAATAAAGAAAGAACATGATTTAGCGCAATTGACTAAGCTTCCGCCTAAGTCCAGGGCACCTAAAATCATCGCCTGGACGATACCAATTCTGTTAATCGCTATTATTGCTTACACCTTTAATGCAGATCCGTCTGCTGGACTCCAACAAACCATCAGTTGGGTGTTATGGAATGGGACGTTATCAGCTATTGGAACGGCAATCGCTTTGGGGCACCCGCTCGCGATTCTTACTGCCTTTGTAGCAGCACCGTTGACCTCCTTAGATCCGATCACTGCTTCAGGTTGGTTTGCGGGTTTTGTCCAAGCCTATTTTGTCCGGCCAAATGTAGGTGATTTTGAAAAAATTACGGAAGATGTTTACAGTGTGAAAGGATTTTGGAGTAATAAAGTAACCCGTATCCTGTTAGTGGTTGTTTTAGCAAACTTGGGAAGTACATTAGGAACAGTTATTGGTGGGGCAGATGTCATTCGATTATTCATTGAAAACTTGTAAAATAGTTGCTTGATTTCGCGGACTGATCTGGTATTTCCAGATCAGTCCCTTATAATAAATAAAATGATCATTCATCAGCCAATCCCTGAAAGAGGAGGATAAATCGATGGAGAACCTAGAACGAAGAATTAACCAAAGTATGGTGAATCTTGAACAGGCTCTTACAAGATTAGAAAAAGCCTTATCTAAAGATCAAAGTAATAGTCTCATTGTTGATGGAACTCCCCATCGGTTTAAAATTACTATATACTGGAAAACACTCCGGAGGTTACTGTGGCTGAAGGTATTGAAACAAGAACTCCCAAAGAAACTTTAAAGAGTGCTTTTAGTCGTTAATGTTCGCCAATATACTATTTGCCACTTCCTCATTGTACGTATGGGGAATCTCGTTACGGTCTTTCAGCATTTGCAGCCATGCCTGTTCATCTTTTAGCCAACCAGCCTGATGTATAGATTGATTCCTATAAAACTAGCGAAACAAATCATTACTATTGCAGAAAAGTTTCTAGTAATAGAAAAGATCGTTTTGTTCGGTTCAAGAGCTTATGGAGATCATCAGGAAGACTCTGATATTGATCTCGCGATTATAGCACCGGGTTATGGTACAGCTTGATTGGCTGAAATTTTCGTGCAAGATAGAAGAAAAATTGGATAATCTGTTGAAGTTTGACCTCATTAGATGAAGGGGCTTCAGTTAGTCTACGAGAAGAAATAAACAAATGTTACCAAATTATTTATGATCAGAGTCCGGTATCTAAGCCTCCGTCATAATAACGTAAGATTGAGGTTCAAATAAAGATGGGTCAAATGTGCAAAAAAAGGCTATTTCGTGCAATTAATCGGAATTATGTGCAATTAATCAAAATTTCGTGCAATTATCCAAGATTATGTGCAATTACTGATTAAGGAGGTTTTGACGTCCGCGATTTGGTTCAATGGAAGAGAACTATTTGGGCCGGGTGCTAATATGGAGGCCGCAGTAAAATGAGGGACCTCTCCCTTCGCTTAACAGCAGAGGAACAAGGCCCCTTCAGTCCCTAGTTAACTAGCTATCATTTTTTCGATCGCTTCATTTCTTTCCTTTTGTTCACTTTCAGACGAAAGGTCATACTTTTTTAAAAGATGGAATAGATCATTTAGTGTTTCCTGGGGAAGTTCTCTTTGCAAAAAAACACGTGTCCCGTCAGCTAAATGATTCGGTAAAAATTCTTTCTGACTCTCAAGTTTGTTCACGACATCTCCAATTGAATGATCGATATTACATTTCCCCATCTAGATCACCTTCCTATATTTAGTAGAAGTGTTTTGACTTCTTCACGAATCTCCGTCCATGCCTGTGTATAGGTATCTGTTAACATAAAATGCTCGGCTTCCGGTAATTCAACTAATTTTACAAGATCGCCAAATTCCTGTGCTTGACGATGGTAGTGGTTACTAATACCAATAGGGACGTTTACATCGAGCGCCCCATGAACCAACACTTGTGGTACTCCTAAAGGGAGCAGTTCTATAGGGGATGCCTGTTGGTAACGTTCTGGATGATCTTCAGGAGTACTTTGAAGCAAATCGGCTGTAGGATTATTAGGCTCCATGGAAAAGGTTTGGTCCCTGAAGTGGTGGACACCATACATCATCTCTAAATCATTAACCCCTGCTAAACTAATAGCACCGGAAATAGGGAGAGGGCTGCTAGTTATATTGAGTTCACCATCCTTAGGAAGGTGATGACGCGCAGCAAGCCATAACGCCAAATGCCCTCCAGCAGAGTGGCCGATTGTAATTACCTGATTCAAATCTAACGGGTATGTTTCGGCAAGGGAGGCAAGATAATCACACGCCTTAGCTGCATCTGTCAGCGTTCCTGGCCAGGCGCCGCCTGCTTGTCCTACCCGACGATATTCAATATTCCAGGTGGCGAGCCCATGGGCAGTCAAATCTTCAGCCGCGTCTGTCATAAGATCAAGTCCGAACGATTCTTTCCAAAAGCCGCCGTGAATAACTATAGCCACGGGGTAAGGACCTCCATTTTCAGGAAGCCGCAATTCACCATATTGACTTTCATCTGTGCCATAAAATATTTTTTCCATGTCTTCACCCCATTGTCAAAAGTAGGTTCATTAATTGATTATCTCATACTTTGTGTTTATCTATCATTAACGATTTTAGTATATGGTCAACAATGCTGCATATTTTCTGAAGAACTTAAATAAACTCGAAGGAGGCACATGTTTTTTTCAAACTATCTATAAAATGGGTGGCGAAGTCAAAATCTAAATCCAAATCCAAATCCAAATCCTTATTAATCCACTATGGTTAATTAGTTATTGACAAGAAAACCATTTCCATGATAAATTATTGTAAACTAAATAATCGAAAAATTTCTTCTTATCAAGAGAGGTGGAGGGACTGACCCTACGAAGCCTCGGCAACCAGTTTGTATGATAAACCCGGTGCTAAATTCAGAGGAATGCAGCAACATTCCGAAGATGAGAAGAGAGATTCAGGCCCTATATACATATATTGTCCCTTCTCTCTTCTTAGAGTGAAGGGATTTTTTATTGTAATCAGATCTTAGGAGGAATAACAATGGGAAAACGAATCTATTTAAATGCTTTTGACATGAATACGGTGGGACACCAATCTCCGGGGCTTTGGAGCCATCCGGAAGATCAGTCTGAAAGATATCGTGATCTGGATTACTGGGTGGAACTAGCTAGATTATTAGAAAAGGGAAAGTTTGACGGAATATTCTTGGCTGATGTACTGGGATTCTATGATGTTCACAATGGCAGTAAAAATGCAGCTGTTGAGCAAGCTGTTCAAGCGCCTGCTAATGATCCTTTGCTATTAATTTCTGCTATGGCTAATGCGACAGAGCATTTAGGGTTTGGCTTAACGTATTCTCTGACATACGAACAGCCTTATATGCTGGCGAGAAGATTTTCGACACTTGATCATCTTACAAAAGGCAGAATTGCTTGGAATATTGTTTCCTCTTATTTAGAGAGTGCAGCGAAAAACTTTGGTCTAGAGGGGCAAATTCCACATGACAAGCGATATGACATTGCGGATGAGTTTTTAGATGTTACTTATAAATTGTGGGAAGGCAGCTGGGAAGATGACGCGGTAGTGCGTGATAAAGAACGAAAGGTATACACGGACCCTTCAAAGGTTCATGACATTAATCATGAGGGGGAATTTTTTAAGGTGCCTGGTGCGCATCTGTGTGAGCCTTCACCACAGCGCACCCCCGTACTATATCAAGCGGGTGCTTCTCCTCGTGGACGAGAATTCGCTGCCAAGCATGCCGAGTGTGTTTTTACTGCAGGACCCACAGCGAACATCGTGAAGAAAGGTGTGGCAGACTTACGTGAAAGGACAAAAAATCATGGGCGTAATCCAGAAGATGTGATTGTTTATACTGTATTCACACCAATTGTCGGGAAAACGGAGGAGGAAGCACAGAAAAAGTATGAAGAAATCAAAAGTTATGTAAGCTATGAAGGAGCTTTGGCACTTCTAAGTGGATGGACGGGAATTGATTTTTCTGGATATGATCCAGACCAGACGCTTGAGTATATCGAAAGTAATGCGATCCAATCAGCAGTGGAAGTGTTTACTAAAGCAGATCCGAATCATAAATGGACGGTTCGGGAACTGGCCACTTTTGTCGGAATCGGAGGGAGAGGCCCGGTGGCTGTCGGATCACCTGAACAAATCGCTGATCAATTAGAGTATTGGGTGGAAGAGACTGGAGTAGATGGATTCAATTTAGCCTACACATTGGCCCCGGGAAGTTTTGAAGATTTCGTTGAACTTGTGATTCCGATCTTGCAGGAGCGTGGTCTTGTGCAAACAGATTATGAAGAAGGAACGTACCGAGAGAAATTATATGGTAAAGGACAGAACCATTTGAAGGAGAGTCACCCAGGCTTTGCTTATAAGAACCTTTATCAACAGGTAAAAGGAGTGTAAATATGTTTACTATTTACTGGATAAGTATAGCAGTCTGTTGGATTTTGGGATTAAGCATCTGGAATAAAGTCTATCCCAAACGAAAGGGGAAAGTAAACATTGGGTGAAGAATCGAATTCGTTGTTGTGGATCATTAGTATATTGTTAGTTGGATATTTTGTACTCACTACTTGGCTAGGAAAAAAAGGCGCCGTCCACAGTCGGTCGATGAAAGGTTTCTCAATCGCTAAAGGAAAAGTAAAACCTTGGATTGTCGGGGTCAGTTTTGGAGCTTCCTTTGCAAGTGCCAACCTATTCTTAGGGGTACCTGGATGGGCCTATACCTATGGTGTATCCACTTTATGGTGGGCACTAGGGTGCTTTGGTGTTACATGGATTGGTTTACTATTGTTCACAAAGAAATTTTGGAGACAAGGTCAAAGGAATGGTGGCAGTCTTACACTGCCACAGTGGCTAGGGGATCGATACCAGAGTAAAACATTACAAGTAATCGTTGCGCTACTGATCTTGTTCAATATTTATTACATTGTAGGTCAGAATGTCGGGCTAGCTACAATGTTTGAAACAGTTGTAGGTATTCCCTATATTTGGGGGATTGGAATTGGTGTAGGAATTACTATTTTATATGTAAGCTTAGGAGGAGCCTTTGCCCAGATCATTAGTGACGGAATTCAGGGCATTATCATGTCAGTGGTATCTGTCCTTTTATTCGTTTCCTTATTATGGACAATTGGTGGTGGGTGGAACGTTTTAGGTCATTTGCATACAGAGCTTAGTCAAATTGATAAAAGTTTAGTTGCACCAACCTCTGACGGTGGACCATTTTATAGCGGCTTTGCTATTTTAAGTATTCAGTGGCTGCTATTTTCTTTTGTATTGCTTCCACATTTGATGAATAAAGTGCTAACGATTGAGAAAGAAGAAGAGTTGCGCACCTTTACATTATCGTCTGGCATAACCCTATTTCTGTTGTCCGTTTTTTCAGTATTTGCCGGACTAGCTGCACGCGTGCTCACCCCGGGACTCGTTTCAGCGGATGGTGCTATACCTGCCTATATAATGGAAGCATTTCCTACTATTATTGTAGCGCTAATGGTTACTGGGATCATTTCCGCTATACTATCAACTACAGATAGCTTGTACCTGGGTATTACGTCTAGCATTGGCAACGATTTATACAAAGTGTTAGTGGTTCCATTGCTTTATAAAAATAAAAATCTCTCCGAAAAACAACTGGATCGGAAAGTATTGCGAGTTTCGAAAATGTCCCTGATCGTTATTGGATTGTTATCTCTTTATATGTCAATTGATCGTCCCGAATCGTTAGCATTACTTACACAGTTTGGAATATCGGCAATTATAAGTGGCATTATTGCTCCTATCAGTTTAGGTTACTTTTGGAAATCAGCCAATAAGATCGGAGCTATTACATCCGTCTTATTTGGATCAGGCTGCTTCATGTTCCTAACTGGTACTGGGATTGTAAGCCATGTTTTTCAAGCGTTATTCTTCAGCTCTATTGTTGGTTTTGTACTCATGATAACGGTTAGCATTATTTCAGGGTATGTAGTGAGGAGAGACAAAGTAATGCGTGCTGAACAACAGGCTCAGTAGCTATGAACTGTCGCCATTCCAAATCATATAGTGTAATCCCCCTTTCTCTACTAGGTGAGAAAGGGGGTTCTCTTTTAAGGCAACGTAACATCCATAACCTCTTTAGGTATGAAATCACGAAAACGCGTCCTGCAAATTAGTCATCATCCTCGATTTCCACAAGTTTATTTGTGATCTCATTTAATTCCTTTTCAGCCACTTCATTAGATATGATATCTTCTTTTAATAACCTTTCAATCGCCTCATGCTGGGCATATAAAGCATGCTTCCGTAATGTGATTTGCTGTTTTTCTTTAAGGTCAGGATGCTTTTCAAAAAGCTGATCAATTTCTTTGTGTAGTTGAGCAAGTTCCTGTTCGTACTGATCTACAATTTCTTTGGTGACCGTTTCGGTTATGAACAAATTTTTCCTTACTTTAGTTATTTCTGAAATGGCATTTTTAAATCGGTAAACACGTGCTATAAGTTCCTCATACTCTACAAAGCCTTTTTCTTCTCTATTGACACCTAACCAGGTGATAACTGGTTTGATGGAAAGACCTTGGCCGACTAATGAAAACAAGACTACGCTGAAAGCTAAAATTAAAATATCTTCACGGCCTGTAAAATCTCGGGGTAGACTGAGAACAAGGGCAATCGATAATGATCCTTTTAACCCACCCCAATTTAAAATGTGCTTCCATGAGTCAGGGAAATCCTTGATGAATAATAAGCTTGAGTACACCGCAACACTTCTTGCGATAAGAACGATCAGAATGGCTAAAAATATATAACCCCATTTGTCCGTGACATCAATTCGGGTAATTTCAAGACCAACCATTAAGAATACAAGGGAATTGGCAAGTAATGTAACGACATCCCAAAAGTTGCTGATATTTAACTTTGTCGCAGGTGTCATACCAATTTTTGCACCATAATTCCCCAAGATAAGTGCTGCAACTACAACAGCAATGACCCCTGAGGCATGCACGGTTTCAGCCAGTAGAAATGCACCATAAAAAAGAATGATGCTAAAAATAATTTCCAGAGGGTAATCATCAAAGTACTGAGTTACCCGCGATACAACGTACCCCAGGGCCCCACCAATGATCAGACCTAGTGCTACTACCTTAATAAATTCCCATACACCATTCCCGACGCCAACGACCCCAAGTTCTGTATAAGCGAGTAAGGAAAAGGCCGATATATTAAAAAGAACGACAGCTAATCCATCATTAAATAAACTTTCTCCTTCAATAACAGTTGCGAGCCTGTTGTTCACGCCGACATTTTTAAAAATGGATAAAACACTTACGGGATCCGTAGCGCTCATGATGGCTGCAAAAACAAAGGCAGCTGGAAGCGAGAACTGTAAAAGCCACATGGAAGAAAAGCCAATCACGATAAAAGATAAAAAGGTACCACCAAAGGCGAGTGCAATAATCGGCTTTTTATTTTCGGTTAAGTGTGAAAAGGGAAGCTTTAATGCGGCTTCCCCTAATAAAGCAGGCAAGAACAATGTGATGATGGCGAAGTTAAATACTTCTCCTTCAGTGATAAAATCCTTTAAAGGCGCAAGCACAGGAATGTCTATCAGACCGATGATTGCACCAATAATAACAAGTGCAATCGGGTAGGGCTGTTTAAATAATTTAGCAATAGCGGTAATTCCCGCTGCCATCATAACTAAGATGAGAATAAGTGAAAAGATATGGTGTAAATCTAACTCATGCACTGTTTTCCCTCCTGAATGAAAGCATATTCGATTCCTATTTTTAAAGTGAAAGATGTTTATTCCTATAAAAATAAAACAGGGTGTTTAATTAGCAGAGTTTAAGACAGTGGTTCCCGTATCAATGGTAAGGTTAAGCAATGAATCCCGCCGCCTAACTTGTAAAACTCAGAGATATCTACAGGTATTACAATTATCCCATTTGACTCAAGCAGCTTCCTTGTTTGTAATCCTGAACTAGGGCATACAACTTTACCAGGTGCTATTGGTAGAACGTTAATCGATAGAGGCGGATCCTTAGGTTCTACATGTAATAGTTCAATGTTTCTTTTATGCAGCTCATCTAGGAACCAAAATGGTAAAAGAGCCTTATTTATAAGAGCTTTGCGACGATCCAGTAGAAGAAAAGCCTCATCAAGATGAATGATGGTCGATGGTAAATCGACAGTAATGAGTTCAATATTTTGAATGGATAGAATGTGCCTGATCTGTTCAATGCCGCTTGGGTTGACACGCTCTGACCGCCCAATAATGGCTGTTGATTCATCTAACATGGAGAAGCTGCCGCCCTCTGCAAACCCGTCACCCTGAATGCAGCCTAACATTGGTAGACCCGCTTGGCTGAACGTTTGAGATGCGAATAATGTTTCTCCATGTCGGATGTACAGGGCCAGGCGAGAAAGGATTACACCACCAGGAATCACCATACCCAAGTCTCTTGTGAAGATTCTCTCTGGCCAATCCTCTGATTGTCCCTTAAGGTAGACAATATCTATCCCTTCATTGCTTAATACGTGTGCTAACTGATCATGCTGAGTCTGAAGTAAATCTAAGTTAGGCAAGTCAGTATTTTGGTAATCCTCCGGAGTCGTCCCTTTAATATTCCTGTCTAAAACTGTTCCGGATTCAATTTGCTGAGCATTACTATGTAGCTTTAGAATTTCTTTGCCGGGCCGATGCATCAGTACTTTTTTTATACGACCTATATCAGTTGAGGCTCCCCAGTTTTCTCCCCATATTTCTTGTAGCATAGTCTTGTCGTGAAAGGGCTCTGTGACCAAACTCCTCGATAGGTATCGATTGGTATTATTCATTTTTAAATGACCTCTATTCTTATTGTTTTGATAGTAAAAGGCTCCCCGAAAAGCATGGGTTTTAATCTTAATGGAAGATAATGTATTTCTTTTTGATATGTTAATCGCCTTCAATATTAAATTAGAAATTTATCGGCTTGTCCTTAAGTTAAATAATAGGTGCTTTGGAAAAGGGATAATTATCGCAATTAATGCGTCACATTTTTGATAGCTACGTAAAAAGCAGTTCGTACTCGACGGACTGCTTTTTAAAATAATCCCCAAACTAAATTCATAGTTAGTGTACAACAATTTTGAAAGCTGTCAGCATCTGCGTAAAGTGTAAAGGTTACTGAGCTTGGTGTGTAAGATGTTTCAATAACTCCAGGTATCCCGGTTGATTTAATGACACGATCGACTGTCTCTTGGTCATCTCTTTGGGCAGCTTGCATAAGCTGTTGTCTCATTTCTGGGGACGCCATAAGGCGATTAATCACTATTTTTCCGTGCTCGAACAATTTGTGATAAGCCTGTAAGGATTGTTGGAAATTGTCGGTATTTACTTGAGGGTATGGATTAGTTCTGAGGTAAGGTTGACAGTAGTATCTGTACACTGATTATTCTACCTCCAGTAATGATTTGTAAAACTCCTTACAACATATGTTACAGAACGTAAAGTAGTGTCGATTTTTAATGGAATACTTAGGAAATCAAGTTTTTAAATTAAAGCAGAGGGTACCTCTTACTCTTTTGGAAATCCTAAGGGTGATTACATTAAGGAGGAATCGATCGTGAATGTAGCTAATATCATGACAATCATCGGCTTTGTAACGGGTGCTCTCATTTTGCTAATACTCATTGCAACTGGATTATATTTATATTCAGTTGATCGTACGCAAAAAATGCATCCAATTCTACGTAATTATCCAATAGTCGGAAGGGCCAGATACTTTTTACAACAAATTGGTCCAGAGATGCGTTCGTATCTATTTAATAATGATCGAGAAGGGAAACCTTTTTCCCGAAATGATTACGAACATATTAAGAATAAGTCAAAATATAAACGTGATGTCTTTGGCTATGGGTCACAGAGAGATTTTGAAAAAGAGGGTTATTATGTTAGGAATTCAATGTTTCCAAAGTTGACGGAAGAATTAAAGATGGACCGAGAAACGAAAGTAACTATAGACCGCTACCTACTGATAAAAGAGCCTTTATTTACACAGAAAAAGGAAAAGTTAGAGCAGGATGAATCCCCCGTTTATTTGCTTGAGGATGAAGACGCCATAGTGATAGGGGAGAAGGCAAAAGATCCTTTTATCGTAAGAGGCCAAATTGGTATGTCGGCAATGAGTTATGGGTCCCTGGGCGACCGTGCAATTACAGCACTTTCAGAGGGCCTTGGGTTTGCGAAAGGAAATTGGATGAATACTGGAGAAGGCGGCTTTCTGATTACCATTTAAAGGGTGGTGTTGATATTATCATGCAAATCGGCCCAGGTTTGTTTGGGGTCAGGGACAAAGAGGGTAATTTTAGCTGGGAAGCCTTAAAGGAAAAAAGCGAAATTCCTGAATTGAAAGCATTTGAGGTTAAATTAGGCCAAGGTGCGAAAACACGTGGCGGCCACATTGATGCCGAAAAGGTAACAGAAGAAATTGCAAGAATTCGTATGGTAGAACCATTTAAATCGATCGATAGTCCGAATCGTTTTCGTGAATTCAGCGATTTTCCTTCATTATTTGATTTTATCGAACGCGTCCGTGTACATTCAGGGAAACCAGTTGGAATGAAAGTGGTTATTGGCATTAATTATGAAGCTGAAGAATTGGCAAAATATATTAAGGATACGGGAAAGAGCCCCGACTTTATTACCGTCGATGGCGGGGAAGGCGGGACAGGTGCTTCCTACCAAGAGTTGGCTGACAGTGTTGGTTTACCAATTAGGTCTGCGTTGCCAGTGGATAATACCTTAAAAAATACGGTGTTCGTGATCAAGTTAAAATCATAGCTTCAGGCAAGCTGGTCTCGCCGGATCGAATCGCTATTGCTCTGGCAATGGGAGCTGCTCTGGTTAATATAGCACGAGGATTCATGATTACGGTAGGCTGTATCCAGGCTCTCCAATGCTCATCGAATGCTTGTCCAGTCGGGGTAGCCACAACTGATCCTGAATTACAAAAAGGACTCGTTATTGGTGAAAAGAAATGGCGAACAGCGAATTATGTCATTACGATGCGGAAGGGATTATTTCGGATTGCTGCAGCAGCAGGTTTAGACTCGCCCGTTCATTTTAAGCGGGAACATGTTGTTTATAATGATGAAAAAGGCAGAGTGTGGTCACTGGATGATATTTATCAATCCATTGTTGACCAAGAAAAGTAAGTTGATTAACATTGTCTGTTTTTAAGATCCTATCGAATGGAAACTAGTGAGGAACTAGGTTCTAAACGCCCTATGGATCCTTCTGGAAATCGTATATAACCTCCTAGAAAGAGCCTGACTCATCAATCAGGCTCTTTCTAGTCATGGATCATGGATCTCTTGATTAGAATTTAAATTGAACTTTGATTTTGATATTCATTGTACAGAATGATTTAATCTGTGCTTCTTGACCAATCGGTACATTTAGTAATCCATTTTATTTGAATAAATATGGTATTAATCAAGGCATAAGAAACAGCCCCACTTGGAGCTGTTCTCAATTTACTACATCAACTTTTCAGGAAATCTCTTTGTTACAGTACCGATAACGCAGCAATCGCTGTCAAAGGAAGAATAAGCCTTCCAACACCACCACCGAATCCTCCATATCCCCCATAGCCATAACCTGGGAAACCATATCCACCGTATCCGTAGCCTGGGCCATAACCATATCCCCATTGTCTTGAATTATTTTCATGATGTTGGTTGGCTAACGATAAATGAACGTTCTCACCATCCACATGATCGATGAAACCCTTGAAAGAATCTCCAAAAACGGTTTGTATATGCACTTTTTTATTCATATGCTGTTTGCAAAGATGAAACATATGTTCCATATGTTTCGGGTCAACGTTCATATTCCCCATAGAATTTGCATTCATATTTGCGTTCATACCATGATGCATTGTTTCCAACCCCTCCCTGTATTCTGTGTACTATTTTTAAAAAAACATTCCCTATCAAGATATTCATCTACGGGACACATGTGTATATAGCAAGTAAAAATGGGCGTATCATCCATTTAATGGATGACCTGAGGTGGAAATACTTGGGGTTTATCTTTTTATCCGCAGTTGGGGGGGGCACCAAATATTATTTTCATTTCCATGGGTACATTCGTTTTGTTTTAGTAATAGACAGAAAACTTTGACATATTAAGAGCTGTATCTAATAATTATGATATGACTCTAATAATGGAGGGGAAATATGCTGAACTCAGCTCAGGCAAAAGAAAGTACTTCTAAGAGCCCATTACCCCAGCAATTAAATCTCCTGGATTCCATCATTCAGTCGAGTTATGATGGTATTTTTGTTGCGGATGCTACAGGTGTTGGCTGGACAATGAACGAAGCATATACACGCATTACCGGAGTGTCAAAAAGCGAGCTTTTATATAGAGACTTGAAAGATGCCATTAAAGAGGGGATCATCTCCGATTCAGTCACGTACCGGGTGTTAGAGGAAAAGAGGGCAATTACCATTGTTCAAAATGTAAATGGTGTTGAAGTGCTGGCGACAGGGAGCCCAGTTACGGATGATGAAGGAAAGATTACTCACGTAGTCACGAATATTAGAGATTTACGTGATCTGAATTATTTGAAGTCTGAGTTGAATGCTTCTCGAGCTTTTACGGATAACCTATTGAAGGAGTTCAGCCAACGGAGTGGGGAAGAAGAGATCAATCCACACTTAAAAGGTATGATCACGCGAAGCAAAGAAATAAGGAAAGCTTTATCGATCGCAAAGAAAGTAGCGAAAGTTGATTCTACGGTAATTTTAACCGGAGAGTCAGGAGTGGGGAAGGAAGTATTCGCAGATTTTATTCACGATCATAGCCGGAGAAAAGGAAAAGCCTATATAAAAGTAAATTGTGCGGCGATCCCCGCTGCTTTACTGGAATCAGAATTGTTTGGTTATGAGAAGGGGGCTTTTACTGGTGCGGTCAATAATGGGAAGACTGGATTGTTTGAGGAAGCAAACGGAGGAACGATCTTCCTGGATGAGATAGGTGAAATTCAGTTTGAACTACAAGTGAAACTTCTAAGAGTTCTACAGGAGCTTGAGATTAAAAGAGTTGGAGGGACACGACAGATTCCTCTTGATATCAGAATTATAACCGCGACAAATCAAAGATTGGAAAAATTAGTGGAACAGGGAAAGTTTCGTGAAGATTTGTATTATCGACTGAATGTTGTTCCTATCGATATTGCTCCACTAAGAGAACGAACATCAGATATTGCTTCATTGGCTAACCATTTTCTTAAACGCTTGAATCAGAAATATGACATGAATAAAACCCTCCATCCAGAAGTACTTCCCGTTTTAGAAAATTACTCATGGCCAGGGAACATTAGAGAGTTGGAGAACGTAATTGAGAGAGTTGCAGTCACATGCGACCAAGATGAAATCGTACCATCCGAATTGGCTATTCTCAATAAGGATAAGGCCTCCAATAGTAGTAAATCCTCTGAAAACAAAAGTTTAAAAGAACAGGTGTATAGATTAGAAGTGGATATGATCCAAATAGCTTTAAAAAAACATCTAACGACGAGAAAAGCGGCAGACTCGTTAGGGATAAGTCAATCCACCTTAGTTAAGAAGATGAAAAGGTTCCATCTATCCAGTCAAGAATATGTTCATGATTGAGGAGGCGTACCCAACGCCTCCTTTTTGGTTGATTCAATTTCGAATAATTCGATTCAAAATAGAATCAATTCTCCCCAGTAGAATACTGAATTTTGTGAATTTACCGGGCCCTAAATAATTGGCATGGTTTTTGCTAGTTATAAGGTAGCTATATTATTCGAGGAGGAGGATGTATGAGCAGAGAAACGATTCACGGGCGAGAAGTTTTTGTATTTGATGATCGTCCATCGACAATGAGGGAACTGTTCCAGCAAACTGTCAGCAGATTTCCTGAACGGGAAGCCATCGTATTTGAAGATGAAAGAATTACTTATGCGCAATTACAACAACAAATCGACACGCTAGCGGGTTGGTTGGTAGATACCTGTTCTTTGAAGAAAGGGGATAGGGTCGCATTACTGTTAGGCAACCGGCCTGAGTTCATTCAGGCATTTCTGGCTTGTGCATGTATAGGGGTCATCGTGGTTCCTTTGAACATCCGTTCTTCTGAAAAAGAGCTGATGACTATGATAGATCAATCTGGAGCAGTGATGATATGTGCAGAGGATGGATACGGGCAGTTAATTGAACAATGGAAAACGGAACATCCTAACCAACCGGTTTTACTTACTAAGGACGCTGAGATTGATGGAAGTTATTACGAATTCAACCACGTGTTGAAACAGGCCCCTCCTAGCCCTGAATACCCAATTTTACAGGAAGAGGATCCTTTGTACATTATGTTTACCTCTGGTACAACCGGGCTTCCTAAAGGGGCAGTCGGCAGTCACGTGAATGTGATTCATAGTGTCTTGAATTACAAAGAGGTTCTTAGAGCAGAAGAGCCGGTTCGGACTTTGATTGCCGTCCCATTATTCCATGTAACAGGTTTGATAGGGCAATTTTTCTACATGCTATTGACCGGTGGTACTAATGTATTAATGAAACGCTATCAAACTGGCCGCTTTCTTGAGCTCATCGAAAAAGAAAGAATTACCTTTTTATTTAATGTCCCGACAATTTATATCATGATGATGAGTCATGAAAAGTTCCAGAAAGTAAATCTGAGTTCCATTGAAATTATGGCATTCGGAGGGGCACCTATGTCACAGGAAACAATAGAGAATTTAATGAAAGCGCTTCCTAAAAGTCGGTTGCACAATGCATACGGGGCGACAGAGACAACATCCCCGGCTGCTATTATGCCTGAAGTAAAAGGATTCTCTAAAATTGCTTCGGTAGGAAGAGTGGTGCCGACAGGGGAGTTGAAAATTGTAAACGAGTTTGGTGAAGAGCTTCCTCGTGGAGGAGTAGGAGAATTGTACATTAAAGGACCAATGATTATCAATGAATATTGGGAAAATGAAGAAGCAGTCAAGAGCTCTTTTGATGAAGATTATTGGAAATCTGGAGATATGGCTACGATGGACGACGATGGCTTCCTTTATATCATGGATAGAAAAAAAGATGTTATTAATCGAGGAGGGGAAAAGGTTTTCTCAGCTGATGTGGAAAATGTTCTATATGGTCACCCTGATGTGTTGGAGGCGGCAATTATCGGTGTACCCGATACGATGTTTGGAGAACAAGTTAAAGCCTTTATCGTTCCAAAAGGAGAAAGAAAGCCTACCGCATCAATGATTCAATCCTATATGAAAGAACAGGTAGCTGATTACAAAGTTCCAAAATACGTTGAAGTCATAGAAACGCTGCCAAGAAATCCGGGTGGTAAGATACTGAAAAATCAGTTGCTGCAGCTTGAGAAGAAAAGTAAGGATTAGCTCTAAACACACTAGATTGAAAGGGGAGATTTAATATGTTTCGTTTAGATGGAAAAGTAGCATTGGTTACAGGGGGAGCAAAGGAATAGGGCTCGGTATGGCTCATTGTCTCGGGAAAATGGGGGCAAAGGTTGCTATCGCCAGCCGGGGATTGATGATCTTGAAAATGCGAGAGATGAACTTTTGAATTCAGGAATTGAAGTGATGTCCACACAAGTCGATGTCGGTGATAAACAAAGTGTTCAATCCTGGATAGACGAGGTGGTTAAGCAATTTGGAGCGGTGAATATCCTCGTTAATAATGCGGGAACCAATATCCGAAAGCCATTAGTTGAAATAGAAGAGGATGATTGGGAACGGGTAATTGATACGAATTTGAAAGGCGTATTCCTAGTCGGGCAAGCCGTCACAAAGCAGCTGATCAAGCAGCAAAACGGAGGACGAATCATCAATATTTCTTCCATATTTGGAGGGGTAGGCAGCAGTTTTCAAACCAGTTATGCAGCAAGTAAGGGAGGGATTAATCAAATTACAAAGGTATGGGCACATGAGCTTGCTGAAGAAGGGATTACTGTAAATGCTCTTGCTCCTGGTTATATTAAAACCCCTATGACTGAAGGATGGCTAAATGATGAAAAAAGGTTCAGAAAGATTATTGATCAAACGATGGTCAAGCGAGTAGGGAATCTTACGGATTTGGAAGGACCATTAATGCTGTTAGCTTCTGATGAATCTAGTTATATGACTGGGCAAACACTTTATGTTGATGGTGGATGGACAGCACAATAATAAGGGGGACTCTTTATGGAACCGATCGGGAAGAAAACAGATTGGGAAGAGCCAAAATCCAATAATCCAATCTCAAAATTAGCTATGTTTTTTGCAAAGGTTGCAGAAAAATGGTTGCCCGATGCATTTGTGTTTGCGATTTTACTTACATTGATTACCTTTGTAAGTGGTATATTTGTGACCGAAAGCTCCCCTTTTGATATGGTTATCCACTGGGGTGACGGATTTTGGGGGTTACTGGCTTTTACTGCTCAAATCATAACTACGTTCGTAATGAGTTATGCGTTAGCTTTAACTAGACCAGTTTCTAAGCTTCTTGAAAAAGTTGCTGGTTTATGTAAGACTCCCAAGTCAGCCATATTAGTCGTAACCTTTTCAGCTCTGGTAGCTTCACTGATTAGTTGGGGGTTGGGTCTTGTAGTAGCAGGTATTATGGCTCGTTTAGTCGGTTCAAAGGTTCCAGAAGTTGACTATCGTGTGCTTGTCGCCTCAGGTTATTCGGGATTCGTTATATGGGAGGGCGGTCTATCTTCTACCCCATCTTTATTCGTTGCAACAGAGGGACATAACTTTCAAGATATGGTAGGCTTGATCCCAACGTCTGAAACGTTGTTTTCACTTACTAACATTATATTATTTGTGATCATATTCTTCACTTTACCTTTTGTGATGTACATGATTCACCCTAATCGACCAGAGGATCGGAGGCAAATTGATCCATCTTTGTTGAATAATACGAATGTTTCACATGATCAAATTAAAACAAAGGATATGAATCCTAATGAGAAAATGGATAATAGTCGTCTCGTTGTCCTAGCTGGAGGCCTTCTAGGACTGACCTATCTAAGTTACCAATTTTACTTGAACGGATTTTCTCTGGATTTGAATATCGTCAACATGATGTTCTTGACAGCTGCCCTTTTATTATATGGAAATGTAAAGGAGTTAGGGAATGGACTTAAGTCGGCCTCTGGAAGCGTGGGACAATTTGCGCTTCAATACCCATTTTATGCCGGCATCATGGGAATGATCAGTGCCTCAGGGTTAGCCGTTTGGCTGTCCAGTAATATTGCTAGTGTCGCTAATGACCAGACACTTCCTTTCTTTTCCTTTTTATCAGCCGGTTTGTTGAACATGTTTATCCCTTCTGGTGGGGGACAATGGGCTGTGCAAGCTCCAATTATGTTGCCTACAGCTATGGAAATGGGAGTGGACCCTGCAAAAATTGTTACAGCTGTCGCATGGGGGGATGCATGGACCAATATGATTCAACCATTCTGGGCTATTCCGATGTTGGCTATTGCTGGATTACGTATTAGGGATATGATGGGATTTGCCACGATCACTCTTTTGTACACTGGAGCGATTATGTCTATAGTATTTCTAGTCTCTTAGGAAAGCGGTTACATTTTTTAATCCATATGAAAGGAGCAAGCAAATGGCTGAATTAACTAAGCGGGATAAAGAAGAAATCAACTGGAATGGAGTCGAAACTTTGCTCAAAAATCGTTATCCTCACTTAAAAGGGGATTTTGAAGTCAGTAAATTTTCAGCGGGCTATTCCAATTTAACTTATAAAATCAAGGTTGGCAGCTTTGAAGCTGTTTTACGGAGACCCCCATTCGGGCCGATTCCTCCAAAGGCGCACGATATGAAAAGAGAGTTTAATCTTTTAAAAAATATAAACCCTGTTTTTCCGCTCGCACCTAAACCTTATCTATATAGTGAAGACACGGAGCTGATGGACAAACATTTCTATTTAATGGAGGTAAAGGAGGGTTTTGTTATCGACCATTCTCTTCCGGAATCTTATGAGAACATTCATGGGATAAGGGAGAAAATATCAGAGGCTGTCATCGATTCACTTGTAAGCCTTCATTCTATTGATAGTAAAAGAAATAAGTTGATGGATCTTGGCAAGCCTGAAGGGTTTTTAGAGAGACAAGTAAAAGGGTGGATTAAACGTTATAACAATGCGAAGACACATGAGATAGAAGGTGTAGCTGAAATAGAGGAGTGGCTACTGGAAAACATTCCTTCTTCATCCGAATCAACAATTGTCCATAATGATTTCAAATTGAACAATATGATGTTTTCTTTGTCTAATCCGGGTGAGGTCACAGGAGTGTTTGATTGGGAACTCTGTACCATAGGGGATCCTTTGACTGATTTAGGCAGTACATTGGCATATTGGACTGAGCCTGGCGATGAAGAAACAGGACTTGCTGCTGTTACGGATCAGCCGGGCTTTCTTTCACGAAAAAGAATGCTTGAACTATATGCAGAGAAAAGCCAAAGGGATCTATCCGATATAGACTACTATCTAGTTTTTTCTTTCTATAAGATTGCTGGTATCTTACAGCAAATCTATTATCGATGGGAAAATGGAAACATCGAGGATGACCGCTTCGCTGATTTGAATATAGGTATCGCAAATTTAATGAAAAAGGCTGATTCAGCAAGGCGGAATCAGTTGTTTGTTTAACCTGATATCCTGTTTAACAATGTATAAAAATTAATTCAACTATACTTATAATGGAGATGATGAATCATGTTAACAACAGTTTCCAATCGTAACGAAGAACTTCAAAAGAGGCTTGTTTCTTTCATGGAGGAATACGTATATCCTAATGAAAAATTGTATGAAGAACAACTGAACGAGAACGAAAGCCGTTGGACCATCCCGCCTATCATGGAAGAGTTAAAGGAGAAGGCCAAAGAAGCAGGATTGTGGAATCTATTTAATCATGAAGAAGGATACGGCATTCAGCTATCTAACTATGATTATGCCCATTTATGCGAAATTATGGGGCGCTCCCTGATTGCTCCAGAGGTTTTCAATTGCAATGCCCCGACACTGGGAACATGGAAGTTTTAATGAAATTCGGAACGGCAGAACAAAAAGAAAAATGGCTGCCCCCTCTACTTGATGGGAAAATTCGTTCATGCTTTACGATGACCGAGCCAGATGTCGCCTCATCAGATGCCACGAACATCCAAAGTCACATCGTCCGTGAAGGAGACGAATATATAATCAATGCTAAGAAATGGTGGTCCTCAGGCACCATGGATCCACGCTGTGAAATTGCTATCTTTATGGGGAAAACTGACCCTGAAGGGCCTCGCCACGAGCAACAATCTATGGTTTTAGTACCGATGAATACCCCAGGTGTTGAAGTCAAGAGACATTTGCCTGTCTTCGGATATGATCATGCACCACATGGTCATGCAGAAATACACTTTAATAATGTACGTGTACCTGTATCCAATCTTATTTATGAAGAGGGGAAAGGATTTGAAATAGCCCAGTCCCGCCTTGGACCAGGCAGGATTCATCACTGCATGCGCGCTATCGGGGCAGCAGAGCGGTCAATTGAGCTTTTATGTGAGCGTGCTCAAGAAAGAGAAGCATTTGGATCACCATTAGCTGAAAAAGGGGTGATTCGTGAAGTGATTGCCGAATCCCGCATAGAAATCGATCAAGCTCGTTTGCTTACATTACATGCAGCTCAAAAGATGGATGAACATGGAGTAAAGGCAGCAAGAAAGGAAATCGCTATGATCAAAATTGCAGCCCCAAGAGTCTCCCTCAATGTCATTGATCGGGCCATCCAAATTTTCGGAGGTGCCGGTGTGACAGAAGATTTTCCATTAGCTGCTCACTGGGCAAATGCAAGGACACTTAGAATTGTTGATGGGCCGGATCAAGTTCACTTGCGGGACATTGGTCGGCTTGAACTTAAAAAATATCAATAATAAAAATTTTTGAAATGTTCTCGCCCCGGGTGTATGCCATGATATCGGAGCGAGAACATTTTATGTTATAAAAGGAAAGGCCTCTTTTTGCATTATGAAATGAATCCCTTCTGTCATGATTCTATAAATATTTTCTCCCCCTTCTCACTGTTCTGGGCTCGCCCCATAGATAGCTACATACTGAGTATTATTCATAACCGAAAACTTCGAACCATCCCAGCTCAGAGGAGTTTGCACTACCCCAAGCCCATCTGCATGGTATCTTCCAGAAATTTCTTGAAACACAAACAATTCGTATACGCCATCCCCTTGAAAATCGATAGGATAAAGTACATTTAATCCAGAAACCCAGCCCTCAATCGGTTCCTTTAATGTTCCATCAGGTTGGTAGATCTCCGACAAATAGTCTTTCCCTCTATTCTGGATATCGATCGTGTAGGTGAGATTGAGAGTTCGATTCACCACATCAACCTTGTAATAATCCCTGTAGATTACATCGTACACAAAGGAATCATCGAACTTCTTGTAATCGAACAGTTCCTTCGCCTGGTTGTTAAGGAAGGAGTAGACGTAATAATAACCAAATCCGCCGCTTCCCCCGGAATTGATACTGATTAAAATATCATCCACTTGATCTCCGTTAAAATCCCCTAAGAAAAGCGAGGGTTGATAGCCTGCATTTGATTCTAAAGGAATACTGTAAGCGGCATTTGTTCTTCCGTCTTGAATGACGAGTGTGATCTCTGTGGTAAATGGACTTGTGCTACCGTCAGGCTTTTGTCCAATTAAATAGACATGATCAGGGATACCGTCGCCATTTACGTCACCTTGCTTGGACGTCAGGATGGACGGTGGCTGTCTCATGTAATAAGGATAAGGGTACATATTCTCCTCCATAATCGTTTTATATTCCTGTGCTATCATATGCCCAATTATAAAAAAGTGTTCACATTTAACCACGAATGAAGGACAGCTGCTCGACTCGCATTTATCATACAGAATTGCCCGCACTTCACTTCGTCCTATTTTTCAAAGTAGTGTGTTTGATGATATAAAATTGGTGATTCACCCGACCCACCAGCACTTTAGAAAAGGAAAGGAATGCTTTCCGAAGGAAGAAATGCCTGATGCAATTCATAGAACCATGTAGACGTTTTGATTTCATATGGTATATGCTTATATATAGGAAAGGAGCGGGAAAATTGTCGATACGCAAACGTTTAATTTTATCTAATATAGCAATGGTCATTGTGCCGATCCTCTTACTGCTTATTGTTGAAATAGCAACAGGGTATCTCTTAATGAATGTATTTGAAATCGGAAACAGGGAAGAACTCCAAAAAATATTTATCTCCGTACAATTTGTCGGGTTATTTCTAATCTTAATCTTAACGAACGGCATCATTACATATTTTGTTTCTAAAAGTATCCTCCGCCCCATTAATAGGCTGTCACATGCTGCGGAGGAAATTGGTAAGGGGAACCTGAATTTCACTATCGAACGGATGAGAAAGGACGAGATTGGCAAACTTTCTGATACGTTCGAAATGATGAGGAAGGAACTGCTGCAATCCCAGGAACTTCAGCAAAAATATGAGGAAAACCGCAAAAAGCTGATTAAGAATCTATCACATGACCTGAAAACACCGATTACATCAATCAAAGATCATGTGGAAGGACTACGTGACGGCGTAGCAGATACAGAAGAGAAAAAGGATGCTTATATGGGAACGATTCATACAAAAACGATCGTCATGGATCGCTTAATCGATGAACTTCTCGAGCAATCGAGATTGGATATGGGGAAATTCGCATTTCGATTCAAAGAGGTCGACCTGCGTCCTTTTCTTATCGATACGATGGAGGAATTTCAGCTTGAATGGGAAGAAGTATCGTTTTCTTTCCAATCGGAAGAAGGAAAGAGATTTCGAGCCCAAGCTGACCTTGATCAGTTAAGAAGAGTTGTCGTCAATATTTTGAATAACAGTTTGAAACATATGGATAAAGCCGATAAAAAGATTGACATTCAGTTAATGAAACAACTCGGTGAGATTACTGTGGAAATAAAGGATAACGGCCCGGGTATCCTCGACCAGGATCTTCCCCACATTTTTGAGATGTTCTACCGTTCGGATTTAGCGAGGAGACAAGAGGGCGGAAGTGGTCTTGGTTTAGCTGTTTCTAAACGAATCATTGAAGAGCATGAAGGGGAAATAACTGCTGCTAGCAGAAAAGGACATGGAACAACGATCAAGTTCACCCTGCCGGATTATCGAGATTAAAGGTTGATGGTAAAAGTCAGCCTCTTATTTCAATGTCGAATGTCTGCTTCGTTCGAGACAGCAAAAAGGTGTTATCCCCTTAATTACGGGAAATTAAAAGGAGCCCTGATAATGGGCCCCTTTTTAAATACGGCTAAACCCTTCCTGTTCAAGGAAATTGGCTGCCTCCTTATACGAATTAAATGTTCCTTCTAAGTCCTCATCAGCATAAACATTATACCCGTCTTCCTCACGCATTAAGACGAGCGATTGATCATCATTATTAAGCCATTCTTCAAGTACAGGATTCTTTTCAGCAGGTGTGGCCGCTAGCGAATCAATGGCAGCTTCTACAAGCGCATGCAGCTCATCCGCTTCAAAGTCGCGGATGTTGACCATCCCTCGATCGTCTGCTGAATAGTCTTCCAGTTCGCCGGCATAAACAAAGCCATTCCCGTTTGGGTGAAGGTGATAGACGACATTCTTTTTGTCATATAAACTATCCTCAAAGTGGAAATTGACACGTCCAAGCGAAACTTCCCTTTTCTCGAGCTGCTTAAATTCCTCGATAATGGCTAATTTTTCTTCAAAAGTTAACATAAGCGCCTCCTCAAGCGTTCCGTATCCATTGCTTGATTATAGCACAGGGGACATATGAATTAAAAAAGAATTGTTAATAACAGCAATCTGTGGTATAGTTAAGTTTGCGATGAGCTAATTTGTGTAAGACGATGTATATGCCTTTCTACATACAAGGCTAAACGACGAATGTGGTCGTCGGTGCGTTCGCGACAAATATCGAAAGCTTTCCCTGAGACACGGGAAGGCTTTTTTATTTGAGTTTCTCAGCAGAAGCTGCTGCTTTATCTACATAGCTTGCAAGAAATTTTTGTGTCTTCATTCATTATTTCGGTTGTGGCATCGATTTCTTTCAACCCAGACGGAGCCTTTTACTAATGGCTGCATTGGTTTTCAAAAAATGTTTGGCTGTAAAATGTGGTATAGTATAAGCACGATTCGTGTAGATAAAGAAGGTGAGATGAATTGTATTTAACCATTGAACAAACGGCAAATTATTTGGATGTCCCTCAGTCATTTATCCAAAATCTTATCCGTGACAATCGAATCCGCACGATTCATGATGGGGAGCAGTACCTTATTAATAAAAACCAATTTGATACTCATTTCGATCAGATTGAGAAATACCGTGTAATGATTCAGGATTACTTCAATGAACCGCTGCCAGAGGACCCTGATATTAAAGACGAAGACTAAAAAAGCAGAGCATGTTAGCTCTGCTTTCTGTCATATACTTTTTCGCCGCGATACCATGTTTGCAGCACGTTGATCTTATGCAATTCCTCTTCTTGGATCTCTTTAGGATGTTGATCAAGCATCACAAAGTCCGCCTGATATCCACGGTCAATCTTTCCCTTTTTCCCTTCTTGGTATTCGATTTCCGCGGGTACACTTGTGAATCCGTTAAAGCTGTCATCCACCGTCAGTTTTTCCTGCGGCATCCATCCACCTTCAGGATTTCCTTCAAGATCCGTTCGATTAACAGCCGTATTGATTGATATAAGTGGATTGATTGAGCCGATCGGCAAATCAGAACTTAAGGTTATAGGAATGTGATCACGCACGAGACTATTAAATGCATCACAAAATGGCAGTAATTCTTTCGGTGTCCATTTACCTTTTTTATCCCATTCGCCCAGTAAAAAGGAGGGCTGTGTTTCAATGTATGGCTTTACTTTTCTAAGACGGTCAATGAGATCTGGAGCTAATGTCTGAGCATGGATGATTCGATGGCGGCGTTCATTTGTGTACGCTTCTTTTTGCTCCAAAGCTTGAATGGCTTGTTCTATCGCCTTATCCCCAATTGCATGCATTGCCACCTGCATACCGTTAGAACCAGCTTCAGCGACCATTTCGTTCACCTGTTCTTGAGAATAAATCAGTGTGCCGCTGGCCTCTGGGTTTTCCGGGTAAGGATTCCTCATGGCAGCAGTATGAAGCCGCTGGGTCCCATCAAGGAAAATTTTAACCGCGCCAACTTTCACCTGTTTTGTTCCGTCACCCGTCCTCAATTTATGATCTTTTAAATATCTTGTTAGATCTTCAATATCAAATATATAGTGGTGTAGTTGCACATCAATCGGAAGGTTTCCTTCATTCTCAAGCTCTGTATAAGCCTGCCATAGTTTATCATAACTTTTAATGAAATTTAGATCGTCTGTATGGACAGATGTCAGGCCATGTTGGCTAATATGAGGAAAAGCAGCTTGGAGTGCCCGTTTCGCATCTTCAACGGACCGCCCCCAGAAGTGACGCTTAATATAATGGACAGCTGTGTCCTTAAACCTTCCTGTCCATCGTCCTTGCTCATCTTTTTCTTTAAACACGTCGGGCTCTTTTTTAAAATCTTCCTCTTGTTTTAACAACTCTAACGCTTTCTCACTGATTACACATTCGTGGCCATCTTCATGAAGGAGGAAAATGTACGCATCCGCCTGAATTTTATGCAGGTCTTTGGCTGTAAGCAAATGATCCAAGTCATCAAATTGGGCATCATTGAAGCCCTTTCCGAAAAACCATTGATTTTCTTCAAGGCCCCTATAGTGATTCTCGATCATTTCCTTCATCTCTTTAAAGCTTTCCGTTTCCGTTAAATCAAGTTCCTTTTTTAACAGTCCATATCTAAGTAAATGCATATGACTATCATTAAATCCGGGTGTGATCACTTTTCCATTTCCATCCACCGTTTCCTTTTCACCGTGGTAAGGGCTAGAGTGAATGGCTTGAAATACACCGTCCCTCAATTCAACAGCATATATTTCATCGGAGTTTCTTTGGTCAAAGGGTTGATAGATTCGAACATTGTCTAAGATCACAAGTGATTCTCCTCTCAAGGTTTGCATCTAGTTAGACGTTACCCCTATATCTAGCGGATATAAACCTTTTGAAGGAAGTTGTTCCCACGTAAAAAAGCAGAGGCTATGTAATTAGCTCTGCCTTTACGATCTATTACTCTTTAACAGCTATTGCTTCAATCTCAACCTTCGCCCCTTTAGGGAGCTTTCCAACCTCAACTGCAGCCCGGGCTGGAAAAGGTTCACTTAAAAAGCTTGCATACACCTCGTTTACCACAGCAAAATCATCGATATTATCAAGATAAATATTGGCCTTGGCAAGGTGCTTGTAAGTAAGTCCTGCTTTTTCTAAAATCGCACCGATGTTTTTCATCACTAGCTCAGCCTGTTCTTTAACGTTCTCAGAAACAAATGACTGGGTGGCGGGATCCAGTGGGATTTGTCCGGAAATGAAAATGAGATCGCCAACATCAACTGCCTGTGAATAAGGGCCGATCGCTGCCGGTGCTTGGTCTGTAGCTATAGGTTTTAACATGGCGTGTCACTCCTACTATGTAAGTTATTCATATCCTATCACGGTCAGGATCAGTTAGGAAATACTAAGCTTTGAAATTTGCCTCAATTTATCTAATGGTAAACTGGAAGAGGAATTTTATCCTTACTATTTGTCCGAAAAATAGTAAAAAACTAGAAAACTATCATTTCCCGGGAAATGATGAAGAGGAGTGTCTAATTTTGACAACAATACAAGTGCCTTTTGGCGCAGGGTTTCAATCAAGTAATCGAATATTAATCATTCCTGAAGAGGTGCCAAAGTATTATGACGCTTGGCAAGAATTATATGCTGCGATTTTGGAGCAATCTTTAGTAAACTAACTAAGGTAAAATAGAGTAAGAATAGAGATGAATGTGATTTTTGCGGAAAAGATTAGTCTATATAATAATTTTAGCTTTACAAACGTTAGATTTTATCATTAAATTAGAAACATCCGTCATCTAACAGGGTTTCTATTTAGGTAAATCTTTTCAAATTAGGAGGGCCTTGGCGGTTAAGTCAGAATCCTTCAAGTTTGAGTAGAATCATCGAGCGTTAGGTTTGAATTCAATTGATTTTGGCCGAAGAACATCATTATAAAGCTAAAATTTAATCCTGAAGCGCAGCGAACTATAGAGAAGAAGACCAACGAATCTGTAATTCATTTACTATCATGGGATCAAGATAGCCTAGTTTGGTGTAAGCGATTACATTTAGCTGTACTTAATGATACACTATTGAAGGATTTTATTTACGAGGAGTGAGTTTTGTGGCAGATTCAAAAAACAATGAAGTCATTGATGAAGCAATTGGAGAAAAGTCGATCAAGCGATTAGAATTTCGAGGAGGCGTCTTTACAGCCACAGTTCCGCTGATTTTTTTCATTATGTGGGCAATTACATTAAGTGTAACCAAGCTTGTCACAGAGGAAGCCTTGGTATTAGGGATGGTCATCGGAGTAGCTATCGGATTGTTTCTATGCAAATCAAAATGGGCTGATTATGCTCAAAGTTTAATTTCAGGAATGGCACAACCTATTGGGGTTATTGCAGTTATTGCCTGGTTTTGGGCTGGGATGTTTGCCAAGTTGTTGTCAGCTGGTGGGCTTGTTGATGGATTAATTTGGTTTGGACTTCAAACTGGTCTAGAGGGTGGGGCTTTTGTTGGTGCGACCTTCTTGCTTTCGGCTTTATTTGCGACTGCTGTTGGTACAGGCTATGGAACAGTAGCAGCATTTGGTATTCTTATGTATCCAGCTGGTGTAATTTTAGGAGCAGATCCCGTTATTTTATTAGCAGCCATCTTGAGTGGTGCGGTATTTGGAGATAACCTTGCACCTGTTTCTGACACCACGATTGTTTCAGCTTCGACACAAGAAGCGGATGTGCCCGGAGTGGTTCGTTCACGTTTTAAATATTCCATTACAGCTGCCGTACCTGCACTCATTTTGTTTATTATTTTTGGCGGCGGTGGGAATGCTGGAAATGCTGAGGCAATGACCCGGCTTCAAGAACAAGTATCGCCACATGGATTATTATTATTGATTCCATTTGCGCTCGTTTTGTATTTGGCACTATCAGGCCACCATTTATTAACATCATTAACGTGGGGAATCGCAGCATCGATTGTCTTTATCATCATATCTGGGATTCCTATTACGGAGATCATTCATATATATAAAGATGAAGCGGGGAATGCTGTTGTTGAAGGTGCTCTTATGAGTGGGATCAGCGGTTATTTTAATATGGCGATTTTAATCCTGTTTATATTAGCTGCTGCACATCTCATGGAAGTTGCCGGGACGATGGAAGCCATCAGGGACTTTTTCTTGGGTATTATAAAAAATGTAGTGAAGCGTGCGGAACTTTCCATATATGGAATCGTCGCACTCTTAAACGTGTTTATTACAATCAACACAGCAGCGGAAATTGCAGCCGCTCCGTTTGTTCGGAAGCTAGGTAAGGAGATGAATATCCATCCTTACCGTCGTGCAAACTTTTTAGATACCGTAACGTCATCTTTAGGCTATATTTTCCCTTGGAGCGCTGGTGTTCTGCTTGCTTGGACAACTATTAAAGGCGCAGCCCAAGAATACGAGTTTTTACCAGTTGTAAGTCCGGCAGAGGTGTTTCCATTCGTCTTCCAAGGCTGGGGACTGCTCATAGTTATGCTCATTGCGGCCTGGACAGGCTGGGGGTTACGCTATACCGGTAAGAATGGTGAAGAAGTTAAACCAAAAGATTATCAAGGAAATGAAAGTTCATAGTTTTCTCAAAAAGGCACCCTTCCGTTTGTGAAGAAGGGTGCCTTTTAAATGGAATAAAGGATTTTAACGAAGAATGAACTAGGTAAGGAGAGAATGGTAGTAAAAAGTGATAAAAGATCGGTATTAGTTTCAAACCTCGGAGTTTTTTTTGTTTTTCTAATGAAAAGAGGTTAGAGGTGAATAAATCTGTGGAAATAAGATAAGAGTTGTAATATTCAATCGAATACTAAGGAGAGAAATTATGTGGATCAAACATCCCTTTTTTAAATATATAACAGCAGTAATTCTGATATTAATTTGTATCTATTTTTTACATATCCTCCATTTCTTTGGACCAGTTCAAACAATCATCGGGACCCTATTTTATCCTATTTTAATAGCGGGATTTCTATATTATCTTATTAAACCGTTAATAACATTCCTCTCAAAGTTTAAATATATTCCAAAAGTTGCCGCCATCCTGCTTGTCTTTGCTGCCATTGCAGGTATCTTATATATCGGGTTCAGGTACTTAGCTGATACGGTTCAAAAGCAGATCACAGATATTTCGAACTTACCCGATAAATTAAAGCAAACTGCTAAAGACACGGGAGAAGTGCTAAAGAATAATGACTTGGGGGTCTTCTCGGTCGAAGGACTACGCCAAAAAGCGACGAGTTTCTTTGGTGATCTCACCCAACAAATTGGTAATCATATTACTGAAATTGTCTCTACAATTGCGGGAGCTACGACTGTGCTCGTTATTATTCCTTTTGTGCTCTTTTACTTTTTAAAGGACGGTCATCGTTTGCTTCCTTTCTTGTTGAAAGCCATCCCTGACAAACATAAACAAGAGGGGGAGAAGGCATTAAAAAATATTGACCAGACCTTAGCTGCTTATATCATTGGACAAATCACGGTGGCGGTTGTAGATGGTATCCTTATGTACATAGGTTACCTGATCATTGGACTTAATTATGCTTTAATTCTTGCGATTTTTGTTGCTGTGACTGCAGTCGTACCATTTTTCGGGCCAATTATAGGGGCGATCCCTGCGTTAGTTGTCGCCTTGACGCAAGACCCAACTATGGTAGTCTACGTTTTAATTACTCTTATCGTTGTACAGCAGCTTGAAGGGAACTTAGTCGCACCTGTCGTCTTAGGAAATCGATTGCGGTTGCATCCATTAACGATCATCCTTTTATTAATCGTTGCTGCCGCCTTATATGGATTTATCGGTATGGTCATTGCGGTTCCGTTATATTCCATTTTAAAGGTCACATTGAAAAATTTAGTTCACTTTTTAAAATTACGGTATCAATAATGTCTATTTTAGGAGGTGTTTATCATGAATTTCCAAGAAAAGTTCGTTCGAAACGTACGATTATATTTCCGGGAGGTAGGAGAGAAGTGGTTAGAAGAATTACCTACTCTCCTTGAGTACTGTGAGGGAAAGTGGGGGTTAACTATGAAGAATCCTTATGAGTTATCCATCAATTATGTGGCGCCAGCGATTAGAAGTGATGGAAGCGAAGTAGTTGTCAAAATTGGTCTGCCCGGCGTAGAGTTTAATTATGAACATGATGCGCTGATAATGCTCGATTCAAGTGGAGTGGTACGATTAATTGATGCTGACCGTGACCATGGAGTGCTGATTTTAGAAAAAGTTTCTCCGGGAACGATGCTTGCTGAATTGGAAAAGGAGGATAAAGTATGCCAGATCGCCTCAGAGGTCATGAAAGGACTCATTACTCCAGCTTCCGAAGGCATGAATCTTCCCTCCACAAAAGATAGGGAGGCTGAATTAGCGCTGATATGCAAGGATCACCCTAATCAATTTGGTCCTTTTTTAACTCAAACATTAAAAAGGGCATTGGCAGTATTTACATATATGAATAAGACGATGGTAGACCCGAAGTTGCTCCATGGTGATTTTCATCATTACAATGTTCTCTCAAATGGACACGAATCGTGGATAGCCATAGATCCTAAAGGGTTAATTGGTGAAGTAGAATATGACTTGATCCAATTTCTTATGAATTGCCTGCCTAAGGATGGTGTTTTTGAGGTAATTGAATCTAGAGTAGAGAAATTTACGAAGGAGCTGGATTTAGATCTTCACCGTCTTTTGCTGTGGGGATATGCCCATTCCGTATTATCAAGTGTATGGACAGTCGATGAGAAAACAGGCGACTATAATAAGGTTTTCTCACAGTGCCCGGCTATTTTTGAAAAACTGTATCAGAAGGAATTTCAGCATACCATCGTTGACTTCTTAGAAAAAAGAGTTCCCTAGCTTTTTATAAAATTATGAAGCTTTAGCAGCAGCTTTATCCTTACGAACGAGCCCCATAATACCAGCAGTTAGGAGAAGAATGGCTGGTATTACGTAGAACAAGGCAATGCTAACTAGTCCGCCGAGCGCAGCGACGATCATCATGATGGTCCCAGCCTTTGTTTTACTTTTTACTAGCGCAGAACCCACAATAGCTAGTGTAGAAAATAAGAATGCTGCCCAGCCAAGTCCGCTGATTACACTTGTCCCTGCTTCATTTATCGCTGCGTCAACTGCACCAATAAACAGGGCAAAAAAAGTACTGAAAAGACCAATGATGCCACCGAGTAAGCCTACTATGAATTCACCGTTCCGCTTCATGGTGTTCCCCCTTCATCATATAGAACCTGTCTTTTTCATTCATATTCAGCAGGCATTCCTTTATTCGTGCTATAAAAGAAGTTTCCTAATGAGGTTGATCGATCGTCAAACACCACGAAAAGCCAGTTTTATTAATGATCTTAGACACATAGATTCGGTATATAGTACCATAATAATCAGTAATAAATAGCCTGACAAAGGAATCGACAAAGAAGTGTAAAATAAACTATAGCATTTAAATAACTATGGACATTCTAAAGATTAAGTGGTAGTATTCACTTAACCAAATTGTTCTTTATAAAGAATATCTTATATCATATTAAAATGAATAGACTACTGAACAGTGTTCTTTCTTAATTAAGTGTTAGGAACACCTTAGTAGCATGAGATTTGTCTTTTACTATTGACATGTTCTATATAAAGAACTAAAATAAGAGAAGAAGCCTCGCATTAGAGGATAATCCATCATAACTTGGTACCCAGTATATTTTTTTAGTCTTTTTGTTCTTTATAAAGAATGAATGTTTAAACGACAGCATAGTAAAGGTGGTATTCATGAGTAGAATGAAACAAGTTAACTTTAATGATGATGGCAGAGGAAAAGAGATTAATTTAAAGGAATATTTTGATGTAATAAAGAATCGCTTTTGGATTATTATTCTAATTACTATACTTACAACGTTAGCCGGATTGGGTTATAACCATGTAAACAATACTCTTCTCTATGAATCATCAACCCGCATGATTTTAAGTACAGAAGATGACAACATGAATACACTGATGGTTATGATCAAAGATCCCATCATTATGGAGGAAGTAAGAGAGGAGTTACAGCTTAGTCAGTCAGCTGGAAGTCTTGCAAGCCAAATTGAGGTTAGCCAGCTTGAGGATTCCCAGGTAATTCGAATATCGGTGACAGCGACAGACCCGAAACGAGCGGTAGAGATTGCAAATGCCACCGCAAAGGTTTATAAAAATGAGATTGTAAACATTTTGGATTTTGACCAAGTTCAATTATTATCGGAGGCTAAGGAAAACCCCTTTCCTATCAACGGGGATCAAAGCCGCACCGTTATCCTCGCAGCTCTGTTCGGTGTAATGACAGGGATCGGTCTGGTTTTCCTATTAGATACTTTGGATAGTACCGTGAAAAACAGAGAAGATGTGGAAGAATACTTGGAGATCCCTGTTATTGGCTTTGTCTCCCCTATGAATAAGAGAAACAGTACGATTAGGAAAAAGAAGCAGCGAAATGAGGAAGTAGAATTAAGAGGTGAATCTGTTGATATTAAATAGAATGAATAAAGCTTCTTCTGTTAAAAAAAGAAATCTTGTCACTTATTCCAATCCCGAATCTCTCATTTCTGAACAATTTAGGACGATCCGCACCAACATTCAGTTTTTAACAGAAAACAGAGATCAGCGACTTTTCCTTCTTACCTCACCAGGAAAAAAGGAAGGTAAATCAACATCGATCGCAAATTTAGCCGTTTCTATGGCCCAGCAAAAGTTAAAGGTGCTCTTAATCGATGCAGATTTAAGAGATTCATATTTGCACACTATTTTTAAAACGACAAACGATATCGGTTTAACAGACATTCTGACTGGCCACGCCAATCTTGAAGAGTCGATTTTTAGAACGGGTATGGGAAGCTTGGACATCTTAACTAGTGGAACAAGCTCGCCTAATCCTTCAGAATTCCTTGGAAGTAACAATATGTCCGAGTTGTTAAAAAAGGTGGGGGATCTGTATAACATCGTTTTAATCGACTCACCATCTGTATTGTTATCCACTGAAACAAGGGTGTTAGCCAATCAATGTGATGGGGTCATATTAATCCTTAATCATGGAAAAACAGATTTTAAAAAAGCAGCGGAAGCAAAAAAAGTTTTGGATCTTGCCCATGCAAACGTGGTTGGAGCCATTATGAATAAGAAAAGGTAGCCCTATTATTTTTTTACCTTATCGTTCGTTATAAAGAATTAATTTTCGTTAAAAGGTAATTATTCAGGCGATGTCTCCTTGCCATTATCAATGGAGGCACTCGGCCATGCTGTGGGTTGAAATAGACCTTAGCGCTAGTCGCATTAGTATGGTGTGAGGATGGGTTAAATGCCCTATTTAAAATCTTTAGGAAGTTGGTTTTTTCACCAAAACTATCTTCCTAAGGACTTTATTCAACATTCATCGATCATAAATCCCACTATATACAGCATTCGCAAATAGAGTCAATTTATAGAGGGGTTATTGCTAGGAAAGGAGCCAAAAAAGATGACATATCGACAAAGACTGTCTCTATTTATTTTCATTGATTCATGTATTGTACTCATTTCTCTCTTTATCAGCCGATTACTAGTGAATTCAAGCTTTTACGCGATGACACTGTCATTCCTCATTACTATGATGGCCATCTTAGTAAGCCACTTGTATTTTTCATTTAAATTAAACCTTTATAAAAAGGTATGGGAATATGCAAGTGTCGGGGAATTACTCATTATATTTAAAACTGTGACCTATTCGCTGCTGGTTACAGGAGTTGTTCAGTTCATCGTGTTCCAGGCAATTTTTATAAAAATGCTGACACTCACGTGGATGCTTCATATTTTATTAATAGGAGGATCGCGTTTTTTATGGCGAGTGTATCGAAATTCATTTATCTTGCCGGAACTAAATCATAAACGGGCCTTAATTGTAGGAGCCGGATCTGCTGGAACTATGGTTGTCAGGCAATTGCAAAAGAGCAATGACTCTCGTCTAGCACCTATTGCCTTCGTTGATGATGACTTTAAGAAGCATCGTCTAGATATTTTAGGAATTCCGGTCGCAGGTGGTGTAAGCGAGATTGAGAAAATTGTTGACGAGTTGGAGATCGCAAATATTATCATCGCCATTCCTTCATTAAACAAGCAGGAGTTGAATGTGATTTTTAAGGAATGTGCAAAAACAGAAGCCAAAACGCAAATTTTACCGATGCTAGAGGACCTGGTAACAGGGAAAGTTTCGGTCAAACAGTTCCGGGATGTGGAAGTAGAAGATCTATTAGGCAGGGAGCCTGTTGTTTTGGATACAGATAGTATTTCGGATTATGTCAAAGGCAAAGTTGTCCTAGTTACTGGTGCAGGAGGATCAATTGGCTCTGAAATTACGAGACAGGTCTCCAAATTCCATCCGAAAAGGCTGATTCTATTGGGCCATGGGGAGAATAGTATTTATTCAATAGAAAAGGAACTGAGATCAAGCTTTGCTGATACTGGAGTAGAGTTTATTACGGAAATTGCTGATATTCAGGATGAAGTGAAAATGATGAACGTCATTGGTTTTCATCATCCTGACGTCATTTATCACGCAGCTGCTCATAAACATGTACCGTTAATGGAGCGGAACCCAGATGAAGCCGTAAAAAATAATGTAATAGGAACATGGAATGTTGCCAAAGCTGCTAGTTGGCACGATGTGAGTACATTTGTCATGATATCAACAGATAAAGCTGTTAATCCTACCAGTGTTATGGGAGCAACGAAAAGATTAGCAGAAATGATTGTACAAAACATGAATCAAAAAAGCGAAACTAAGTTTGTAGCAGTACGGTTCGGCAATGTTCTTGGGAGCCGTGGCAGTGTGATTCCGTTGTTTAAAGAACAGATTGAAAAAGGCGGCCCTGTGACCGTCACACATCCGGAAATGGTGCGATATTTTATGACGATCCCAGAAGCATCACGATTAGTTATCCAAGCTGGTGCATTAACAAAAGGCGGGGAAATATTTGTGCTAGATATGGGCGCCCCCGTGAAGATTGTTGACCTTGCTAAAAACTTAATCAAACTATCGGGAAACACCCTCGAGGAAATTGGGGTTGAGTTTAGTGGCATAAGGCCTGGGGAGAAACTGTTTGAAGAGCTGCTGAAGGCGGATGAAGTTTATAAGAATCAAGTGTATCCAAAAATTTATATCGGAAAAACAATCCAGCTTTACATCGAAGAAATAGAAGAAATGATTTCTATTTATGAAACATTAAATAAGGAAGCTTTAAGAGAGAAGTTAGTCAATCTCGCGAATCACGCTGAAGCCGAACAAACGCCAATTGTGCCGATTACGAGCTAAAAGGAGATAAATAAATGAAAGTAAAAAAAGCTATAATCCCTGCTGCAGGATTAGGGACAAGGTTTCTTCCTGCCACAAAAGCGATGCCCAAAGAAATGCTGCCTATTGTCGATAAGCCGACCATTCAATATATTGTTGAAGAAGCAATAGAAGCTGGAATTGAAGATATCATTATCGTGACTGGAAAAGGGAAAAGAGCGATTGAAGATCACTTTGATCATTCTTTCGAGTTAGAACAGAACCTTATGGATAAAGGAAAGTTCGACTTATTAAGTGAAGTGCAAAAATCATCAAAACTAGTCGATATTCACTATATTCGACAGAAGGAACCTAAAGGATTGGGACATGCTATTTGGTGTGCGCGTAAATTTATTGGTGAGGAGCCTTTTGCTGTTCTGTTAGGTGATGACATCGTCCGAGCGGAAATTCCATGCTTAAAACAACTGACAAATCAATATGATCGTTACAAGTCATCGACCCTCGGCGTTCAAACCGTTAAGAAAGAAGAGGTATCTCGATACGGGATTGTAGATGGCAGTATGGTAGATACTCGCCTTTTCAATGTCCGAGGGTTAGTAGAAAAGCCACATCAAGATAAGGCCCCTTCTAACTTGGCGATACTAGGTCGCTATATTCTTACACCGACAATTTTCGATATCCTAAGCAAGCAAAAGCCTGGAGCGGGTAATGAGATCCAACTGACAGATGCCATAGCAGAGTTGAATAAATATGAGGCCGTCTATGCTTATGACTTTGAAGGGAGACGTTATGATGTCGGTGAAAAAATGGGATTTATTAAAACAACGATTGAATTAGCCCTCGAACGTGAAGATTTAAAGGACGATTTATTAGACTATCTTTCTACAGTTTTGGAAAAGGAATTTGCCACATAAAAAAGAAGCAAAGGTGGTGATGCATGTGATCAATAAGGTTTTATTTTGCGCGACGGTAGATTATCATTTTAAAGCCTTTCATTTACCCTATTTAAAATGGTTTAAAGAACAAGGTTGGGAAGTACACGTTGCAGCCAGTGGAACCACCGATCTCCCATATGTTGACAAAAAATTTACCATTCCCATCCGACGATCACCGCTTGATTTGAAAAATGTAGAAGCCTACAACGGGTTGAAAGCGATCATGAATGAGAACAACTATAAAATTATCCATTGTCATACACCTATGGGTGGAGTGATTACCAGGTTGGCGGCACGAAATGCTAGAAAGCAAGGCACAAAAATGATTTACACAGCACACGGTTTTCACTTTTGTAAAGGTGCCCCGCTTACTAACTGGCTGATTTATTACCCTATTGAAAAAATTCTTGCACATAATACAGATTGCCTGATTACGATTAATCAAGAAGACTACCAGTTAGCAAGTAAACGATTTAAGGCGCGAACCATTGAGCTAGTCAACGGGGTAGGAGTTGACACAGATGTTTTTAAACCACTAAGTGACAATCGAAGAGTAGCAATCAGGAAGTCATTTGGGTATCGTCCAAATGACTTTTTATTATTTTACGCAGCTGAATTTAATAAAAATAAAAATCAGCAGCTGCTGCTTCATTCACTAGCTCGAATCAGAGATAAGGTACCACAGGCAAGGCTTTTGTTGGCTGGTGAAGGTGCATTGTTAGAGAACTGCCGAGAGTTAGCAGTAAAGCTAGGGATTAGTCACATGGTAGATTTTTTAGGGTTTCGAAAAGATATTAAAGAACTTGTCTCAATAAGTGATGTGGCCGTTGGCTCAAGTCTTCGTGAAGGGCTTCCTGTAAATGTTATGGAAGCGATGGCTTGTGGACTCCCAGTAGTAGCTATTGAAAATAGGGGACATCGTGAACTGGTTCATAACAATTTTAATGGTTGGATTATTGACAAAAATGATATCGATCAATTTGCTAACAAGATCGAAATGTTGGCAAGGATGGTCGATGTAAAAGAGCAGCTAGGTAAAAATGGAAGAAGAGTCGTTCTCTCAACATATAGTGTTAACCATATATTAGCTAGAAATAGACAGATCTATCAAACATATATGGGAGAAGGAGAGGTGAAAGAATGGGCCGTCCATTAAGGGTATTGCATGTAGTAGTTAACATGAATCGCGGTGGAGCGGAAACATTGATCATGAATTTGTATCGAAATATAGATCGTTCAAAAGTCCAATTCGACTTTTTAACATGTAAGGAAGGTGTTTTTGATTCAGAAATTACCTCGATGGGTGGGGTCATCCACAGGATTCCGTATGTGACGGATGTAGGGCATCAAGGGTATAAAAAGGCACTGGCAAACTTTTTTCAAACCAATCAAACCTACAAAATTGTTCACTCTCACATGGATAAAATGAGCGGAATTGTTCTGCATGCGGCAAAGAAAGCGCGAGTACCTGTCCGGATTGCCCACAGTCATAACACTCGGAGTGAGGGCGGAATCGCCTCTCAATTATATAAATTTCTTGCCGGGAGCACTATTAGACAGCATGCAACTCATCTGTATGCATGTTCAAATGCTGCAGCAAAATGGTTGTTTGGAGGCAGATCAGATCAAGCCTTTATCTTAAAAAATGGTGTTGATTGTGATAGGTTTATCTATTCTACAGAGGCTCGAACTAAAATAAGAGAACAGCTGGGATTGGAGCATAATTCTTTTGTATTAGGACATGTAGGCAGGTTTGCCCAGCAGAAAAATCATCTATTTCTAATAGATGTGTTTGCCAAATTAACTAAAGTTCATCCAAATACGAGGCTCATTTTAGTCGGGGACGGTCCTTTAAAATCGCAGATTAAAGAAAAGATTACAGAACTAGGGATAGAAAGTAAGGTTAAGGTCCTGGGGGTTCGAAAAGATATCCATCGATTGCTCCAGGCCTATGACTTATTTGTTTTCCCTTCCCTTCATGAAGGATTACCCGTAACTCTGATAGAAGCTCAAAACGCTGGTTTGCCTTGTATTATTGCAGACACCATTACATCGGAAGTAGATATGGGGCTTAATTTAGTAAGGCGATTGTCTTTAAAAGAGCAAAAACTGTGGTTGAATGCGATTCAAGAACAAATTTCAAAAACTCCTGTGAGAACAATTGACAGAAGTGCCCTACACCAAAAAGGATATGATATCCGAAAAACAGCTTCCCACGCACAAACTTCCTATATTGATTTAGGTGGTGAGGTAAGCTGAAGACGTTAACTGTTTTTACCCCAACATATAATCGTGCTTATTGCCTTCAGACATGTTATGAAAGCTTAATAAAACAAACGAATGATGACTTTACATGGCTAATTATTGATGATGGATCAACGGATGAGACAGAAGAGTTGGTCAGGAGATGGATCGATGAAGCAATGATACCCATTACTTATCATTACCAGCACAATCAGGGGATGCACGGGGCCCATAATACGGCTTATGAAATCATTGATACAGAACTAAATGTTTGTATTGATTCTGATGACTATATGCCGGCAGAAGCGGTCGACAAGATTGTTACGTATTGGAAGGAGAACGGCAGTGATAAAGTTAGTGGAATCATAGGGCTTGATTCTTATACCGATCAAAAAATCATCGGTACCCCGTTCCCTGAACAGATTCATCAATCTACATTGTTTGATTTATATAACAAATATGGAGTAACAGGGGACAAGAAATTAGTCTATCGTACAGAGTTAACAAAGCACTATCCCTATCCCATATTTACGAATGAAAAGTATGTAGGATTAGCATATAAATATTATAGGCTTGATGAAGAGTACGAGATGTTATTAATGAATGAAACTCTATGTTGTGTAGAATATCTTCCGGATGGTTCATCAAATAATATGCTAAAACAATATCGCAGCAACCCGAAAGGCTTTGCTTTTTACCGTAAAGAATTAATGAAATTATCTTTTGCCAGTCTACTATTTAAATATAGACAGGCAATTCACTATGTATCAAGCAGCTTGATGTGCAAAAATACAAAATTTATTAAAGAGTCACCCAATAAGGGATTAGCCATATTGGCTGTGCCATTTGGATTCACGTTATATATGTATATTATGAACAAGACAAAGGGTGCCTTCAACTAGGCAATTTTTGCTTTCCTTTGAAAGGAAAATGTTATGACTATACTTTGGATGAATCTGGCGCTCGTTTTTGGCTTTGCTTTATTAGCCAAGCTTGGAGCTGTTTCGGTTCAATATAATACGGTCACATGGATTAGACCTAATAAATTACTTATTACTGCGGCCTTGTCGTCACTTGTAGTTGTATCTGGTCTAAGATCAAATATCGGTGATACCTATTTTTATAAGCACACCTATGAAGTCAACACGTTTACATGGGAGTTTATCCAATCCCAGAAAGATATAGGCTTTGGTCTACTGCAGATGTTGTTGAAATATGTTTCCAATGATCCACAACTATTACTCATAACGACAGCTTTTATAACCAATTCACTAGTCATCGTTGTGCTCTACAATTATTCGAGAATGCTAGAATTAAGTATTTATGTTTACATTACAGGTGGTTTATTTCTTGTTTCCATGAATGGAGTCAGGCAGGCCTTAGCAGCTGCGATTGCTTTCACAGCGATTAAATTTTTAATAGAAGCCAGCTTTACTAAATATATGATCGTCATTCTTTTCGCATCATTATTTCACCTGAGTGCTCTTATTTTATTGCCAATTTATTTTTTAGTACAAGTGAAAGTCTGGTCAAAAGCGACCATAGCACTCATTGTTTTTTCCATCCTTATTGTCATGGGATACGAGCAGTTTTCAGCACTGCTATTCACCGCAATTGAAGGTACTCAATATGGGGGATACGAAGATTTTGCAGAGGGTGGAGCCAATTTACTTAGGGTTGCTGTTGATTTGGTTCCGCTTTTAATTGCCTATTTGGGACGTAATAAATTACGAGAGATTTTCCCTAATAGTGATGTGATTATTAATATGTGTTTAATAGGTTGTGTGTTTATGGTTGTTGCTACTCAAAATTGGATCTTTGCCCGCTTTAACGTCTATTTCGGGCTTTATCAATTGATTCTTGTCTCATGGGTTGTCAAACTTTTTAGGGAAAGAGACGAAAAGCTGGTTTATTACGGAATTATTGTCTGTTACCTCGTGTATTTCTACTATGAAAATGTTGTGAATCTAAACATTATATATAAAAGTAACTTTTTGTAATTTTGGGGAGGGATGTTGAATGACCATACTTGTAACAGGTGGAGCCGGGTATATAGGAAGTCATACGTGTGTGGAGCTTCTTAATGAAGGATATGAAATTGTTGTGGTCGATAACTTTTCAAACAGCAGTCCTGAATCATTAAAGCGTGTATCCGAAATCACTGGCCGAACGTTCAAGTCTTACGATGTCGACTTACTTAATAAGAAGGATCTAGATACAGTTTTTTTTGAAAATCATATTGAAGCCGTCATCCACTTCGCCGGTTTGAAGGCAGTCGGTGAATCTGTTGCAGAACCGCTTTGGTATTACAAAAATAACGTGATCGGCACCGTGAATCTTTGCGAAATAATGGAAAAATATCAAGTTAAGAATCTCGTATTCAGTTCATCCGCAACTGTCTATGGAGCTGCCAATGTGCCAATCCCCGAGGATGCAAAACTAGCAGCTGCCAATCCTTATGGCCGGACGAAACATATAATAGAAGAAGTTTTACTGGATCTTCATCACTCAGATCCTGAATGGAGCATTGCTATCCTGAGATACTTTAATCCAATCGGCGCCCATCAAAGCGGCCATATCGGTGAAGACCCAACCGGGGTTCCAAACAATCTATTACCGTATATATCACAAGTTGCGGCAGGAAAATTGGAGAGGCTGAACGTATTCGGAAATGATTACCCTACAAAAGATGGTACAGGTGTCAGGGATTATATCCATGTGGTTGACTTAGCAGCTGGCCACTTGCGTGCTTTACAGAAAGTGCAATCTTCAAGCAGCATTTGCACTTACAACCTAGGTACAGGAAAAGGGTATAGTGTGATCGATATGGTTGAAGCTTTTGAAAAATCCTCAGGTCAAACAATCCCTTATTCCATCTTAGAAAGGCGCCCTGGAGATGTGCCGATTTGTTTTGCAGATGTGTCAAAAGCGCGTGACGAACTTGGTTGGACAGCCAAAAGAGGAATTGAAAAAATGTGTGAGGATACGTGGAGATGGCAGCAGAATAATCCCAATGGGTATGAGGAGACATCCAGTATACCCGATGGAACAAGAACCCCGGTACTTAGTCAAGCAAAGGCTTTTTTTATGCCTTTAAGTGAGGGATGAAAATGGATCATACCATTCCAAAAAAGCTGACTCAACAAGAAATGCAAGATGTATTAATGACCATTTATACAAAAGGAAACGAGCCAAACGACTTTAGTGTACAAGAAATTATTGAAGAAATAAAGAAGAGTCTAGTAACCATTTATTCATTAAATTCGGTTGAATAGGGGTTAGATTGTCATGAAGAGAGGATTGGATTTAGTCATTTCATTATTCATTTTAGCAGGATTCTCTCCAGTTATTTTTATGGTTGCCATTGTAGTAAAGGTAAAGATGGGATCCCCTATTCTCTTTAAACAAAAACGTCCGGGGCAATATGGGAAACCGTTTTATCTTTATAAATTTAGAACGATGATAACTGGAAGAGATGACAGGGGAAAGATTTTACCTGATGAATTACGGTTAACAAACGTTGGGAAATTTTTAAGGAAATATAGCCTAGATGAATTCCCGCAGCTTTTCAATGTAGTGAAGGGAGAGATGAGTTTGGTAGGACCGAGACCATTATTAATGGAGTACTTACCGCTTTATTCATCGGAGCAAGCTAAGCGACATTATGTGAAACCTGGAATTACAGGCTGGGCCCAGGTGAACGGAAGGAATGCAATCACTTGGGAAGAGAAGTTTTATTTTGATACATGGTATGTAAGCAACCAGAGCTTGTGGCTTGATGTCAAAATTTTATTCATTACAATGTCCAAAGTATTGAAAAGAGAAGGTATTAATTATCAAGGACATGTGTCAATGGAAAAATTCAAGGGCTCAAAAGAAGTGATGTAACATGAAAATTATTCTATTAGGAAATGGTGGACATAGTAAGGTGATTCAAGAAATCACCTCAGCTTTAGACCATGAGATCATTGGTATTTTAGACAGTAAGTATAGTGATGAATTTAAACATAATGGCATCTTGTATGGTCCATTTGCAAGCCTAAATCAGCTACTTAATCAAGAGGCGAGAGTCATCATTGCCATTGGTGACAACAAGATCAGAAACAGACTTGCTGATGCTTTGGAGGTCCGCCCAGAACAATACATCTCACTTGTCCACCCGACAGCTACAGTAAGCACCAAAGCAAGAATAGGGAGAGGGACAGTTGTCATGCCAAATGCCGTCCTTAACGCCGGGGCATGGGTAGGGGAACATTGTATTATCAACACGGGAGCGATCGTAGAACATGACAATGCTGTCGCCAACTTTGTGCATATTTCTCCAAATGCGACATTGACCGGAAACGTTTCAATTGCAGAAGGTGCTAACGTTGGGGCATCCGCAACTATCATACCCGGGAAAACGATCGGGATGTGGTCCGTTATCGGAGCCGGTTCAACGGTGATTGCCAACATTCCAGCTTACTGCAAGGCTGTAGGTTCACCAGCGAGAATTATTAAGAAAGCTGCTTCAGTTCAAGTTTTGGAAAAAACAGGAGGTGATGCGTTTGACAAGTTCAAGAATATTCCTCTCCCCGCCACATATGACAGGGAATGAGCAAAAATATATTGCAGAAGCGTTTGCTGGAAATTGGATTGCACCTGTAGGAGAAAATATCGATGAATTTGAAAACGAAATAGCAGAATATACTGGAGCCAAAGGAGCGGTAGCCGTAAGTTCAGGAACGGCAGCGATTCATTTGGCTCTTTCTTTATTAAATATTAAAAGAGGGGACACGGTTTTTTGCTCCAGCCTCACTTTCGTAGCCACGGCGAACCCGATTGTCTATCAGGGAGCTGAACCAGTTTTTATCGATTCTGAACCAGATACTTGGAATATGTCCCCATTGGCACTTGAAAAAGCATTACATTATGCTTTTCTGGATGGGAAATTACCAAAGGCAGTCATCATTGTTAACTTGTATGGTCAAAGTGCAAAATACGATGAATTGCTAACCCTCTGTCACCATTATGGTGTGCCGGTAATTGAAGATGCAGCTGAATCCCTAGGTTCTTCTTACAAGGGCATTTCTAGTGGCACATTTGGAGACTTTGGTATCTATTCCTTTAATGGCAATAAAATTATTACCACTTCAGGCGGCGGGATGCTGGTTTCAGATGATTTGGCTGCCTTGGATAAAGTTCGTTATTTAGCTACCCAGGCACGTGATCCTGCCATCCATTATCAGCATAGTGTCGTTGGATTTAACTACCGCATGAGCAATATTTTAGCTGGCATAGGCAGAGGACAGCTTCAAGCAATAGAAAAGCGGGTAACAGCTCGAAGGAATATTTTCGACTACTACAAAGAGCAGCTGTCACCTTTACCAGGTGTTTACTTTATGCCTGAATTAAATGTTTCACGCACAAATCGTTGGCTCACTGCCTTAACGATCAATCAAAAGGAGGCAGGCGTCACAAGTAATCAAATTTTAAAGATGTTGATCAAACACAATATTGAAGCACGCCCAGTATGGAAGCCGCTTCATATGCAGCCACTATTTAAAGGACACAAACACTTTTCCCATTTTGAAAAAGAATCTTTGTCCGAACAGCTCTTTCATACGGGCATTTGCCTTCCTTCAGGTTCAAACCTTACTAGTTCTGAACAAATGAGGGTGATTAACTATGTGAAAGAATCCTTTGAAGAAGCTTTAAATAAAGAAGGTATAGTATGACTTAAAAAATACGAGGTATCCGTTAATGATAGGAAATAACATCCATAATATTCGAAAAAGCAAAGGACTCTCCTTATCAGGGCTCGCCAAAAAGGCGAATATTTCTAAATCATATTTGAGCAACATCGAGCGAAACGTAAACAAAAATCCATCAATCCAAATGATTAATAAGATTGCATCCGTTTTGGATGTCGAGATTAACGCTTTGTTAAAACAGGAACCCTCCTTGGAACCGTCACAAAGACTTGAATATGAGTGGATTCAATTTGTGAATGAATTAAAAGAATCAGGGGTTCAGAAGGATCAGCTTCAGGAATATAAGGGGTTGATTGAATTTATTAAGTGGCGGAATCATTACAGGAAAGAGTAAATAATAGGGGTGGGGGGAGATCATGGATGAAATAAGGCCAATAAGAATCCTTCATGTTGTCGGGGCAATGAATCGAGCAGGGACAGAGACGATGCTGATGAATATTTATCGCAATATCGATCACGATAAGATCCAGTTTGACTTTATCTCCTATAGTAAGGAAGAAGCCCATTACGATCAGGAAATTAAAAGGTTGGGCGGAAAGATCATTAAATTAAACCGTACGAGCTCAGTAAAAGAAATATATCAGGTTATAAAAAAATATGGACCTTATGACGCTGTCCATGCTCATACTCTATTTCATTGTGGGATAGCAATTTTCGCAGCATTCCTAGCAGGGGTAAAGATAAGAATTTCCCATGCCCACACGACTTTAGATCGCAGTGATCAACTGATAAAGAAACTATATATATCAAGCATGCGAAACGTAATCAATAGATTCTCTACTCATTTATTATCTTGCAGCAAACAAGCTGGTATCTATTTGTTTGGAGAAAAAGGCATACATCAACCAAACTACTTCTACTTCCCTAACGTCATTAATTATTTTGATCTTTTAAATAAACCCCAAAAAGAGGTAAGCCAATTTAAACTGCAAGAAGGATTAGGGAATAGTCTCATCATTGGCCACATTGGCCGTTTCATAAAAGCTAAAAACCATCCCTTTCTACTTGAAATCATGAAAAGTATCGTTAAGAAAAACAATGCTATTAAGCTGTTACTAGTAGGGGATGGAGACTTTAGACAAAAAATAGAACGAGATGCAAAACAAGCCGGGATCTATGACAACATTAGATTTGTCGGGATCAGGGAGGATATACCAACAATGCTCCATAGTATGGATGTATTTGTTTTTCCATCTATCTATGAAGGGTTAGGGCTGGTATTATTGGAAGCTCAAGCCAGCGGTGTTCCGTGCATTGTATCCGAAGCTATTCAACCCGAAGCGGATTTAAACATAGGGTTAGTATCAAAACTCTCCTTGGCAGACGGAGCAGACGATTGGGGTGAGAAAATCCTAGAAAGAGCCGGTCAGAAAGAAAAGAATCTCAATAAGATCTTAGAAAGCTTCGAGAAGAATGACTACAGCCTAAATTCTGGCATTACAAAACTACTGAACATTTACCAAAATAGCCACGGAGGATCCTATGAAAAATGTATTAATCACCTCCTTTGACATGGAAGTAGGAGGAGTGGAGCGGAGCTTAATTAGTATGCTCGATCATTTTGACTACATCAATCACCAGGTTGACCTGATGCTGTGTAGTCACACCGGAGATTTTATGAAGCTACTGCCTAAACAACCAACACTGCTAAAAGAATCCAGCCCTTATAAAACATTCAGAATGTCGATCAGCCAGATTTTTAAAAAGGGGAACTTTCCGATTGGTATTGGGAGATTGCTTGCAAAGTACAGAGCTAGTCACAGCCACTCCCTAGAAAATGGTTACAAACAAATGCAGTATATGTGGAAATACACACTGCCATTTTTGCCAAAGATTGAAAAAAAGTACGATGTAGCCATTAGCTATCTTTGGCCCCACTATCTTGTAGCTGAAAAGGTCGAGGCTGATACAAAGATAGCTTGGATTCATACTGATTATTCTACCGTAGAGACGGACATTGAAATGGACCTGGCCCTATGGAACAAATTTGATTCCATCATTGCTGTTTCTGAAGAATGCAAAAAAGCATTCATTCGTAAGTATCCTCCCTTGTTAAGGAAGGTTTCTGTGGTCGAGAACATTACTTCTCCAGACTTGATTAAATCTCTGGCCGATGAAGATGTTGAAAATCCAATGACCAACGATTCACGGTTCAAACTGTTGACAGTTTCCAGGCTTTCCCATGCCAAGGGAATAGATCAAGCTGTAGAGGCACTAAAAATCCTAAAAGATAAAGGGTATCAAGATATTGCCTGGTATGTTGTTGGCTATGGAGGGGACGAAACAAAGATTAAAAAACTGATTTCAGAATACGGATTAGAAAACGAATTTATTCTGTTAGGCAAGAAAATAAATCCGTACCCATTTATGAAAGCAGCCGATCTATATGTTCAACCATCGCGGTATGAAGGTAAAGCCGTAACGGTGGGAGAGGCCCAGGTATTAGCCAAGCCTGTTTTAATAACGAATTATCCTACCGCCCCTAGTCAAATTACCGATGGGATCGATGGAATTATTTGCGATCTATCCATCAAGGGGATTGCAGATGGAATAGTAGAACTATACACGGATTCAACGTTACGAAGTCAATTAGCCTATAACTGTAGCCTTAGTAACTACCACAACCATCATGAGTTGAAAAAGTTATACCAATTAGTGTAGGAGGAACCATCAATGTTAGAAACCGAAAAAGTCAGCGTTGTTGTTCCTACCTATAAGGTAGAAAAATACATTCATCGCTGTGTAAATAGTATTCTTAAACAAACCTACGAGAATTTAGAAATCATTCTAGTTAATGATGGATCTCCAGACCAATGTGGAGAGATAGCGGAAGGTTATAAACAGTCAGATTCACGGGTGAAAGTCTTTCATAAGGAAAATGGCGGCCTATCCGATGCAAGAAATCACGGGATGAAACAGGTCACTGGTGAATTCACCATGTTCGTTGACAGTGATGACTGGTTAGAACCATATGCCATTGAAAAAATGGTCCACCATAGTCTCGCCTTTAAAGCTGATGTCATTCAATCAGCTTTTTATTATGCTCACGAAGACTACCTATTGTTTGATCAAAGGCATTATACAAAGAACGGCGATCTAATGATACTAGATAACGAAAAGCTCATGCATGAACTAGTAAAAAACGAAACCGTGAAGAATTTTGCCTGGGGAAAGTTGTATAAAACAAAGCTGATCAGGGATATTCCTTTTGAAAAAGGGGTGCTGTTTGAAGATGTGTTTTGGGCTCATCAAGTCATGCATCGCGTGAACATGTTCGTTATTCTTCACGAACCGCTTTATAACTATTACCAGCGAGACGATAGCATCGTTACAACTTACACACCACGGAATCTTGATATTTTAAAAGGGTTAAAAGAACGGCACGCCTTTATTGAAAAAGAGTATGAAGAGCTGATCGACGAGTCATTTAAAACGATACTGAAAACTTCTTTAATTCACTACAACCTTTTATCAATGAATAGAAAAGTTGATCGTGACCGTCATCACCGAAAAGAGATCCAAAGTTACATTACAGATAATTACTTTAGTTTTCAACAAGCAATCGAAAATGATAAGCACCTGAGCCTTCAGTTGCGTTTATTTTATAAACATCCGTATTTAAATATTTTCTATTTAGTGTCTAAAAAGGTAGTGAGAAAGTTAAAAGTATTCTCGAAACCTGTTGGGTTGGAGAAGATTAAGCTGAAGAGCAGGAAGGAGGTTCAAACTCTATGAAGAGATTGAAGAAACTTCTCATGCTAATCATTATTCATGTATTCAACTGCCTTCCTATTAAGAAAAATAAGATCTTCATGTTCAGTTATTACGGTAGTCAATATGGCTGTAATCCGAAATATTTAACAGAGTATATTCTTAAGCATACTCCAGTAGGAAAATTTGATATTGTATGGGCCTTCAATGACCCGGATTCGCAAAGTATCAACCGTCAAATTCGAAAAGTGAAGGTGATGTCTTCAAGGTACTTTTACGAATTATGTACCTCAAAAGTAATTATTACGAATTTCCGCACAACTGATCTATTTATAAAAAGAAAACAACAATACTATATCCAAACCTGGCATAGCTCCTTACGCTTAAAACAAATTGAGAAAGATGCAGAAGAAGTTTTGCCTGAACACTACTTAAAGATGGCTCAAAGAGATTCTAAGAAATGCAACCTGGTGCTTTCAGGATGTGATTATAGTACGCAAATCTTCAAAAGGTCCTTTTGGTACGAGGGGGAGATCTTTGAACTAGGCACGCCTAGGAATGATATTTTCTTTCAAAATGAAAAGAGGAAAGACCTCCTAGGGAAATTGAATATTCCAGAAGAAACTAAAATCGTCTTATATGCCCCTACTTTTAGAAAAAATAATGATCTGAATGCTTATGATTTAGATTACTCGAAAGTGACCAATAACCTCAAAAATAGATTCGGTGGGAATTGGATAGTCCTTATAAAATTCCATCCTCATCTCATCTCAGTAAAGAGAGAGCTACCAGCAGACCAGGGTCTAGTTGATGTTACAAACTACGATGATATTCAAGAACTACTAAACATATCTGATGTCTTAATAACCGATTATTCTTCACTGATGTTTGATTTCTCGATAACAAAACGACCGTGCTTTTTATATGTTCCTGACATAGAAGATTACACAGCACAAGATCGAAAATTATATTTTGAGTTGAACGATTTACCATTTATCCAAGCAAAATCTAACCAAGACCTAACTGAGAAAATTATTGATTTTCAAGCTGAGGTATATGAGAGGGAGCTGAAGTATTTCTTGGATCGTATTGGTACCTTCGAAAACGGGCAGGCGTCTGAACAGATAATACAACGGATAAACGAAGTTTGTTTTACTGAGAAAAGGAGAGAAGTTTATGAAACCATATAAAGTCGGGTATACAACCGGTGTTTTTGATCTATTTCATGTGGGGCATTTAAATATTTTAAGGAAAGCTAAGGAACAATGCGACTATCTAATCGTTGGGGTTAGTACAGATGAACTCGTCCAGGAATACAAAAACAAGCAGCCTGTGATTTCTTATAAAGACAGGAAAGAAATTGTAAGCGGAATTAAATATGTTGATGAGGTTGTAGCTCAAATTAGTAGAGATAAATTGGCTGCTTGGGAAGTATTGAACTTTGATGTGATGTTTGTGGGGGATGATTGGAAAGGCGATGAATTATTCAACCAAGTGGAGAAGTCGTTAAATAGGGTTGAGGTCGATATCGTGTATTTTCCTTATACAAAGGGTGTGTCTTCAACGTTTGTGAAGGAGAAGATTCAATTATAAGTTCGATAGGTGGGATATTAATGAATCCAACAATCAGTATTATCGTTCCTGTTTATAATGTTGAACCATACTTAAGAAGGTGTTTAGACAGTATTCTTGCCCAAACATTTACTAATATTGAAGTGATTGTAGTGAATGATGGTTCAACTGATGGGAGTGGGCTAATATGTGATGAGTTCGCTACTAAGGATGAGCGAGTTAAGGTTATTCATAAAGAAAATGGTGGGGTAAGCTCTGCTAGAAATATTGGGATAGATGAGGCGAGAGGCAATTTTATTGGTTTTGTAGATAGTGACGACTGGGTTTTCGAGGATATGTTTGGAAGACTTTTTCGGATTTGTTTAAATTCAAATTGTGATATAGCAGTTTGCGACTTTGCTAGAGAAATAAATGGTAAAGGGAGTTTGTTAAGGCAAGAAAGTTATACCAAAACAATGAATAACGAAGAAGCTATGAGGCAGCTTTTTAAAGGAAAATTATATAGATTTGCATTATGTAACAAGCTTTATAAAAAAAAGTGTTTTTTCAATGTCAGGTTTCCAGAAGGTAGAATACATGAAGATCTATCCACTACTTATAAGCTCTTTTATAAAGCTGATAAAGTAGTCTTTACTAATTATACTGGCTATATCTACGTAAAGAGAGATAGAAGTATTTTAACATCAAGGTTTAGCAGAAAAAGGATGGAAGCATTCATAGGCTGGGATGAAATTATTTCATTTATGGAATCTGAATATCCTCGACTTTCGAAAGAATACTTAACTTGTTTTGTATATTGGTGTATTGATAATAGTTTTTATATTTTAAATCAAGTTAACCATAAGAAGGTTAAATACGAATTTCTCTCTATAATACAAGAATGTGTGAAGAAATATTATAAAAACATACTACGAACGAATAACCTATCTTTTAAATATAAATATCTAATTACGGTGCTTAATTATAGTACACGATCATTTTGTTTCCAATACAATGTGAATAAATTTATAAGGAATGCATCTTCGTGAACATTATCATTAAACAGTTTTAAAGCTTAGGACATGATTGGTCGGTAATATAAAGAATGGTATCGGAGGAGCTTAATGTATCCATATATACAACTAGATCAGAAGATATTTTTTAATAAAGAAATGAGTATTACCAAGTTTCTATTTATATTGTTTTTTAAATGCAAACCAATATTGCCAGAGGACCGATTAGGAAGCACTAAAAGAATCCTGCTTTATACGAAGATATTTATAAAAGCTAAATCTCAAATTATTGAGTTACCTAAAAATGGTGAAGTTGCAATAAGAGTGGGACTGTCAATAATTTTGTGTAAATAACCATATACCTCTTCTTGTAGCTGCTGTTACTCGTTAAACATTTCTGCTATTTCAGACCTTGCTTGATCAAAACCAATGTGGCAACGTGTTGCGAAACGCTGGTTGTATTCTTCGAACTGAGTGACGAGAAATCGGTCCAGTGATTCTTCATTGGGGAACTGCTCTTTGCGCTTGCTGTATTTCTTGATCTTCTTATTGAAGGACTCGATTAAATTGGTGGAGTAGATACTCTTTCGAATGGACTTGGGGAAGTCATAAAACGTGAAAAGATCCTGGTTATCGCTAAGGGATTGAGTGACCTTCGCATATGATTTCTTCCACTTCTCTATAAATGCTTCCATCGCTTCCTCAGCCTTCTCTTTATTATCCGCACGGTAAAGGGTCTTCAGGTCTTCACATATTTCTTTTCGATCTGAAACACGGACTTTATGGGCGATATTACGGGAAACATGGACGAAACAGGTTTGGTACTTGGCCTTGGGGAACACCGAATAAATGCTTTCTTTGATCCCTTTTAATCCATCCGAAATAAAAAGGAGCACCTCCTCAACACCACGAGCTTGAATATCCTCAATTAACTCTTTCCAAACGTACGCAGATTCGGTTGGAGCAATCGTGTAAGCGAGCACCTCTTTAGATCCGTCTTCCCGAATTCCAACGGCAATATAGACAGCTTCCTTGGATACGGTATCTCGCTTGACGGGAAGAAAGGTCGCATCTAAATAAACGCATACGTAACGCTTGGATAAAGTTCGTTGGCGAAATGCTTCTACTTCTTCGCCGATCGCTTTGGTCATGTTTGAAATCGTTTGGGGCGTATAATGGTGGCCATACATTCGTTCAATCAAATTGGATACTTCGGACATGGTGACACCCTTTTGGAACATATGTATGACGAAGGACTCCAGGGTATCGTTGGTGCGCTTATAAGGAGCCACTGTTTGTTGTTTGAACTCTCCATTTCGATCACGAGGGATGGAGATCTCAAGCTCACCATACTCGGTTTTTAAGGTACGGGAATAAGAGCCGTTGCGAGAGTTTCCGGTATGAAAGCCTAGACGATCATACTTTTCGTAGTCTAAGAAGGCTGTCAATTCCGTTTGAAGCAGCGTATTCACCGCGCTTTCCAGGTGGCTGCGAAAGATTTCCGATATATCCTCTTTTTTCACTAGAGCTTGTATAATATCTGATGTAAAATGATCCATAAGGGAAGACCTCTTTTCTTTGGATTGGTTGTGGTGACTTAATTCTACAAGAAAAGGTCTTCCTTTTTCTATTTGGAAAGAATTCTATTTACACAAAATATTTTACACTCTCATAAGAGTTAGTGATATCAATTATAAAGTGTTTTCAGTAAAGGAAAAAAGTGTTTTCTACTTATACAGAAGTGAATACAGTGAGTTAGTCAAAAAACAATTTGATTTAAGTAAATATCATGGAATGTCTCAAATAAAGGGTTGGGATAAAGAAGAACGGATTTTAGAAGAACTTTACTTGAATGGTAGCCATCCTAGTATTAAAGAGTTGTCAAAGTATCATAACTCTATTAAAAGGATGTTAGTGAATTTGTTAGTGTCTTCAACTGTTAAAAGCATGCAAGCTAAAGATTATTTTAATTTACGTCTAAAGGAGATTCAAAAGGAGATTGATAAAGTATCAGGCTACTTAACAAGAAGACAAAAGAAGAAGATTATCCAATTTGTAAACGATAAGCACAGAAATTTAATACTTAAATTTCCAAATGAAAATATACCACTTGTTCTAAGTCATGGTGATGTATGCTGTAAGAATTTAATTTCAATAGGCGGAAGCCTTCAGCCTATTGATTGGGAGTATTGCGAGTTTCGTTCTCCTTATTATGACAGTCAATTTTTCCTGTATTCCTTAAGAGGAGAGCCTCAATATAATATAGAACTGTTTAAAGACATTAAAAAATACTTATCGTCTAAACTCAAATATAACAATGAATTAGTCAGGTTCTTAGATACAGACATAAGCTTGTTAAAACAAATTGTGATGCTTGAGTATATCCAACTAGTCCTAACTCAAATTAAATATCGAGAATTTGCCAAAGATATTAATAAATACATTATTAACTATATAGATACATTAGAAAGGTGATAGGGTGTTATGAAGAAAAGTTTATTCTTTGCAATTGATTCTTTGAATGTTGCTGGGGCAGAAAAAAGCCTAGTCACTTTGTTGTCCTTATTAGATTACGATAGATTTTCAGTTGACCTAATGCTTTTCTCACATGGGAACACCTTAGAGGAATTACTTCCTAAAGAGGTCAATCTTTTACCACCACTAAGTTACACCCAGTTTGCGAATTTAAGTTTAAAAAAATCAGTGGTTACTTCTTTAAGTAATAAAGACATAAAGATGCTTTTCACAAGAATTAAATACTCCTCGAGAATTCGCCAAAAAAAATATAGTAACCCGGAGAAGGCAAGAGTATTTTGGCAGTCAGCCTCAAAAGTGATTGAGGTAAATCCAAAAAAATACGATGTAGCCATCAGTTATGCACAAGGAGTCCCAACTTTTTATGTTGCAGAACGGGTGCAAGCTAAAAAGAAGTTTGCGTGGGTAAATGTTAGTTATCATTTAAACGAAAAAGAGAAGAATTTTCACCGCGGGTATTATGATTGCTATCGAAAGATTATATCTGTTTCTGATTCCACGAAAGATGTTTTTATCAAAACATTTCCCGAATACTCTAAGAAACTAGAAGTTATTTATGATATTAACAACCCAGAATTAATTTCAAATATGGCGGATTTTGAAGGTAGTTATAAAGATCAATTTGATGGTCTAAGAATACTCACCGTAGGAAGGTTAGCACGCCAGAAAGGATATGATATAGCTTTAGATGCTTGTGAAAGGCTTAAAAATCAGGGGATAAAGTTTAAATGGTATGTATTAGGAAAAGGCCCAATGAAGGAAGAAATTGAAAAGGAAATTAAGAAGAGAAACTTGAGCAATCACTTTATTTTGCTAGGTGTAAAGGCCAATCCTTACCCTTATATCAAAGCAGCTGATCTTTATGTACAAACCTCTAGATTTGAAGGTTTTGGGTTAGCAATTGCAGAAGCTAGAATGTTGAATGTTCCTGTCGTTACGACACGGTTTGATGCGGTGTACAACCAGATGATCGATGGGAGGAACGGACTAGTTGTAAATATGAATGGTGAAGGGGTCTTTCAGGGAATTGTGAAGCTCATTGATAATCCAAATCTAAAAGAAAGTATCACAGAGTATTTAAAGAGTGAGGAAAAAGGAAATATAGAAGAGCTAAGTAAGTTCTATAAGCTAATAAGTTGAGTAGAAGGTGAAGTAAAAATGAAAAAAAAAGTTGTCTTCATGATTATTAATATGAACATCGGCGGTACTGAGAAAGCCTTGCTAAACATGATTGCAGAAATGCCAAGAGATCACTACGATATTTCAATTTTAATGCTGGAGGAGACAGGTGGCTTTTTGGACTATATTCCTTCGCATGTTCATGTTCAATATTTGGAAGGCTACTCGAGTATTAAGCCTTTATTGAATCAACCTCCTATTCACTCTTCTATAGCTTTACTTAAAAATGGAAAAACCTTAAGAGCTTTAAAATTATTAGCTCGTTACCTATTCTCTAAATTATTAAGAAACAAAAGCATTCTTTTTAAATATCTATTAAAAAACTTTCCAAAATTGAATAAGAAATATGATATAGCCATAGCTTATGCTGGTCCAATGGACTTCATAAGCTATTTTGTTTTAAATAAAATAACGGCTACTAAAAAAGTTCAATGGATTCATTTTGATGTCACAAGAATTGGGTTCGATCCTTCGTATGCTAAAAAACTATACAGTAAATTTCATAAGATCTTTGTTGCCTCGCAGGAAGGCAAAGAAAAACTTGTTGAAAGAGTGCCAGGGATTGCGAATAAGGTTGAGGCATTCCCTAATCTTTTATCCGAAAAAGTCATTCTAAAGATGGCAGAAGAGGGATCAGGATTCCAGGATGACTACGAGGGTGTAAGAATTCTTACGGTAGGCCGTCTCAGTTATGAGAAAGGTCAGGACTTAATCATAAAAGTACTAGCTAAAATGAAGGAACAAGGGATTAAAGTAAGGTGGTACTGTATAGGGGAAGGAAATGAACGTAAGAACTACGAAGAGTTAATTAAACGTTATGGCCTTAAAGAAGACTTCATACTTTTGGGAGCCGTGGCCAATCCATATCCTTTTATGAAACAGTGTGACCTATATGTACAGCCTTCACGCCATGAAGGATATTGTATAACCTTAGCTGAAGCAAAGTTTTTTGGTAAGCCTATTGTTAGCACGAATTTTACAGGAGCTAAAGAACAAATATTAAATAATAATACCGGTATTATTGTGGATTTTAATGAACTCCAACTGTATAGCGCCTTAGAAGGTATATTAAGTGATAAAACGCTTAGTTCATCATTTGTAAACAACTTAATAATAGAGAATACTAAAACGTTATAAATGGAAAAAAAGAAGGTGCTAAATTTATGAATCCACAAATATCTATTGTAGTTCCGGTGTTTAATGTTGAAAATTTTATAAGAAAATGTATTGAATCCATACAACAACAACAATTTGAAAGGTTTGAATTAATACTTATAAATGATGGTTCAACAGACGATAGTGGGAAAATTTGTGAAGAATATGCAAGAACAGATAAAAGAATCAGAGTAATTCATAAACAAAATGGTGGTGTAAGTTCCTCAAGAAACGTTGGGATAAAAAATTCAAAAGGGGATTATATAGGGTTTGTGGACAGTGATGATCTAATAGAAAAAGAAATGTACCAGAAAATGTACGAAGTCTTAAAAACTAACAATGCAGATATTGTTTCGTGTGGATATAGAGAGACTAGTGACTTTTCAGGTGCTACAAAGGAGTTCGTTAAACCACTAAACGGGAAAGAAAGTATCAAGGGCAAACAAATAATGGAGGACCTAGAGTTTTTATTGACACAAAATAAAATATTAGGTTATGCAAGTGTGTGTAATAAGTTATATAAAAAAACTCTTATAGATAACAATAATATGTTGATGAATGAAAAAATTAGTATAGCTGAGGACCTTTGTTTTAATATTAATGCTTTTTCATGTGCAGATAGTATAAGTGCTGTGAATGAAGCACTTTATATTTATAGAAGAGTGAATGAAAATAGTATTATGAACCAAGAAGCTGGATCATTTTATTTACATTTGGATGCTAGAAGAGAAATGTTAAAAGCGTTAAGAGGAATTAAGATAAGTAATAAAGTATATATAACCTGTGTATGTTATGAAAATTCTAAGACAACTGCTGAATATTTAGATAAAATATTAATTATATTGTCTTCCAGTGAAAAGTATAAGGAGAAATTCCAACAAATAAACAAATTAGTTCATGAACAATATTTTACCAATGCTCTTGCTAATTATAATAGTAGATATTTGGTTATGAAAGCTAAGGTAATATTAAAATTAATGAAACTTTTACTCATATTGGAAGGAAGGTTATGTAGCTGGATTATAAGGAAAGGACGGAGGAGTTGATGTATCACCCAAAAATAAGTATCATCACACCAGTATTTAATGTTGAAGAGTATGTGGGGAAATGTATAAAATCTATATTAAATCAAAGTTTTAAGAACTTCGAACTGATATTAATAAATGATGGATCTACTGACGATAGTGGGACTATATGCGATTATTATGCTTCGCTGGATAATAGAATAAAAGTATTCCATACAAAAAATAAGGGGCAAGCAGCAGCGAGAAACCATGGTATTAAAATAGCACGTGGGGAATATATAGGATTCGTAGACAGTGATGATTGGATAGAAAGAAATATGTTCAGCTTATTATATAATTATTGTGTAATCAATGATTCAGATATTTCTATAATAGGTGTAAGAGAAATTAATGAAAGTGGGACTTGTTTGAGTGAATACATTCCTAATAATGTTACTTTCCATAGTATATTAAGAAGGGCATACCCGTGGAATAAACTTTTTAAAAAGGAATTATTTATTAGAAATAAACTATTTTTTAAAGAAGGTAAGTATTATGAAGACCTTGAGCTTATTCCAAAACTATTCATTAAGTCTCAGGGGATTAGTAGTATAACTGAGGTTGCTTATAATTATTTGAAACGAGGTAATTCAACCACGGCCAATAGAGATGGTAGAATCCTAGATAATCTATGGGCATATACAGAAATAAAAAAATTTCTAATGAGCGAGGATATATATTCAACATACAGTAAAGAATTTGAAAAAGGTGTTATATATTTTAGGGTTTTTTATATCAATTTACTTTATGATTATTCCAGCTCTTTTTTATTAAAAAATTCATTTAGACTTATTACTGATTTTAATAAAATCGGTGGATTAGGCAAAAAGAACTGTTTAAAACTATTGGGTAAACATTTAAAGTTTAGCTTTTTAAAAAGTGGCTCACTTATTAAAAAGTTATTACCTAGGTTTAGTTGTTTTGAATATAATAAAGGCAACAAATTATAATGTATGTCCGGTATTCATTTTTAGACTGCATAATCAAGAGGTGTGATTAAAGTGAAGGAAACAACAACTAAAAAATTGCTGATGCTCTTCAACAAAAGAGAGAAGAAAAAGCTAATAGCTTTATTTTTTATGATGATAGTGGCAGCATTGTTTGAAACAATCGGAATAGGATTAATAGTCCCGTTTGTTGGAATAGTAACCAACCCCGGGCAAATACAAGATCAAGCTGTACTTTCCTACCTTTACGAGTTATTTAATTTTGAGTCTTCTACTGAATTTATTATTTTTTCTGTAGGGGGATTGCTCGCAGTATTTATACTGAAGAACCTATATTTACTTTTCTTTCAGTACTCCCAATTCAGAGTAATCCTGAATCAGCAAGTTAAGTTATCGAGGCAATTATTCCAAGAGTACTTAAAAAAACCATACACTTTTCATTTGCAGCGTAACACAGCTGATTTACTTCGAAACGTGAATGGAGAAGTATCCAAGGTGTTTCAAGGAATCATCATGTCGAGTTTTCAACTAGCTACTGAAGTATTAGTCATAACATGCATCCTAGTATTGTTACTATTTACATCACCTATAGCAACTCTAACCGCTTTCACTTTATTAGGTGGAAGTGTTTTTATTTTCTTTAGATTTTTTCGTAAAAAAATATCTGCTTTAGGTGAAGAGCAACAAAAGGTTAGCGGAACGATGATTAAATGGGTGAATCAGGGGTTAGGAGCAAGCAAGGTAGTAAAGGTTTCTGGAAAAGAGAGTTTCTTTATTAACGCCTATACGGGTCAAAGTCAGATTAAAGCTAACAATAGTAGATACATGAAAATGTTAGAACAGGTTCCGCGACTATTTATTGAGACATTGTTAGTATCAGTGGTCCTCATTACCATGGTGATTATTGTTATACAAGGTAAGGATACGGCCGATTTGATATCGACTATGGCTTTGTTTGCTATGGCAGCTTTTCGCCTTATGCCATCAATTACGCGTGTAGTAGCAATGATAACGACTATTAAATACAGTCAGCCTGCATTAACGGTAGTATATGATGATTTATTTTTAAATAAAGACAATTCTTCAAATATAGCGCTGGATGTAAAAACGGGTGTAATTAACAAGGGAGAAAAATCATTTAAAGATTCTATTAAATTATCAAATGTTTCTTATCGTTATCCAGAACAGGATGTCAATTCTGTGAAAAATGTATCTTTAACTATTCCAATAGGTGAGTCCGTAGCATTCATAGGTGAATCCGGTGCAGGGAAAACAACAATTGTGGATATCATTTTGGGGCTATTTAACCCGGAAAAAGGAAGTGTAACGGTAGACGGAAAGAATATAGCCCATCAAAAATCATTATGGCAGCAAAAGATCGGATACATTCCGCAATCTATATACCTTTCCGATGACACAATTAGGGGTAATATAGCTTTTGGAATTGAAAGAGACAATATTAATGATGATGAGGTATGGCGGGCTTTAGAACAAGCTCAACTAAAAGATTTTGTCAAAGAATTACCCAAACAGCTCGACACAGCTGTTGGTGAAAACGGAGTAAGGCTGTCGGGAGGGCAGCGTCAGCGAATTGGCATTGCAAGGGCTTTATACCATAACCCGGAAATATTATTTATGGATGAAGCGACTTCAGCATTAGATAATGAGACGGAAAAGGAAATTATGAGAGCTATAGATGGTTTAAAAGGCGATAAGACACTAATCATTATTGCTCATAGGTTAAGTACTATTAAAAATTGTGATACAGTGTTCAAAATGAGTAAGGGCGAACTCGTATCTATAGAAAACAAATTGCAAAAATCGATTATGTGAATTTAGTAGAATTTTTTAAGAAGGAGTTCGTTATGAGACTGGCATTTATTTCAGATATTCATGGAAACGCACATGCGCTTGAAGCGGTTTTGAAAGACATTGAAACCAGAAATATTGATAAGTTATTTGTACTTGGTGATATCTCTTATAGGGGACTGGATCCGCAGCGTTCAGTTGACATGGTTCGTGAACTTGATGCAGAGGTAATTAAAGGAAATGCAGATGAGTGGTTGGTAAGAGGGGTTCGGCAAGGCGAAGTTCCTGATAAAGTAATTGAAGGGATGAATCTAGAGAGAGATTGGGCATTTTCGAAAATGACAAGTGATGCTATTAACTATTTAAAGGAATTACCTGAAGAAATTAATGCGGAGTACTATGGGGTAAAAATCCATGGGTTCCATGCGGCGCCAACCGACCTGTTTGAAGTGGTTTTACCATCGGAGCCGGATAAATTAATTAAAGAGAGATTGATGACAAACGAAGCGGCACACATTTATGTATATGGTCATATCCACAAGCCTTACATTCGTCATATTGATGGAAAGGTCATTATTAATACAGGAAGCGTAGGGTTACCATTTGATGGACTTGCCAAGCCTTCCTACGTAATCGTAGCTATTGAAGAGGATGGCATAGAATCTTCTATTATTAGACCAAGCTTTGACCTGAGAGAATTAATCGAAGAAGTGAAAACTTCGGATTACCCAAATAAAGAATTACTAGGCAAGTTATTGATAAATGCTTCTATATAATATGGGGCTTTTAGGAGGGCTAGATGGAATTTTCGAAAAACGACATAAAAATTTTGCAAGGGGTAGCTATCTTAATGATGCTATCCCTTCATTTATTTGCTCGAAAAGAAGTAAACGGCTTATATGAAACTTTCCCGACTATTGACGGCATACCACTGATCTATTATTTAGGTTTATTTGGTGATGCCTGTGTTCCCATCTATTTATTTGCAAGCGGCTATGGACTTTATATAAGCCTAAGTAAGCTGAGAAACTCACCTAAAAGGAAAAACGCAATTCGTATTATAAAGTTACTGGTGAATTTTTGGATTATATTATTTATGTTTATGGCGATTGGATTTTTGGTTGGAAGATCGGATGCATTTTCGGGTGGGGTTGTACAATTTTTATTGAATTTTTCTCTGCTATCCAATTCATATAATGGGGTATGGTGGTATTTACAAACATACACCATTCTAATCCTGTTAACACCCTTTATTTTTAAACTGATTAAGAAATATAACCCTTTAACAATAGTGTTTATTTCTGTTGTTATCTACCTAACCACTTATATTCAGAGAATAAAAGGTGTCATTGATGTTGGTGATCATGGTGTTGTTATTATATTGGTTAATGCCCTTGTGTTATTAGGTACTTCTCAATTTGCCTTTGTTGTGGGAGCTGTTTTTGCTAAAGATCGGATTTATTCCAAATTGCATTCAATGTTTCACAGCATTAAATTGAAGAATATTTTGTGCCTGGTAGGAATAGTTGCTTTAGTCATCATCCATTCACTTTATGAATCAATGGTGATTGCTCCTTTAACCGCTATTAGTTTTATTTGTCTCTTTAGCCTAATGGATAAAAGCATATTGATCAGAAAAGTGCTTACTTACTTTGGCAACCATTCAACAAATCTCTGGCTAACCCACATGTTCTTTTATATGACCATTTTTCCTGAATTCACTTTTGCTCCAAGATATCCTGTTCTTATTTTTATATGGCTTCTTATACTATGTCTTTGTTCTTCCTATATCATTAATTGGATCAATAATCCTATCCAACAAAAAATTGACAAGAGTGCATCTACTATACGAAAAAAATATACAGTATTAGAACAAAAACAAGTGAATCTATAAAAGCATAGCGGTCTTGGAAAAACTTAAAAAGATAATTCAGTGTTGTGTTCTTTATAAAAGTGTAGTATGTTCTTTATATAGAATGAAAGCAAGACCGGATCAAAGATACAAAAAGAGGATTGTTGTATCTTTTTGTTCTTTATTAAGAATATTCACTAAATATAAAGAACATAATTAGCAAATGAGGGATATTATGAGTGCTATTGTTGGAATTATTAACTTCAATAAGGAACCTATCGCTATCGGTGATCGCAATGGCATGATGAATGAATTACAAAAATACCCAGCCGATGATGTGCAAACATGGCAGCAAGGAAATATCTTTCTCGGTTGCCATGCCCAGTGGATTACTCCAGAATCTGTTGGTGAAAAGCTGCCTTACTATGATCCTGATAGAAAGTTAAGTATTACAGCAGATGCAATTATTGATAATCGTGAAGAACTATTTGATGCGTTACAAGTTAGCAAAGCACTTCGTGCCAACATGCCTGATAGTAAATTAATTTTACTTTCCTATCAAAAATGGGGAGAAGAATCCCTAAAATATTTAATTGGTGATTTCGCATTTATGATATGGGATGAAAATGAGCAAAAGTTTTTTGGAGCAAGGGACTTTTCTGGAAGTCGAACGCTTTACTACTTTCATCGGCAACATCGATTTGTATTTAGTACAACGATTACTCCGATGTTTTCGTTACCTTATGTGGATAAATATTTAAATGAAGAGTGGTTGGCTGAGTTTTTAGCAATTCCAGGGATGCATGATTCCAGTGATGAATTTACCACAGCTTATAAATGGATTTATCAAATTCCACCTTCCCACACTATTTCTGTGAAAGATAATAAAGTTAGGTTTCAGAGATACTGTAATCTCATTGAAGAAAGCAGCCCATTAAGATTCAAGTCAGATGAAGAATATGAAGAAGCTTTTCGACAAGTGTTTCAAAAGGCTGTTGACTGTAGAACACGTACACATGGTCAAGTTGGGGCTCAATTAAGTGGTGGATTAGATTCTGGAACTGTTGTAAGTTTCGCGGCCCCCTCTTTGAAAAGAGCGAATAAAACATTACACACAATGAGCTATCTACCACTCGCAAGCTTTGAGGATTGGACACCTAAGCGAAGAGTAGCTGATGAGAGCTTCTATATCAGAACCACAGTTAATCATGTAGGCAATATAAACGATCAATATTATAGATTTGAGGATAGAAATCCATATTTAGATATTGATGATTGGCTGAAAATGGTTGAAATGCCTTATAAGTTTTATGGGAATTCTTTTTGGACTAAGGGTATCTACGAACATGCTCAAAACCAGGGGATGAGAATTTTATTGAAAGGGTCTAGAGGGAATTATACGATCTCATGGGGGTCTGCTCTTGATCATTATACTAATCTCTTTAAGAAGATGAAATGGATAAAGCTTTATCGAGAAGTTGAGCAATACAGTAGGAATGTTGGTGTTGGTAGAAAGAGAGTATTGAACTCTATTCAGAGGAAAGCATTTTATCCTCTTAGAAGTCGTTTGTCTCCAACTAGTCAAAGCTATTCTTTTCCTCAAATCATAAGTAATGAGCTTGCCAGGAAAACCGGAGTTTTTGAAAAGCTAAACGCTAGGCAGATTGACACAGCTGGGAGTTATATTCCTAACGCAAAAGAGGCAAGGCAAAGCCAATTTGATCAACTGTTTTTTTGGAACTTAAATGGCACTATAGGTACGAAGTTATCCTTAAGGTACGGGGTGTGGGAACGAGACCCTACGAACGATTTGAGAGTGATTCGCTTTTGTCTCTCTCTGCCCGATAACCAGTATGTCCAAAATGGACAAGATCGTGCATTAGTCAGAAGATCTACAGCTAACTATTTGCCAGATAAAATACGATTAAACCAAAAGGTGAGAGGGATTCAAGGGGCTGATGTAATACAAAGAATGGAACCGACGTGGGACACTTTTTTGAAAGAGGTTCGCCAGTTGACGAGAGACCCAACTATTTCTGAATTCATAAATGGCGATGTTATAGATAGAGGGGTGAGTAAGTTTGCAAATGAACCGAAACCAGAAACAGTATTTAATCATGAATTTAAGGTATTAATTAGAAGTGTTATTGTCTACCGATTCTTGAAATCGTTTATTTGAAAGGAGGTGAAGAAATGAGAAAGGAATGGAAGAGACCTGAGTTGGAATTTCTAAATATTAATTTAACAATGGCGGGCCCCGGTTTAAGGATTGAGGATGAGTACCAAAATGATCCAGACCCAGAAGATGCTGATCACTACAGTTAAGAATAAAGAAAGATTTTATGAGGCCCTCACTACAACTAAAACGAGGGCCTTACAAATCCAAAAATAATATTGTATTCTTTCTAAAAAACAAAGCTCGCTTAGTTTATAATTCCATACTTTTGTTCTCTATAAAGAATACAATGAAAAAGTATAAGAGGTGATCTTATGAGCGCGATAGCCGGTATTTTTCATGCAAATGGTGAACCTGTCTCGGCAGAACAAAGCAATGGTTTAATAAAGGCTTTTCAACATTACCCTGCTGATGACATACGCACTTTCCATAGACAAAACGTTTTCTTTGGCTGTCATGCTCAGTGGATTACTCCTGAATCGATTGGTGAAGTGTTACCTTACTATGATTATGAGCGGCAACTGGCTATTACGGCTGATGCAATTATTGATAATCGTGAGGAATTATTTGACCGATTGCATGTAGATCGAGCACTTAGAAAAATAATACCTGATAGTCAATTAATTTTACTAGCCTATCACAAGTGGGGAGAAGATGTTCCAGCACACTTGATGGGTGACTTTGCTTTTATGATTTGGGATGAAAAGGAACGTAAGCTTTTTGGTGCTAGGGATTTTTCTGGTTCACGGTCGCTTTATTTTTACAATGATCAAAGCAGGCTTGCTTTCTCTACAACGATCGCACCACTATTTACATTGCCGTATATTGAAAAGAACTTAAATGAAGAGTGGTTGGCGGAATTCCTGGTGATTCCGAACATGGTAGAGGCGGTAGATATGTCATCAACTGTCTATCATTCTATCAATCAAGTTCCTCCATCCAATAGTATAACTATAAAAAAAGGCAGGGTGTCACTTTCGAGGTATTGTACATTTGGATCAGTTAAAAGGTTGAAACTTAAATCTAAAGAGGAATATGCAGAGGCGTTCCGAGATGTATTTCAAAAAGCAGTGACTGATAGAATTCGTACACATGGCGAAGTTGGTGCTCATTTAAGTGGAGGATTGGATTCAGGTTCAGTCGTTAGTTTTGCTGCCAAAGAACTAAAGAAGGAGAAAAAGCGATTACATACATTTAGCTACATCCCTGAAGATACGTTTTCTGATTGGACGCCCAAATATTATATGCCTGATGAAAGACCATTTATTAAAGAGACGGTAGATCATGCCGGAAATATTTCGGATCAATATTTAAACTTTGAAGGAGAGAGCTCTCTTTCCGAAGTGGATGATTTTCTTGAATTAATGGAAATGCCGTATAAGTTCTTTGAGAATTCGTTTTGGTTAAAAGGGATTAATGAGACAGCCCATCAACAAGGAATCAAAGTTCTCTTAAATGGAGCAAGGGGCAACCACTCGATCTCCTGGGGGTCATGGAATTTGAACATGGAGTACTACGCTTCGCTATTGAAAAAAGTAAGATGGTTGAAGCTTAATCGCGAATTAGGCCGCTATAGAAAAAGATTTCATACAGGGAAGTCAAACTTGCTTCCGGTTATAACAAAGAGGGCTTTTCCTGCGATAAGCCAGTTGTTTAATAAAGAAGAGGGGTATGAAAGTCAGATTTCTAAGTTGATCCACCCATCGTTAGCAAAAAGAACAAATGTAATTGAAAAAATGAAAGAATATGATGCCGGTATCAGTGGTGGGGATGTTGGAAGTTTAACGGAATATAGGAATTCATACTTTCAAAAACCACATGTTTGGAACAAAAGTGGAGTGGTTGGAACAAAGTTATCATTACGTTATGCGTTGTGGGATCGTGATCCCACAAACGACCTTAACGTGATCAAGTTTTGTTTATCCTTACCGGAAGAGTTATATGTGCAAAATGGGATGGAGCGATCCTTCATTCGCGGGGCAACAAAACACATACTCCCTGAGAAAGTTAGATTAAATCACCACATACGTGGAATCCAAGGTGCTGATACAATTCATCGTATGACATCGAACTGGAAGGGTTTTATAAAAGAAATACAAGATCTTTGTAAAGATTCTATGGTTTCGGAAATTTTGAATATAGACGTTATTAATCGTGCTTTAACTAAGATGGGTGGTCATCCCCGTCCAGAAATGATATTTGAAGAGGAATTTAAAATAATAACGCGTAGTCTAATCGTTTCAAGGTTCATTAAAAGATTGAATAGAAAGGAGGTGAAGATGTGAAAAAGGAATGGGAAAAACCCATGTTGGAAGTTCTTGATATTAGCATGACGATGAACGGGCCAGGTAACGCAAATACTGATTGTTTTGATGTAGGGGAAGCGCCAAGAGGAGAAACACATGAAGGAATGTCAAATGCGAGTTGTTTAGGTGGTTCATGATATTAGGTAATGGCAGCGCAACCCTTGTCCCTCCCTGGGTATAAGGGTTTGAATAAGTACTTTATTTAGGGAGGGGCTTTAGTAATGGTAGACACCTTAAAGAGAACTGCTTATAAAGCATTTGGCTTTAGAGTAACAAGTGAATTACCTTTACCTGAACTGCCTGCTGATGAAATGAAATCAGATAAACTGGAGATTTCTATTGAACAGGCTGATTTAACCCGATTATGGGAGAAAAAATCTAAACCGAACAGGCATTTTGTTATAGAGCAGGATTTATGCATGTTTAAAGTCCCGAATTTAGCAATTTTTTTGATAGAGGAAGGTAGCAAAATTACGTTTTCTCCATTGGATAACGCCAGGGAGGATCAACTCCGTCTTTATATCCTTGGAACTTGCATGGGGGCTGTATTAGTGCAAAGAAAAATCCTACCTTTACACGGAAGTGCAATAGCCATAAATGGTAAAGCTTATGCTATTGTTGGGGATTCTGGCGCCGGAAAATCTACTTTGGCTTCTGTTTTCTTAAAAAAGGGCTATCCACTTCTTAGTGATGATGTTATTCCGGTTACTCTTTCGGAAGAGGACATTCCTATTGTGACACCAGCCTATCCTCAACAGAAGTTATGGGTGGAGAGTTTGAATGAGTTTGGCATGGAATCTCATCATTATAAGCCCATTATCGATAGGGAAAACAAATTTGCTATTCCTGTTCTAGATCAATTTGCCTCAAAACGGCTGCCTTTAGCGGGCGTCTTCGAGCTAGTTAAAACAAATGAGGATGGTACTGTAATTCACCCTATTGAAAATTTGCACAAGCTCCATACGTTGTTCAACCATACGTATCGGAATTTTATGATCGGCCGCTCCGGTTTAATGGATTGGCATTTTAACACTTCCGCAAAAATTCTTAGTCAGATCGACCTTTACCAATTGCGTCGTCCTGTTTCACATTTTACTGCACATGAATTAACAGACTTAATTTTATCAACATTAAAAATAGAGGAGAAGATGTATGATTAAAAATCAACAGCTGTTATTGAATCAGTTGGTTCGTCAAAATGAAGGGAATATCGTGAGTGACATGGGTGGAGAAAAGGTTATGCTGAGTCTGAAAAATGGCAAGTATTATAATCTCGGAGAAATGGGCGGTGTTATTTGGGAGCTTATCAACGATCCAATGACAATTCGAGACTTAGTCATAAAGTTAAGGTCAGAATATGATGTTGAACAACAACAATGTGAGGAACAGGTACAGTCCTTTTTAACGATGCTAGCTGATGAGGGATTAATCCACGTAGAAGAGTCTTAACTCAACTAGAAGGGACCCTGAATCTTATGAAAAAACTAAGACTATTTTTATCACTAGATTGTAAAAGTAAGAGAATGTTATTTGAGGCTTATTTTTTTCTTGCTTGGGCTCGTTACTCAAAGAGAATTCCATTTTCTAAGTTAGCTCCTTCTCTTGGTGTTCAAATGCAAGAAACGACATATGACAAAATGCCATCTCATAGGAAAATGTTGTCCGGTGTCTCTCAATCTATTCAATTGATGAGTCGTTATACTTTCTGGGAAAGCCAATGTCTAGTTAAAGCCATTGCTGCAATGAAAATGCTTGAGAAACGTGAGATTGGAAGTACGTTATATTTAGGAACGGCAAGGGATGAAAATGGAGAACTGATAGCACATGCTTGGCTGCGAAGCGGTCCTTATTATATTACTGGGGCGGAAGGAAGGGAAGAATTTACGGTTGTAGGAAAATTTGCGAAACAGGTTGGAGGGGGAATACATGGTAGTAAACGGTCGTCTTAATACAACAAATGTACCACGAGAACTGCGGTTAATCCTTGAACTGTTAAAATGTGAAAACAGTCATCAAGTTACGGCTATTAACCCCGACCTCTTCAAAGATATAGATTGGGAGCTTTTTATTAAGCAGACGAAGCATCATCGTATTTATCCATTTCTCTATTCCAAAATTAAAGGGACCGATGAGAACATGATTCCACCCAATGTGATTAAGGACGTTTCCTATGAATATAAGCGGAATACGTTTCAAATGTTGCACTTAAGTGGGCAGATGGAGCAGCTCAATCAAAAATTTTCAGAGCATCAAATTAAATTGCTTTTTCTAAAGGGGCCTGTTCTTGCGCATGACTTATATGGTGACCTGTCGCTTCGCACCTCCAGTGACTTGGATGTTCTTATTCCAATGGATGACCTCGCCCGAACGGAGCAGCTGCTAGTAAGCCTAGGTTACAAAAAGGATGATTATATTCAAGGGGTTTTGAGTGATTGGAAATGGAGACATCATCATGTGACATATTTCCATCCTGAGCAAGGGGTAAAGGTGGAGGTCCATTGGAGGTTAAACCCTGGGCCAGCTAAGGAACCTAGTTTTCACGAATTGTGGGAACGGAAAAGGAATATTACCTTCACAAACCAGCCCGTTTATTTACTTAGTAAAGAAGATCTGTTCTTATTTCTTGCTTCCCATGGGGCACGTCATGGTTGGTCTCGGCTAAGATGGTTAGTTGATATTCAGCAATTGATGCGTCAGAAAGTAAAATGGGAGGACGTTTCCAGGTTAATAAAGAAGTATCATTATCGTCATGTAGGTGTACAGGCAACGATTTTAGCTACCCAACTCTTGAATACCCCATTAATAAAAGAAATCGAGACAACAAGTAAAGGGGAAAAATTGGCCCAAGAAGCAGTCTTTTATCTTGAATCAATGATCAACCTCCACAATGAACCGCTGTCAGAGGAAGTAGCTAGCTACCATAAGCGTCACCTATTCTCCTTAATGTCTATTCAGCAGAAGCTCTTCTTCATTTTGAGCTTTTTATATCCATACCCTGAAGATGTAGCGACATTGCCGTTACCAGAAAAACTCCATCTTCTATATTTTCCACTACGTCCGTTTCTTTGGGGGTGGAGGAAGACAAGGAAGCAAGTCTACCCTGGGAGGGTTTAATAATGAAACATGTATTCTATTTTGTAAAACAAATTCATTCCTATTCCGGGAAGATTCTTTACATTAACCTTCTTGCCATGACGGGGATCGGGTTGCTTGAGGGGGTGGGCATTTTATTATTAGTTCCGATGATTAGTATGACAGGGATTGTAAATTTAGATGCGGGTGGAACACCATTTTCAGGGCTATTTGGTTTTATAGAAGGTATTCCCAGTTCCTATGGTTTACCACTTGTTTTGGCCGTTTATGTGCTGGTCGTGATTGGTCAAAATCTAATACAAAGACGGATAACGATTCGAAACACAACCATTCAACAGGGTTTCTTGCGTCATATGCGAGTAGGGACGTATGATACTTTGTTACATTCCAATTGGAGTTTTTTTATTAGAAAAAGAAAGTCAGACTTAATCAACATATTAACATCAGAGGTTGCTCGTGCTAGTGCAGGGACGCATTCACTTTTACAATTTATGGCTTCGCTTATTTTTACTTTGATTCAAATTGGTTTAGCGTTCTTATTATCTCCTCATATTACGACCTTCGTTTTACTTTGTGGATTAATTCTTATCTTTTTTAATCGTAAATTTTTGAAAAGGTCCCTTGCCTTAGGAACAAGAAATTTCGATTTAGCAAGAAGTTATATTGGTGGAATAACCGATCAAATCAATGGGATTAAAGATGTGAAAAGTAATACCTTAGAAGGATCAAGGATGGAGTGGTTTGGTGCTATAACTGAACGGATGCAGAATGAACAAGTAGCCTACACAAAACTGAAAACAACGTCACAATTTTATTATAAAGCAGCCTCAGCGTTATTTATCGCAGCCTTTATTTATATTGCGATTCAAATGTTCAATGCTCAGGCAGGGCAACTAATGTTAGTCATTCTTATTTTTTCAAGACTATGGCCAAGAGTGGCAGGCATTCAAGCATCCATGGAGCAAATTGCTACTAGTCTTCCTTCTCTACAGGCGGTTAAAGATTTGCAGAGTGAGTGTAAGCATGCCCAGGAATTCCAAAAGAAGAATCGACATATTCAGGCAATAAATATTACCCGGGAAATAATTTGTCGTGATGTGTCCTTCCGTTATCAAAATGAGTCAGGTTATGCTCTGGAAAATATAAATGTCAAAATTCCCGTCAATCAGATGACCGCTTTCGTTGGGCGTTCTGGGGCTGGGAAAAGCACCCTGGTTGATTTGCTAATGGGGCTTAACGAACCAGAAAAAGGACAAGTTTTAATAGATGACGTTCCACTGTCAAGTGATAATGTACTGTCGTTAAGACAAGCAATCAGTTATGTTCCCCAGGAGCCGTTTTTGTTTAATGAAAGCATAAGAGAAAACTTAATGTTAGTAGTACCTGAAGCAAGTGAATCGGAGTTATGGCAGGCGCTGGAATTCTCCTCAGCAGCAGAATTCGTACGTAAGTTACCTCAAGGCCTTGATACACTTATTGGTGATAGAGGAATTAAGTTATCTGGCGGCGAACGTCAGCGGCTTGTATTAGCACGTGCAATTTTAAGAAAACCTTCCATTTTAGTATTGGATGAAGCAACGAGTGCGCTGGATACGGAAAATGAAGCGAAGATCCAAGAAGCGCTCGAAATGTTAAAAGGAAAGATGACCATCATTGTCATCGCTCACCGTTTATCGACTATAAGAAGTGCAGATCAGGTTGTAGTGTTAGACGAAGGAAGAGCCATTCAAAAGGGTGGGTTCAAACAGCTTGCAGATCAGAAAAAAAGTATGTTTAGCCATCTTTTGCAAAATCAACTAGAAGCGACCCATTAGTAACTCTAAGCGAAATTGGAGAGCGATTGCCAATGAAGAAGGTTGTGCGAGCCATGCTTATTGCATTTTTAAGCGTATTGATTGTAATCATAGTTTATAACATTTGGGATAATCAAAGAGTTATCGTTGTCAAACAAGAGATTGAAATTGAAAATTTGCCAAGTGAGCTTGTGGGGTTATCTATACTTCAAGTAACTGATTTACATGAAAAAGTATTTGGCAGTAATCAAAAGAAGCTTATTGAAGCAGTAAACTCTGAGACTTATGATGTGATCGTTTTTACGGGGGATATGCTTAGCAGTCCCACGAGTGTGAACTATCAGCCTTTCTATTCATTAATTGAAGCAATTAAGAATAAAGATCATGCACTATATGTCAAAGGTAACGCAGATCCAGAAAATTACTTTATAGACTCACGTGGGAACTACGTTAAAGATGAATTCATTGAAGGAATGGAGCAACGCGGTGTGAAGCTGCTCGAATCAGCTTATACCCTAAATATAGGAGAAGCGAAGCTCAGGTTTGTTGATTTTGAATTATCGATACAGGACCCAGAAAAAGAACCAGTTGTTGCAGAGGGAAGAGTTAAGCCAAAGTATGCTTTTACTGAACAATATAAGGCACATCAACGAGGATTAATGGAAGAAACAGCAAGCCTTGAGAAGCTTGCTGATGAGGATGTGCTAATCGCGCTCAATCATTACCCGGTAGTGGATAAGCGAATGAACGAACTTTTGAGTAACTCATACTTTAATTTTCGCGACTACGACTTGATTATGGCTGGTCATTATCATGGTGGCCAAATTCGTTTGCCCATGATAGGGGCATTATTTGTCCCGGAGCCTTGGTACGAAAATGGAGGCTTTTTTCCGCCACAGGATCGGGTGAAGGGTCTTTGGGAATATAAGAATGTGAAGCAGTATGTTAGTGCAGGACTGGGGTATAGTAACGTGAATTTTCGTTTATTTAATACTCCGGAAATTAACTTATTAACTTTAAAGGAAAAGTAATGAGGTCTGCTCTATGTTTTAGGGCAGGGGGCGGTTATCTACAATGCAATCTCACCTTCATCGATAACCGATTCCGAATGCCGGGGGTCGATATCGCGGATCGCAACAGGGAGATTTTCCACACGCATTACTTGGTTTACAGCAGCTGTGTGATTGGAAGAAGATCTGATGACAGAGGTTCTGGTTGTGAAGACAACGAGCGTTGCAATCGGGAGAATAGGGAAGCGATGCTGCAGGATCCATTCTTCAAGCTGCATTTTCTGTCGTTCCACGTGAGAGACAGGATCAGGAAGGCCAGATTCAATTCCTTATTTTTGTCGAATTAATTGCGTATGGACACCGTCAAAGTAGCTTGCCCCTGAAATGTTTTTCACATCCAAAATGAGGTCGTAGCTACTGGTGACAAGCAGCACATCGATTTGGAAAAAGGAATGGTATGAAGGGGAAGTCGTATGCTGTAGAAGATGTGGGGATGTTTGGAAATTAAGTATCAGGAGCGCGTACTCAAGAGCCTTTTCGCCGGCAAAACCAGCGGACTGGCGAAAAGGCCACTCCTCTATTTCTGGCCATTTCGTATGGTTATGATTCAGCCGGCTTGATAAGGTTTCAAGCTGTTCAAGGTAGATGGGGATTGAATAATTTTTACGAATCAATTATAGATCACTCTTTCTAAAATTTAATATTCTTCACTATTCTACATAGATACTCAAAATCCATCCGCCATATTTGCCTAAACAACCCATACTATGGTAAATTCATATCAATGCCATCCCAGACGCTAAAGGCGACTGCGGGAAACTTAACCATTCTCTTGGGGTGGCAGGTTACATATGGAAGCCGGACTTGTCATTGAGGCAAGTCCGGCTTTTTTAAAAGAAAGCGTTTCATAGTTGAGAAAAAAATGAGAAGAAATATAATTTTCAGATAAAGTGTTGTAATCCGACAAAGACCGTTATAAAATACTCCCTATCATTTGAAACGAAGGGAGGCTTCGCGATGGTTACTTTTATTTCATCCATCATTCTATTACTGCTAGGATACTTTTTCTATTCAAAGGTGGTTGAGCGAATTTTCGGCATCAACGACCAGAACCAAACACCGGCCTACACAGAAAACGACGGCTTTGACTATACACCGATGAGCTGGTGGAGAGCGAGCCTCATCCAACTGCTTAACATCGCAGGCCTCGGCCCAATATTTGGCGCAATCCTTGGCGCACTCTATGGGCCTATTGCCTTCATCTGGATCGTCATCGGCAGCATCTTTGCAGGGGCCGTCCACGATTATTTCTCAGGGATGTTATCACTTAGGCACAATGGGGCCCAATTCCCGACCATTGTTGGAAAATACTTGGGGAAACCTGCACAATCCATGATTAATCTGCTTTCCATTGGACTAATGACTCTTGTTGCAGCAGCTTTTACCGCAGGCCCTGCCCAGTTGATGGCCGAAATCACGCCACTCAGCTTCATGGCATCAATACTGATCATCTTCACCTATTTTTTAGCAGCTACTTTACTGCCTATTAATAAAATTATCGGGCGAGTTTATCCGATCTTTGGGGGTATCCTCATTTTTATGGCGCTTTCTATCGGGGTGGGGTTGTTCTTTTTTGATAATCCAGTACCGAACCTAACACTGAGCAATCTTCACCCAGAGGAGCTGCCAGTGTGGCCGCTGCTAATGGTGACAGTCTCTTGTGGCGCTATTTCAGGTTTTCATAGTACACAAAGTCCAATCCTTTCACGGACACTTAAGAAAGAAAGCGAAGGACGTAAAGTCTTTTACGGAGCGATGATCGCTGAGGGCATCATCGCCCTCATCTGGGCCGCAGCCGGAATGGCCTTCTTTGGAGGTACGGGTGGTCTGCAAGAAGCTCTTGCAGCCGGAGGACCTGCTGGAGTCGTCAATGAAATTAGTATAACAACACTTGGAACACTAGGCGGCATCCTTGCCGTGCTTGGCGTTATCATCCTGCCGGTCACAACAGGTGATACGGCACTGAGATCCTCCCGAATGATGCTAGGAGATCTTCTCAAGCCGCTTATAAATAAAGATGGAAAGTGGACTAAAGGATTGTTAGTCATACCTGTTGTCGTACCAACATTTTTACTAACACAAATGGATTACAGCTTTCTTTGGCGTTATGTAGGCTGGTCGAATCAGGTCGTTGCTACTGTTATGCTATGGACAGGTGCCATGTATCTGTTGCAACATCAAAAGTTCCACTGGATTTGCAGTGTCCCCGCTTTATTCATGACAGCTGTGGTAAGTTCTTATATTTTCTATGCACCTGAAGGGTTTAATCTATCCTACACCACATCCATGGTGATCGGAGGCATTATTTGGATCGTTGTTTTTGCATGGTTTATCACCAAACTAATAAAATCTAGAGCTTTCCATCAGCGGCAAGTCGTCGCTGACAAAGCCAGCTAATGATAAAGCCCGCCTAGGCAGAGGCGGGCTTTATTTGCGTTCGTAGTAAATAGTCAGAAATGAAAAGTCCAGATCCAACTTTGGGTTGCGCGGAGAGAATGGGCCAACACCGAACGCCTCATCGTCGTGTGAAGCCCGAAGCTTAAAAATTCAGCCAGTAAACAAAAAGCAAGCTGCCTATCTCACCATAGGCAGCCTACTTTTCTTCCTTATAGCAACTCCAAAATGGCACCAGCGCCTCAATATCAAATTTTCGAATAGACCTGATCATCTGAATCCTTAGCTCCTGCTCCAAATCCTCCCGCTCAGACGAAGGGAGCGATGCACTCAACTTCTTCATCTTTGGATCAAACTTCTCAATTAGTTCGGAGAGGGCCTCTTCATCTTCCTGTTTAGCTCGCAACAACAGTGTATACAACTCACTCATGCTTCTTTCTCACCTCCTCCGTTAATTGGTCAATCGACTTGTCCAGGTTTTGCAGACACTGATCCAATCGGAATAAAAGAAAGAAGCTTACAACAACAGGGAAGCCGACATTTCCAGCAAGTGTGATCCAGGATTCGATTGTCATCATCGTTATTCTCCTTTCTGATAGGCAATAAGAAGTTTTCTCATCATCGTGTGAAACGACTTGGACACGGATTGCTGCGAGATTCCGAGTTTGTTTGCAATCTCACTGAATGACATTTGCTCAGCTATATGATCATCTAAAATCTGCCGCTGGCGACTAGTCAGCCTGCCAATTTCTCTGTGTAAATGACGATTGGTTACTGATTCAAGCGGATCCCGCCCCACAGTCCAATGGTCTAAATCCACACGCTCATCTGCCAGCACATCTAACACAGTCAAGTCCTCACCAACGGACTGGTCAAGCTTGAACACATGCCAATCACACCAATGCTTTCGCTTTTTCTGATAATCTTTGGCGTAACGCCATAACACCGTATTGATATAGGTCACAAAGCGCGCCTCAATTTGATAATGATAGAACAACTGATTCACATAGCTGCGATTTTTAAGTGTTGGTTTCTTTGTTGCGATCACAACGGCCTCGTAATGGTTCTCGTTCTGCAAAAATAACTCGAGCGGTTTTTTCATCATGCGATCACCCCTCCTTTCTAAAGAATAAGGGTTCTGGTTAACATTTCACAACCTTAAATCGAACTAATGTTCGTATTTTTACACAAAAAAATAAACTTTATACATTTTTATAGAATGAATAAAGCTCAGCCGGTCTAATAAAAGGATGGGCCCATCATCGGAATTTGTCTAGGAGAGTGGGGGATGAAATTAAATTACTCCTTGAAGTGTTGGTATCTTTATAAACCGTTTCATGGTATGGTCAAGATAACGATAAGGAGGTTGATTATGTCCATTCAAGCGGTAAATATAAAAGATAAACAGCAATCACTCCAACTAGAAATTAGACGTATGACGGTCTATAAACAAAGTAAAATTATTGAAGCCACAGACGAACATGACCAGATCTACTATATCTTTTTTCATAAAGAACAATATTTAAATTACGTAACATCAAAGAAAATTACGAAACGTTCACATGTTAAAGATGCATTTGAAAAAGGTGTTACCCTATCCCCACCCCATCCACTGATTGAAATGGTGGTCTCCTCACTTCCTCATTTTAAGAAACAGAATTTCAACGATCTCTTTAAAAAACTTCAACAACAGTACACTTTTCAAGAAACGGCCTTGATCGCCAGCTACTTTGAATCCTTTATTAAAAAAGAGAAACTAGCCGCCTTTATTCAAACTCTTTTCTATAAGGATCGGCGGGACGGAAAGTTACTATCCTGTTATCGCATTCTTCATATCCTCAAAGACTTTGCACCAAACCATAGTTTGATTTCAACATTCTCAGGCGACCTGCAATTTACCAAATACGATGAACGCTACAAAAATGGGGATGAGACATTCCTTGCCAAAGACCCCGTCCATGTGGAAAAAAGGTTGTATTCCAATAAACATCATGACCTATCTTTTCAAAAGCTGACGGCCTTGTATAAAGAACAGTCGCGATGGCTGGATATTATCGCTATCTACATAACGCGAGTGGTTCATACGCAAACACAAAAAGATTATCATATACTCCACTCATTGATTGATGAACATTTTATCGGTATGAATAGGTTGCATTTACTAGAAGACTTATACACTCGCGGTCTTGAATTTGAACCACTAAAACAAGATTTACTGAACTTGTATATGGAGGATGAAAAGCTTGAAGAGGTATTGACTTTTATAGGTAAGCATGAGCTTACGCTGCAGCCATCCCAATCTCAACGACTGATCAAAATTGTAAAACAGCAAGAAATTACAGCCGATGCTACCCCACCTGAAGGATTACGAAAACTGATTATGGCTTTATTTGAATCAAAGGATGATCAAGCCGCTGATTTTCTCCATCAAGCGATCACTTCCTTACTGAACGAGCGGGATCTTTCTTACATACAAGAATGGACACAACCGCTAAGAAATATATCCCTTGCCAAACCCATTTTACAAAAGGTCGATGAAATGAATCGGATTGTCGAGGACCCAAATGAACAACGACGCCTCGGCGAACTCTACCACTATTTCCATAACCCTGAGCAAGCTATTGAATGTATGAGCTGGGATATGGAACTACGTGAAGAAGACCCCAAACCAGTGCAGTGGCTTGCAAAGCTTTACAGCGAGTTAGGAATGGAAGAGGAGCACAGGGCCTACCAGCAGCTTTATATTGATATGGTCAAGAGATCTTAGGAAATAGTCACCTTCCGTTTTTTGTAATAACCATCGATTAAGTGAAGTTATTATCATAGCTTGGGTTATTTCAACTAAAATTGTTTCCTTTTTAGAGGGTTTGTAAGGTTTGGATAGAAATAAAGTTAAAGGTGCTAGAAAGTTGGAGCATAATTTAAACCAATGGGGTTGGAAACTTTTAATTAAGAAAGAAGGGAACACTATTGAAAAACATACCTATCGCTGCGCAAATGTACACATTGCGAAATGAAGTCAAGCAAGACTTTGCAAGTACATTGAAAAAAGTAGCTGATCTTGGTTTTTCAGGGGTGGAGCTAGCTGGATATGAAGGCTTGAGTGCCGGGGATCTAAGGAAATTATTAGATCAACTTGGGCTTAAGGCAGCATCCAGTCATATCCCGCTAGATGAACTGACACACCATTTACCCCAAGTTATAGAAGATCAGAAAACATTAGGTAGCAAGTATGTAGTCTGTCCTTATTTTGAACCAAAAAGGGAAGAAGACTACGACGATCTCGTTACTAACTTAAAGAAAGCTGGAGAAATATGTTCCCAGGAAGGGCTGACACTCTGCTACCATAACCATGATTTTGAACTGGAAAAATTAAGTGATGGGCGAACGGCTCTGCAAACGATTTTTGAAGAGACCGATGCCGAACACGTCCAAACCGAGTTTGATGTGTATTGGCTGAAAAAAGCGGGGGAAGACCCGATCAAATGGCTGGAAAGATACAAAGGGAGAACGCCGCTTTTGCATTTGAAAGATATGACCACAGACGATGAGCAGTTTTTTGCGGAGCTTGGGACGGGTGGCATCGATATCGAATCGATTCTAGAAAAAGGTAAGGATACTGGCGTTCATTGGTGGATCGTTGAACAAGATGAAAGCCGGAAAACACCACTAGAAAGTCTAGAGATCAGTTTGGAATATTTGAAGGCCAGGCTTCCTTATTTACAAAAATAGAACGACCCGTTTAAAGTCATCATCTACATTTCTATAAGTGAAAAGGATGCCATTCAACTTTATGAGTGCCATCCTTTTTTGTAGTTTGAAATGGTTCTCAGACCAAGAGAATAATTCTTTTTGAAATAGGAAGAAACATGGAGTGATAGTTATGAAATATTGGTGGCATATATTCATTGTGGTATTTGTAGGCTTCATAACGACAACTCAAAGTTTATTTTGGTCTTACAAAATGGAAGGGAAATATCCAGGTTCGTTAAACACCTCTTTACTAGTTTTATGATGGGTAGTTTTAGTGATTATGTTTATTCTATTGTATTTCAAATGGAAAAGTGATCGAGAAAACAAATAACCCCTTTTTTAATTATTTAGTAGCTATAAGCATTTTTACTAGATAAATGTTTCTGTAGAAAGGGAGGGAGACAATGAATGCTTTACGAAAAATTAATATTTATTAGCTACTAGTTTGTTCGTCTATCATTTTATTGACGATGACTTCGAACCGCCTACTAACTTCTTATTTTCTTTTATATCTTTAATGTTTTTTTACTATCTGGTATTGAAAGTGTCAAAGCGAACAGCAGTGGTTAGGTTATATGTATATATTTATCTATATTTATTTTTGTAACAGTAATGGAATATTATTCAACTAATTTTATATAGAAGGAGTGGGAAAAGTGCTCATTTCTAATAGCCAACATGAGACGATCTCTAACAAAAATTCGAAAATAAATTAAAAAATTTTAAAGCTAGTTATAATAGTGGTGTGTTTTTTAACGCTTGGCCCCTGTCCCTCTATGCATCAACCCCATTTAAATTTCTTGCAAGAAGCCTTTAAATCAAGCGCTTACAAGGATTGGTAGGGTATCTTATCCATTTGACTATCCAAAAGATTCTGATAACATAATTAAAATATGGGCGAGGTATTATCAGAATCGCTCAGAAAAAAATAATACAGGATGGTGAAAGAGTGACAATTCAAAAAGAAAAAAACGACCATACAACCCCCTTACGACATGATGTGAATCTACTTGGGAATATGCTTGGTGAGATTCTTGTTCATCAAGGCGGGGAAGAGCTATTAAACAAAGTGGAAACAATCCGTAAGTTAACGAAAGAACTTAGAAGAAATCGCGAAACCTCTACGTATGAAAAACTTAAAAGTGAAATTCAAACCCTACAACCTCCGATGCGTTCCCAAGTCATCCGCGCATTCTCAATCTATTTCCACCTCGTAAATATTGCAGAGCAAAACCATCGTATTCGCAGACGTCGCGAATATCAACTTTTTGATGACCAAGGGGTGCAGCCTTTTTCGATTGAGAGTGCTGTTCTGTCTTTAAAAGACCATAGCATGGATAAGAAGGTCATTCAGGATGTGCTCGATCAATTATCATTGGAGCTGATCATTACAGCACACCCTACTGAAGCGACGAAGCGTACTGTACTTGAAATTCAAAAGCGTATTGCGACAATATTAATGCAGCTCGATCATCCACAGCTAACGGATAATGAGCGTGAACGTATCCAAGAAAGCTTGTTTAACGAGGTTACGGTTCTTTGGCAAACGGATGAATTGAGACACCGGAAACCGACTGTCATGGATGAAGTGCGAAATGGCTTGTATTATTTTGATCAAACCTTGTTTGATGTGCTCCCAGATATCCATCAGGAGTTAGAGGATCGTCTTGAAGAAAGTTATCCTGAAGAGAAATGGAATGTACCAAATTTCCTTCGCTTCGGTTCATGGATTGGTGGGGATCGAGACGGCAACCCGAATGTTACTCCAGAGATCACATGGGAAACATTGATCAAACAGAGGGAGCTTGTTTTGAAAAAGTATGATGCTGTGCTTGTTGAATTAATGAAGCGGTTCAGTCATTCGACAACTCGTGTAAAAGTGAGTGAAGAACTGGTTGCTTCTGTTGAAAAAGAAGAGTCCCTCATTCCAGAAGGGAAGAGGTGGCGAGTCAAAGAAGAAATGTATCGCCGTAAATTTGCTATTATCCTGGAGCGTTTGCGTCAAGTGGGTGAATCGGAAACAGGTTATGCATCCGACGACCAGCTTTTAGCAGATCTTGATCTGATTCAAAACAGTGTGAAAAACCATCAACCATCGAAGCGAGATTTGAAAATGCTGCGTAAACTCGTTCGCCAGGTGAAACTTTTCGGCTTTCACTTAGCTACCCTCGATATTCGTAATCATAGCGGTGAGCATGAAGCAGCGATTACGGAAATTTTGCAAAAAGTAAATATTGATCGTGATTATACTAGTCTTTCTGAATCGGAAAAGATTGAGCTGCTTGAGGGTGTGTTAAAAGATCCCCGTCCTATCACTCTACTAAATGAAGACTACAGTGAAGAAACGCAGGAAATGTTGAAGGTCTTCCAATTGATTCGTGAGGCTCATAAGGAATTCGGCAAACGTTCGATTGAAGTCTATTTAATCAGCATGACTGAATCTACAAGTGATCTTCTGGAAGTATTAGTGCTTGCCAAAGAGGCGGGGATTTACCGTCTGCATGCCGATGGACGAGTAGAGAGCCATTTGAACATCGCGCCATTGCTTGAAACTGTAGATGATTTGGTGGCAGGACCAGAGATCTTAAAAACATTGTTTGAAATGGATGTCTACAATAAACACTTGGGCGACATGAATAACCATCAAGAAATTATGCTAGGCTACTCTGACGGGAGTAAAGACGGCGGTACTCTAACAGCCAACTGGAGACTTTATAAGGCCCAGCAAGAAATCCATGATATGGCCAAAGATTATAATATTGGTTTGAAATTCTTCCATGGACGCGGCGGCTCGCTTGGACGCGGCGGTGGTCCGTTAAATCGAAGCATTCTATCACAGCCTGCTGAAACATTAGGTGACGGCGTGAAAATTACTGAACAAGGTGAAGTGCTGTCATCACGCTACCTGCTGACAGATATTGCCTACCGTAGTCTTGAACAGGGTGTTTCCACCTTGGTTGAAGGAGCGGCCCATGTATCCAAAGAGTCGGAACAAGCACACAACCGTGAGGAAATGTGGGAACAAGCCATGGAAGAGATCGCGAACGTCTCTCTAGAAAAATACCAATCGCTTGTCTTTGGAGATAAAGACTTCCTAACGTATTTCAATGAAGCGACTCCGCTTCAAGAAATTAGTGAATTGAATATTGGTTCGCGTCCTATGAAACGGAAGGACAGCATGAAGTTTGAAAACTTAAGAGCGATCCCATGGGTATTCGCCTGGACCCAAAATCGCCAGCTAATTCCAGCGTGGTATGCTTCTGGTACAGGATTGGTAAACTATGCCTCCCAAAGTGATGATCACTTAAAGCAATTGCAGCAAATGTATGAGAACTGGCCTTTCTTCCGCTCCACCATTTACAATCTGCAAATGGCTTTAACCAAAGCAGATATTCACACAGCCAAAGAATATACGGCTCTAGTGAATGATCAAGTTCTTGGTGAACGTATCTTTCAAACTATCGTTGAAGAATACAATACGACGAAACAGGTTCTCTTACAAATCACAGGTGATCACGAACTTCTCGACCAGCAGCCTACGATTCAGGAATCGGTCAAGCTGCGTAACCCATACGTTGATCCATTGAACTTCTTACAAGTAGAACTTATCAAGGATCTTCGTCAAAAAGGAAATGAAAATGAAGATACACTCACAGAAGTATTACTCACGATCAGTGGTATTGCGGCAGGTTTGCGTAATACGGGTTGATCTTGATAGGGAGCTGTCGGTCTAAGGCCGACAGCTTTTTTGATTAGGGAAGCATACCTTCTGTTTTGGTCAAAATCTTAACTATTTCGGTTAGATTCCTGAGAAATTTTGTCAAAATCCTACCTATTTTGGGTAGAATCATCGAATATTTGGGTAGAAACCAAATGAATTTGAGTAGAATAATTCTTCTGGTGTTACAATGCCCGGACGTAACCACTGAAAATAATGAACATTTTTCTTAGCTTAACTTCTTTTACGTTTAAATTAAAAAAGCTTATCCAGTTTAGGAATAAGCTCTTTAGGTGTGTTGAAAAGTCCGTTCATTTTGTTCAAATGTTATTCAGCAGATAATTCACTTTTTGTTACCCATTTATGGTTGGTTACTTTCTCACCACCAGCAGTTGGGGTATAGGTGATCATATATACTATTGTTTGTTGGGCAGATTCAATTTCGGCAGTGGCCCCGTCCATGCCTTCCATATGTGATGCATCCAACGTAACCTCTGTTCCGGGTTTTAGCTTTTCTTCACCGGCGTCTTCAATTTCTTCATGAATGACCCATTTATGATTTTCAACTCGCTCACCGCCAGTAGTAGGTGTGTAAGAAACAGCATAGGCGATAGTATCGTAGGCGCCGGTTATAGTTGCTTCAGCACCCTCCATTCCTTTCATGTGACCTTTTTCGATCATTACTTGACTTCCAACTTCATAGGTTGGATTCTCTGCTGCTTCCAAATCATCAGGGACTGCACCTGAACTGGAGTGGTCCATTTCCATATGTTCATCAGAACTGGATTCCATGTTTGTGTTTTCTTCATTTTCCGTCTGGCTCTGCTCTTCACTATCACTGGCACATGCGGCTAGCAGCAATGCAGAGGTGAGTAGAATAATTCCCATCATTATTTTTTTACGCTTCATGTTCATCCTCCTTTAAAATTACTTAGATTAGGGACCTTATCAGCAATGGCAAAGCATTTCCTTGTACAATACCCCTGTATAGTATATAGGTAAACTGTTTTTTATTATTCGTATCATTTTACTGGCTAAGCACAAGTTGGATTTTTTATATACATTAAGAAATGGATATTATATTTTATATTGTGTGAAAATATTGACAGTTCTTTCCCTCCATGCTAGTATGCCTTTAACCAATTAAATTGAAACTCTTATTCAGAGAGGCGGAGGGACTGGCCCGATGATGCCCGGCAACCTGTCAGCGTTTAGTCGTTGATAATGTGCTAATTCCAGCAAAGCAAATGCTTTGGGAAATAAGAGGGGTACGCATGTGTAAGCCTCTCTAAATATGGAGAGGCTTTTTCTTTTTTAATACACATACATGCATAGAAAACTAGATATGTTGATTACTCAGGTGTTGTCTAGGTGAAAAATCTATTCAACTTAAAAGGGAAGCTCGGTGAAAATCCGACACGGTCCCGCCACTGTAAATGGGAGCTACCTGCAAGAAATGTCACTACCTTTTTGTTAGAAAAGGATGGGAAGGCGCAGGGGAGTGAAGATCATGAGTCAGGAGACCTGCCTGAGGCAATGCACTAAACCTACGAGGTATAGGGGGGTGTTATGAGCGTAACGTGTTCAGGCTGTTTTCACGGTTTGAATTTGGCAATGCTGCATGACTATCTCTCTTTATAAAGGGAGATTTTTTTATTTAGCTGGAAAAAACTTAAATGGAGGAATGAGAATGACAAAGGTATTAAGTTCAACGATTGGTTATCCAAGAATAGGCGAAAAGAGAGAGTGGAAAAAAGCACTGGAACAATTTTGGAATGGAAACATAACTGAAAGTGAATTTTTGTCAGAAATGGAGACGCTAAGGACAAACGATTTGCAAAAGCAACAGGACATTGGGAGCGATCTCATTCCTATTGGTGATTTTAGTCTATATGATCATGTGCTTGATACGGCAGTTATGTTTGGTTTTATACCCAACCGTTTTAAGCACAAGGGCGGGGAAGTGCCAATAGACTTGTATTTTGATATCGCCCGAGGGAATCATGAAGCAGTGGCATCTGAAATGACCAAATGGTTCAACACAAATTATCACTACATTGTACCTGAGATTGACTCGGATGCTCAACCAACACTTACGGAGAATCGACTGTTACCTTACTTTTTGGAAGCCAAAGAAAAACTAGGTATCATAGGAAAGCCAGTTATACTGGGACCTGTTTCATTTTTAAAATTAGCGAAAGGTTATGAGCAGAAAGATTTTAAAAAGCTACTGAAAAGACTTGTTCCTCTCTACATACAAGTTCTTTATGAGCTGGAAAGAGCTGGTGCTGAGTGGGTGCAGGTGGACGAACCTATTCTGACAACACCGATGACCAAGGATGATTTACATCTATTCAGGGAAGTATATGACTCTATGCAAAACGGTGTTTCAAGTGTAAAGATTCTTCTCCAAACGTATTTTGAATCCGTTGATCATTACCAGGAGGTCGTTTCCCTTCCAGTTGCTGGGATAGGCCTTGATTTTGTCCATGATCAGGGAGCTAATCTAGAATCACTGAAAAAGCATGGCTTTCCTAAGGATAAGTATCTCGCAGCCGGGGTAATTAACGGCCGCAACATATGGAGTGAAGATTTAGACACAAAATACGCACAACTTGAAAACATACTTTCAAAAGTTGAAAAAGATCGGCTCATCGTACAGCCTTCTTGCAGTTTGTTACACGTTCCAGTAACTGTAACCACCGAAGAGGATTTAGACCCTGTCATAAAAAATGCACTATCATTTGCTGATCAAAAACTTGAAGAAGCGACAGTGTTAACAGAAGGTCTAAACCATGGTAGACATACGATTGAAAAACATATAGAAGAACGTACTCGGTGTATTGAATTACTTTGGAAGTCTTCGAGCAGAAATCTAGAAGATGTTCAAAAAGAAGTGGAGTTATGGAAAGATATTGAACCAAAACGTCCAACCCACTATTCCAGTCGCCAGAAAATACATCAAGATTATTTCGAGCTTCCATTATTGCCAACAACAACGATTGGCAGTCTCCCACAAACGAAAGAAATTCGTCAGGCACGGCTGAAATGGCGAAGAGGGGAGTGGTCTGATGAATATTATCAATCGTTTATTGAAGACAACATTTCCGAATGGATTAAACGCCAGGAGGAAATCGGGCTTGACGTCCTCATACATGGCGAGTTTGAACGTAACGATATGGTAGAATTCTTTGGTGAAAAACTGGATGGGTTTGCCTTTACCAGATACGGATGGGTTCAGTCATACGGCTCCCGCTGCGTCAAACCTCCCGTCATTTATGGAGATGTGTCTCTCACAGAACCGATGACAGTCAAAGAAATCACATACGCTCAATCTCTAACCAAAAAACCTGTGAAAGGTATGCTTACTGGTCCTATCACCATCTTAAATTGGTCGTTTGTCCGTGAAGATATCAGCAAATTTGAAGTTACTAAACAAATTGCCTTAGCCCTGCAAAAGGAAATTAGTTTTTTAGAAGAAAATAACATTAACATGATTCAAGTGGATGAACCGGCTTTACGAGAAGGCCTGCCGATAAAGGTTGAAAAACAAAAAGAATATTTGGAGGAAGCCGTTTACGCTTTTAAGCTTGCCACATCATCTGTTCAAGATGAGACTCAAATCCATACACATATGTGTTATTCCGAGTTCGGGGAAATTATGGACACCATTGACCAATTGGATGCTGACGTCATTTCTATAGAAGCCGCCAGAAGTCACGGAGAATTAATTTCTGATTTTGAGGAAAAGTCATATGAAAAAGGGATTGGTCTAGGAGTTTACGACATCCATAGTCCAAGGGTACCAGGAGTGGAAGAAATGGAGAGCAATATCCTGCGTGCATTAAAAGTACTTCACCCGAGACAATTTTGGGTTAACCCTGATTGTGGGTTGAAAACAAGAGGAATTAACGAAACAACGGATGCTCTTAGAAACATGGTTAAAGTAGCCCGGCAAATTCGAGAGAAAATTAATGATGAAGTATTAATTATTAAAAAGTAAGGATAACAACAGGAACTTGATACAAAACAAAGCCTGCTCCTTAACCAGGAAGCAGGCTTTGTTTATCTAGCTTATTCGGTCTCTTTTTCGATTGAATCATTAAGCCGCTTAAATTTATTTTTAATCACGGAAGTGTCAGCGAACAAGTCATGGATCCCCTGGTGGCGTTTCGTAAAGGCGACCACCAAGTAGGGTAAGCCGAAGAGCGCCATGCTGATGTATCTGCCAATACATTCACGAAAAATGACCTGCACGTTTGTGAGTGGTTTACTCGTCAACGATTCAACGGATAAGCCGAGGATCATCTTTCCGAGTGTCGCCCGAAAAAACTTTGTCATCAGGATAAAATAAAGGAAAAAGATGATGGATGTCATAATGTTCGAAGCACTGAACATGTTGATCCAGAGTTTAGCTTCCTCGAGATTGAATAAGTTGAGGAGCGGTCTTGTCACAATGGAATTCACTCCCCAAATGACAATCAGATCAATCAAATAGGCGACGAGACGGGTCCCGAATCCGGCATATAACACCCGTTGGATATCATTTTTTTGGCTTTTGAACATATTCATGACTGTCATGTCTGCTGTTTGTTGTTCGGTAGTCTCCATATTTTCCACCCCTCCTTTATTCGCTATACATATACATTAATGTTGGACCTTGGCGGTTACTGATCAGCTGTTCGATGAAGCGGATTTCACTGTTCGGCAGCAAACTTTTCGCCAGCGGCAGGCCGAAAAAGGACCCAATGCTATTATTCTTATATTCAATTACTTGTGGATCTCCGCCGATTTCTTCCTTCAAAGCACTCAATGCGTCATCCTTGAAGCCAATTTCGTCCACGAGGCCGTTCTCGACAGCTTGCTTCCCCGAATAAATGCGGCCATCTGCAAGGTCATAAACCTTGTCTTCCGGCATGTTGCGTCCTTCTGCAATGACATCGACAAACTCTTCATAGGATTCATCGACAAGAGATTGGATGATTTGGCGTTCTTCCTCTGACATTGGTTTCGTCGGGCTCATGATATCTTTGAACTCTCCGCTTTTAAATGTATTGAACTTCACACCAAAATTATTGGCTAATTCCTGGTAGTTGATACTTTGCATAATGACCCCGAGAGAACCTGTGAACGTTTCGTTTGAGGCGAAAATTCGATGTGCAGGTGCTGAGATGTAATAGCCTCCTGAAGCAGCCATTCCTCCCATGGAGACGTAAATTGTTTTGCCAGCGTCTTTGATTTCGAGCAATTGCTCGTGGATTTCGGCACTTTCATAGACGCCGCCACCTGGTGAATTCACGTAGAGGAGCACACCTTTGATGGTGTTATCTTCTTTAATGGTCTCAAGCCTTTCAATGAATTGCTCGTGTTGATAGCCCCCGCCCCCGAAAGGATTAGGGTTTGATCCCGGGTTGTTCATAATCGTACCTTCTAGGTTGATTTGAGCAATCCGCTTGGTAGCCGATCCTCTTTCGATGACTTTTTCTTCTAGCTTTTGGTTGCTTGGTAGCATCGATGCCGTGTTTTCAGAAAAACTTTTATTCATGAAAAAGCCGATACTTTGGAATGCAATCGCGATCAACAGTATGCTCGCGGCGATGATACTTGCAACAATACGTTTGTTCATATGTAATCCCCTTTCGATAATGGTGTACAATGACTAAATTGTACCTTATCAGGATATCTAGACCCGAACATTCTATTCATACGATTGGAATAGCGAAAGGTTTCGTTAAATATGAGTTAACATCACTTGGGCATAATGTTCGCCTTTCTTGAATAATGACCTTCTTCTGTTCAAAAAAAGAGTAGGCGAGTCCCCCCGTCTACTCTTTCCAAGTCTATTCTGCTTTTCATCTGGGTAATTGTATTTTAATTTGGTTGTCTTTCTTTTTTTAGTTGTTTTTTGTGTGCACGGTCATGGGCTTGATGACGATCATCTTCCACTTCATTGGACGATTGTTTACCTTGTGGAACTACCGTTGCAGATACCTCTTTCAATCCTGCTTGGTCCTTTTCATATACAAAGGATGCTCTTGTAGATATATCAGCGCCCGGGTTTGTGACAAAAGGAAGGACACGGTAGTCTGTTTTCCATTGTGTAGGGGTGACCTGGCAGCGAACATAACCGCGATAATCGTTAAAGAATTTGATGTGTTCATTCTGTGCTAGAATTCGGTCGGTATCAGCACGTTTATCAGCTCCATTTCCACCTGACGTAACGGAGGTTCCGACAAATTCAACTCCCAAAACACGAGATTTCAAATCATTAAAGTCTGCGAGCAAGTTGGACGCCCAGTTTGCATGGACATCACCAGTAAGCACGATCAAGTTATTTAATTTTTTACTATCTACAAAGTCTGTGATTCGCTGACGGGCCGGAGTGTACCCGTCCCAACCGTCCATACTGAATAATGGCTCTTCCTGACTTGGTCCATAGTTCCTTTTTGCAAAAAAGATTTGCTGTGCCATCACGTTCCAATTCGATTGGGAGTTGTTAAGCTTATCAAGCAACCAACTTTCTTGTTCTTCGCCTAGCAAGGTACGGGATGGATCTAACGACTCCGCTGTCTGTGAAGAACTTGTATCTCCATTCGCCTGGTCTGAGCGATATTGTCGAGTATCTAGTACAAAGAAATCCGCTAAGTCACCGTATGAAAAGCTGCGATATAACTGCATATCTGCACCATGAGGCATAGATGATTTACGGAGCGGCATATGTTCATAGTACGCTTGATAAGCAGCAACACGGCGCTTCACAAACTCCTCCACGGGCTGTCCTTTTTCCGGAACGGTATCAGCATAATTGTTTTCCACTTCATGATCATCCCAGGTCACTACCCATGGGAACGCTGCATGAGCAGATTGTAGATTCTCATCCGTTCGATATTGAGCATGACGATTACGGTAGTCTTCTAACGTCATAATTTCCGGGCCGATGTGGGTTCTGACATTTCCTGAACCGGAAATGTATTCATTCGGACCATATTCATATATGTAGTCCCCAAGATGGAAAACAAGATCGAGATCCTCTTTCGCCATATGTTTGTAGGCTGTGTAGTAGCCGTGTTCATATTGCTGGCAGGAGGCAAAAGCAAAGGTGAGGCTTGAGACATGGGAGCCATTCGCAGGCAGTGTCTTCGTTTTCCCGACTTGACTATATTCACCTCCGGCCTTGAAACGATAGAAATAGACGGTATCGGACTGCAATCTCTCGACTTCCACATGGATGGAGTGTGCTAATTCAGGTCTTGCTACTTCTGTTCCGCGCTGCACAATACGACGAAAATGTTCATCCTTTGCTAGTTCCCAATGCACCGGGATGTTTCGTGAAGGGGCTCCTCCTCCTTTGAGAGGTTCTGGGGCTAGTCTAGTCCATAGAACGACCCCATCAGGGAGGGGATCACCGGAAGCCACTCCAAGTGAGAACGGATAATCATTGAACTTGGCTTCTGCATCGACTTGAATTCCACCCATGGATTGAGCGATCACCATGCCGAGAGAAATGCCAGCAATTTTCCCTGCTCCTTGAAGAAATCCGCGCCTATCGATGTCTTTTTGTAAGGTTTCCTCATTTAGTTTTTGAATCAACCCATCCATTGATCTTTCCTTAGACATGTTATCTTGCTCCCTTCTGCATTCTTATTGTTTGAATCGATTCTTAGTATAGAATGTGTATATTAACGATCTGTTAAGGACTGTTAAGGGAGTGGCTTTATTGGTATATTAGTGAAATTTTTACTGAAAGGATGATAGAATCAATTATATTACTTATTATTCCATTTTAAGTGTTTATTAATGGAAATAAGATACATATATTCGACAAACTCGTTCATTAATCTTGGTCTTTCTTTCCTTGTTTTTTTTACAGTTGCTCAACGAAAACAAAATAATTTTTTTCTTCACGATGATCTAGTGTTACCGGTCATGGGGAACTAGCCATTAAAAGAGCCAGCAGAATTCCTTATAGGATTCTGCTGGCTCTTTTACTATCCAATTAAACGACGACGCTCACATGCGTCAATCGCAATAACCAATAATCATCTCACTACTTGCTTCCCACGCTAGTAGTCAGCGAAAAGCACACTCTGATCATCAGGGTATGCCATCAAGATCTACATTCATGTTGTTTCCCCTTTAATTAGTTGAACATCAAGAATGGTGTTTCTTTGGGTGTCAGAATTTTGGTTCTCAATCTGCTCAATCAATGAAGAGCAAAGTATCTTTCCGATAGCATCCAGCGGCTGTTTGATGGTAGTTAAAATAGGATACTGGAGCATTCTAGTAAAGCTATGATAGTCGTAACCGATAATCTTTAATTGGTCGGGCACCTTAATTTTTTTCCTTGCAGCATAGACATAAAGGGTGTAGGCCATAATATCATTACTACAAAATACACCATCATATTCCTCCAATAGGGGAGCAATTTCAGCTTCTATGAAATCCCAGTTATCTTGAAAGGTGGATTGTACATGAGCCCCTTCCACGTAATTCCATTCTATCCCTTGTTTCATGCATGTTAATTGAAAAGCATCATTTCTGCGGTTTGCTAACAACTCATATTTCAAAGGCCCAGAGATATGAAGTATATTTTTACATCCCTGATCAATTAAGTGTTGAGTAGCGATTTCCCCACCTTTGTAGTTATCGCTGGCTACATAGGGAATAGAGGAGGAGAGGATACGATCAAAAGATACAATCGGCATACCAACACTGCGGTATGCATCCACTTCTAAGGTGTGACTACACATAATGATCCCATCAACCCTATTTTGTCGAAGCATACTAATATAATTTGACTCTTTATCTTTTTCTTGTAACGAATTACAAATTAACAGCTTATAATTTCTTTCACTGGCGTATGACTCTATCCAATTAATCAATTCGGAAAAAAGAGGGTGTGCAAGATCGGGCACAATGACACCAATAACGTAGGATTGATTCTTAAGTAGTGCGCGTGCGATTTGATTCGGTTGGTAATCTAGTTGCTTCATAGCTTCTTCTACTTTAAGGCGAGTTTCCTTTCCTATATATCCTCTGTTATTCATTACTCTTGAAACGGTTGTTACCGAAACCCCTGAAAGTTTTGCAACATCTTTTATACTTACCATAGCTTGCCACTCTCCAATCCAATTTCACACTATACTTAGTCACTCTATTATTATACTTATTGTATTATATCATTTAATATCTGATCTTGTATGTCAAACGTTACCATGATTTGTTAGATTCCTTAAATACCTATTAATTAGGATTTTTATTTTGTATATCATGCTTAATTTAGTCATTAACTATGATTGTTATACTTGTTTATGAAAACGATTGACATAAATTATTTTTATTGTATAATAACTTTTGAAAGCACTTACAGAGAGTAAGAATGTAGAGTTTAATATTTTTTTGATTATTTATTTGAAAATTAAAATAAGGGGAGTGTATGAAATGAAGGGAAAACTTATGGTGTCTTTATTTGCTTCTAGTGTTCTATTAGCAGGATGTTCATTCTCATCAGGAGGCTCGGAGTCGGCTTCTGAAGGCCAGATAGACATAGAAATCTTTCAAGGAAAAGTAGAGTTTAACGACCAATTTGAAAACCTGGCTCAAAAATACGAAGAAGAAAATCCAGATGTAAACATCGAGATTACGAGTGTTGGTGGGGGTTCTGACTATGCTAGTGCACTAAAAACAAAATTCTCTTCTGGCGAGGAGCCGGAAATTTTTAGTATTGCTGGGCCTACTGAAGCCGCACAATACGAGAAGTATCTAGCCGACTTGTCTGATACAAAGGCAGCAGAAGCCGCTTTGGAAGGTACCTTAGAACCTGTAACTAAAAACGGTGAAGTTCATGGACTTCCATTTAATCAGGAAGGTTATGGATTCATTTATAATAAAGAGGTCTTCGAAGAAGCGGGAATTAATCCTGATGAAATTTTGACTTACGGAGATTTAGAACAGGCCGTTAAAGAACTGGATAGCCAAAAAGAAAAATTAGGCATCGAAGAGGTATTTGCGTTTCCTGCGAAAGAGAAATGGGTTCCTGGAAACCACTTATCCAATGTATATTTAGCACCAGAGTTTGATCAAAAAGTCTTAGAAGCGTTTAATTCAGAAACGGTAGAATTTAAAAAAGGTGACGAACTTAAAAGAATGGTAGATTTGCAGAACAAATACTCTATACAGCCGACTTTGAGCCTAGATTACTCACAACAAGTAGAAGAATACTTCTCCCTTGGAAAAGTAGCCATGATTCAACAAGGGAACTGGATTTACCCTTCTGTACACCAATTGGCTCCTGAATTTGCAGAAAACAATATAGGGATCATTCCAATTCCTGTGGAGGGATTTGAAGGTAAATTGCCTGTAGGTATTCCGAATTATTGGGCTGTAAATAATAATAGCGATGAAGAAGTTATTCAGGCCTCTAAGGACTTTTTAGATTGGATGAATACTTCTGAAACTGGAAAAGAAGCTGTGTTAAATGATTTCAAGTTTATACCTGCTTATGAAGGCTACGACACTTCAAAAATAGCTGATCCTCTTTCTAGGGAGATTTATGAGTATGCTTCAGAAGGAAATACCACTGGGTGGGTATTTCTTGGGTATCCCGTATCGTGGGGGATTATTTAGGAGTGAATATACAAAAATATATAAGTGAAAACATTACCTGGGATGAAGTGGAAGCTGACTCGCGTAAGGAGTGGAAAAAATTAAGGCAGGAATAAGTTGAAAGAAAGCTAACAAATCAGCACTAGCTACTGATTTGTTAGCTATATTTTTATAGTTTTGCTTGGTCATTCATTCCAGCAATTTTTCAGTTTAATAGGAGGATTTGACATGCACAATCGCAATATTTGGTTTTGGCTTTTTCTCACCCCGGTTATTCTCGGGTTGGGTCTTGTTGTTGTCATTCCATTCATCTACGGCTTCATCTTTTCCTTTACCGATTGGAATGGGCTGACGGCCACCAAGTTTTTAGGATTTGAACATTATATCAATCTATTTCAAGAAGACGAATTCATGAGCTCGATTTGGTTTACCGTTAAGTTTGCCGTTGTTACGGTCATTCTGCTAAATATCATGGGACTTGGACTTGCGCTACTCGTAACCCGCAATATTAAAACCAATAACTTACTTCGGACGGTATTCTTTATGCCGAACTTAATTGGCGGTTTGATCCTCGGCTTCATCTGGCAGTTTATTTTCGTCAGTGTGTTCGACGATATCGGTACCCTATTCGGGATTGAGAATTTGCAAGGCTGGCTTTCGACGACGAGTACAGGCTTTTGGGGCCTTGTTATTTTAACAGCCTGGCAGATGGCGGGATATATTATGATCATTTACATTGCTTACTTAGAAAATATTCCAAAGGACTTGATCGAAGCGGCAAAAATCGATGGGGCCAATGGATTGCAGCGGTTTAAGAGTATTACCTTCCCGCTTGTAGCCCCAGCCTTTACCGTCAGTATGTTCCTGACATTGTCGATGGCTTTCAAGATTTATGACCAAAACTTATCCCTGACCAATGGCGGGCCGTTCAACTCCACGCAGATGGTTGCGATGGAAATTGTTCGCACAGCCTTTTCAGACAATCAGATGGCCTATGCCCAAGCCAAAGCGGTGATTTTCTTCTTAATCGTTGCCGTTATTGCGCTGACCCAGGTGTACTACAACAAGAAACGGGAGGTTGAGATGTAATGAAGAAGAACAAAGAAAAACGGAATTTATTCTCAATCGAAATCCTCGGTATTGCCTTAGGGTTACTATGGATTGCGCCGTTCTATCTGATGCTTGTCAATGCGTTCAAAACGAAGCGGGAAATTTTTAGTGGTGTTTTAGGATTGCCTGAATCATTAGCGCTTGAAAACTTTAAGCAAGCTTTTATTGACTTGGAGTTTCTAAAGTCTTTATTCAACTCGGTGTTGATCACGGGACTGAGTATTGCCGTCATTATTCTCTTTTCTTCGATGGCTGGATACGCCTTGGCTCGTAACAAAAGTAAGCTTAGTGGCATCATCTTTTTCACCTTTGTAGCTGCGATGTTGATTCCCTTCCAATCGGTGATGATTCCGCTTGTATCGATTTTTGGTCAAGCGAATATGTTGAATGCGGGTGGGTTAGTTTTCATGTACCTTGGCTTTGGGTGCAGTTTATCGATCTTCCTTTACCATGGGGCGATGACAGGTGTTTCAAAAACGATGGACGAAGCGGCGATCATTGATGGGGCCAACCGTTTTCAATTGTTTTGGTATATCATTTTCCCTCTACTGAAACCAATTTCCGTGACGGTGGGGATCTTAAATACAATCTGGATCTGGAACGACTATCTGTTGCCTTCTCTTGTTCTTAGTGAAGCCAATGCAACGATTCCTTTGAAAATGTTTTATTTCTTCGGCCAGTATACGAAGCAGTGGCATTTGGCACTGGCAGGGCTGACGATCGCGATCATCCCAGTCATCATCGGTTATTTCTTTGCACAGAAGCAAATTATCAAAGGGGTTTCTGAAGGGGCTGTAAAATAAAGTTTAATCAATGTCTGAAAGAGAGCAAGGGGAGGAAAACATGAATAAAAAGTGGTGGAAGGAAGCTGTCGTTTATCAAGTTTATCCACGTAGTTTCAAAGATTCAAACGGGGACGGTATTGGTGATATCCAAGGTCTCATATCGAAGCTAGATTATTTAGCAGATTTAGGAATAGACGTCATTTGGCTTTGTCCCGTTTATAGTTCACCAAATGATGATAATGGTTACGATATTAGCAACTATAAAGCGATTATGGATGAGTTTGGAACTATGGCAGATTTTGATCAACTTTTAACTGAGGTACATAATCGGAACATGGGATTAATTATGGACTTAGTTGTCAACCACACATCTGATGAGCATCCTTGGTTCATCGAGTCAAGATCATCTAAAGATAATCCATATAGAGATTACTATATTTGGCATCCAGGGGAAGATGGGCAAGAGCCTAATAATTGGGCATCAATTTTTGAGGGATCTGCATGGGAATATGATCTCGATACAGATGAGTATTTCATGCACGTTTTTTCACGTAAACAACCTGACCTGAATTGGGAAAATCCAGATGTGCGCTACGATATATATGAAATGATTAATTGGTGGTTAGATAAGGGGATCGACGGTTTTCGTATCGATGCTATTTCTCATATTAAGAAGGTGCCTGGTTTTCCTGATGTTTCTAATCCGAAGAATAAGAAATTCGCTTCATCTTTTGAAGGCCATAGAAATAGGGAAGGTATTCACACTTTCTTAGAGGAGCTTAACAAGGAAACGTTTGATAAGTATGACATCATGACTGTTGGTGAAGCCAATGGGGTAAGTGTTGATGAGGCCGATAATTGGGTTGGTGAAGCTAACGGGAAGTTTAATATGATCTTCCAATTTGAGCATGTAGATCTATGGGGCAAAGATAGTAAGGGTTTAGATATCCATGCGTTGAAGGATGTTTTTACAAAATGGCAAACGGGCCTAGATGGTGTAGGTTGGAACGCATTGTTTCTAGAAAATCATGACTTGCCAAGAGCGGTTTCGGTTTGGGGAGATGATGTGGAGTACCATGATAAAGCAGCTAAGTGTCTTGCTACGCTTTACTTTTTAATGCAAGGTACACCTTTTATTTATCAGGGACAAGAAATTGGAATGACGAATGTGCAGTTCGCTTCCATAGAGGATTATGATGATGTTGCGATAAAGAATTTATATCACCATGAAATTGAGGCTGGTAAATCACATCGAGAAATTATGGAAGTGATTTGGCAAACAGGACGTGATAATTCTAGAACTCCTATGCAATGGACAGGGGAAAGGAATGCAGGGTTTACAGAAGGTGAACCGTGGATAGGAATAAATCCTAATCACAAGGAGATCAATGTGGAAAGGTCTATTCAGGACAATAAATCTATTTATCATTACTATAAAGAGCTTATCCAGATTCGAAAGAAACACCCTGTTCTAATTTATGGTCATTACCATATCATTTTGCCGGAACACGACCAAATCTATGCTTATACAAGAAGTTTAGAGGGGGAGTTGATGTTAATTGTAACGAATTTGTTCCCTAATGAAGCAGATTTTAAATGGCCGGAAGATTTCAAGAACAAATCTAAACAGTTGTACATGAGTAATTATGAAGCTGATTCAAATGAAGATATCAATCATATCGTATTGAAACCGTTTGAATCTAGAGTTTATAACGTAACCTAACTAAACATTTTTGAGGTGATTCTTTGATACACCAGCAACAAATTCAATTTGCTACCGATTCGATAAAAAATACACGAGTAAAAATTACTGAGGATCAGTGGAGATTAAATTATCATGTTACAGCACCTGCCTTCTGGATGAATGATCCGAATGGTTTCTGTATGTTTAATAACGAGTTTCATTTGTTTTATCAACATCACCCTTACTCGGCAGAATGGGGACCTATGCATTGGGGACATGTGAAGAGTAAAGATCTCGTTCATTGGGAGCACCTGCCGATTGCACTAGCACCTAGTGAATCCTATGATCAAGATGGATGTTTTTCAGGCAGCGCCATAGAGAAAGATGGAAGACTATATCTTTTTTATACGGGAAACAGGTGGACAGGGACCAATCCAGATACAGATCTAAAGCAAGTCCAATGTCTCGCCGTGAGTGAAGACGGAACCCTTTTTGAAAAAATGGCTGATAACCCTGTGATAGCAGATGCACCTTCAGGGATGTACATCCTTTTCATTTCCGTGATCCAAAAGTTTGGAAAAAAGAAGACTATTACTATAGTGTAGTCGGATCCCAAACGAATGACCGAGGTGGACAGGTATTACTCTATCGCTCAAAGGATCTAATTTCTTGGGAGTTTCTAAATGTAGCAGCTAAAGGAAAGGGTAATATGGGATACATGTGGGAATGTCCCGATCTTTTTCAACTGGACGGCTATGATGTATTAGTGATGTCTCCACAGGGCGTGATGCCTGAAGGGGATTTATATCACAATCTCCATCAATCTGTCTATGCTTTAGGAGATTTAGACGTAGACAAGGGCATATTTGATTTTAATCATTTTCAACCATTGGATTATGGATTTGATTTTTATGCCCCACAAACCACTTTTGATGATAAGGGAAATAGAATTTTGTTAGCTTGGATGGCCATGTGGGAAAGTGACATGCCAGAACAAGATGATTACTGGGCTGGTGCTATAACTATACCTAGGATTATTTCGATTGAAGATGGCCAATTAAAGAGTGTGCCTGTGCCAGAGTTAAAATCATTGAGGTGTGATCATATCTCATACGAAAATGTAGAAGTTGAGAGTGAGTGCACTTTCGAAGGTGTTGAGGGGACTAGCTTAGAACTAAATGTTGTCATAGATTCAAAAGATGCTTCTGCATTTGGCATGAGAGTTCGTTGTAATGAAAGTGAAACGGAAGAAACTAAACTCTTATATGATGTGAAACAGGAAGTATTTATTCTTGATAGAAACCATTCTGGAGCAGGACCAGGAGGGATAAGAAGAGCTCCCCTTTCTTTAAAGGATGGACGGCTCCACTTAAGGGTCTTTATTGATCAATCATCCCTCGAGGTCTTTTTACAGAACGGGGAAAAAGTGATGACTGCTCGTATTTACCCTGGTAAAAATTCAGAGGGAATCCAATTTTTTTCTGATGATAAAATAGAAATGGTTCAATTGGATAAATGGTCATTAAATCAGAGTATTGATGTGACTGAATTTAATAAGTGAAGTTACCAAACGGTGCCTGTTCCCTCGAAAGGATGCAGGCACCGCTTTTTTATATTGAATGAATCGTTCACTAGGCGCTTCAGGAGATCCCAATCCTCATCACACCAACTCAGGTTGTTTCACAGAAAGGTTTGCTTCCAAACCAGCTTTATTCAAAAAGTTCCATGGTTGATTAAAATGTGGTTGAAAGAAAAAGTCGACAAAGGCAAGTTCGTCGATTGTCATGCCGTGCTGGATACCGACCGAGATCGTGTTGATGGATTGGGTGACATCCGCTTTTGATAACACCTGAGCGCCAAGAATGCGTCTCGTGTCTGGGTCGAACGACACTTTTAATTTTACGTTTTCCGCTGTTGGCATAAAATTAGGGCGGTGGTTGTCTTCGATTGTGACGCTTTTCACATGAGTGCCCATAAGACAAGCAGACGTTTCGGTTAATCCAGTAGAGGCCATGTTCAAATCGTAAATGTGCAATCCTGAGGTGCCTTGTGTCCCGACGTTTGCTATCGTTGGTTCTATTAAATTGCGAGCGACGAGTGTTCCCATGCGGACAGCATTCGTTGCAAGAGGAATATAAGCATACCCTTCGGTTGGATTATACTTGACGGCACAACAGTCACCAGCAGCAAAAATCGCTGGATCACTCGTTTGCATGTAGTCATTAACTTTAATAGCTCCGTTATTTAGCATATCAACCTTCCCTTTTAGCAAACCGGTATTCGGGCGGAAGCCGACACACATGATGACAAGGTCAGTTTCATACTTGCCTTTATTGGTGATGACGCTTTTCACGGAACCATCCTGACCTTCGATGCGCTCAACCGTTTGCGACAGAGCAAGTTCGATGTTGCGTGTCCGGAAATCGGCTTCCACATCGTCCGTGAACTCGGGATCAAGATATTTGTTCAAAATTCGGTCGGCACCATCGATCAACGTGACGCGTTTGCCGCCTTTTTCGAAAGCTTCGACGAGTTCCACACCGATGTACCCGGCACCGACGACCGTCACATGTTCAGCCTGTTCTGCACGTTCGATGATCGTATTCGCCTGGTTATAATTCTTCGCAAACAATACGTTGTCGAGATTCATGCCTTCAATCGGTGGAGTAATGGCTTGAGAACCTGTTGTCATAACGAGCTTGTCATAGTGGTCTGTCACCGACTCTCCTGTAACTAAATTTGAAGCATGGATCAGCTGGCGATCGGTGTCGATTTCCTTGACGTCGTGCTGCATCTTCATTGTGATGCCAAGTTCTCTCATTTTTTCAGGGGAGGAGTAGAACAAGCCTTGAGGATCATTGACGACACCACCCACATATAAAGCCAGACCGCAAGATAAAAAAGATACGTTGTCGTTTCGTTCATATACGGTAATTGTTGATTCTGGATATAAGTTTGCGATATTGGTAGCTGCTGCTGTGCCAGCGTGTGTGCTACCTATGACTGCGATTTTCATGAGTTCATCCTCCTAATAATTTGTATTGTGAAACATTTCACATATTTAATTGTAACCTAAGTATAATCTGCTTCAGAGTTTAATACAAGTCCTTTGCTCAATGTTTCACAATTTAGTCAAAAGCTCTATCACAGGGCTAATTGTACCTCTTATTAAGGGTCTATTGGGAATCAAAAAGAATTCATATCATATTTAAAGGAACGAGCTATATATTAAATACAAGCATGATTATCCATGATTTTTCCAAAAGTGGAGGGGAATGAATGAAGAAGATTACTATTTTAGTAGGAACGGTGTTAGCCTTTACTTTGGTTATTTTCATGAGTAGTTATTTTGGTGGTAGTCAAACGGCGCAGGGTCAAAATTTGAAGGACAGCATTAAACAGAGTATGAAGGACACCGCAGAAAAGAATGAAAAGGTAGAAGCTTTCCACAAAGAACTAAACGATAAATTCAAGGAAGAAGGATTTGAAGGCAGTCTTTCTACTTCCATAGATAACCATTTTTTTTCTAAACAACCGTCAGTGACCGTTAGGGTTAAGGAGAAGCGATATAAAAAAGAACATGAAAGTGAAATAAAACAATTCATTGAAGGTGTTGTAAAACCCTACAATTTTGGTGAGGTTGCTATTCATGTGAAAGTCGAGGATAGGGGGATTGGGGATTTAAGTGAAGAGGACAGGAGACTGCAGGAGCTTACACATGAATTGTTTGAAATCAGTCGCAAAGTATTAGAACAAGAGGGGTATAACCAGGTTATCGCAATGAGAATTGACCCAAGGAAGTCAAAGCAAATGATTTATATTAAAATTGAAGGAACGGAGTCATATTATAATAACGTTAAGGAAGATATTGAAAGACTTGTACACGATACTGTATCTGCCAAGAAAGGTTTAGATTACCCAGTAAAAGTCGAAAGAAGAAGTGAAGCAGAAATAAGAGACATGAAATGGTCGCCTATTTTTCATTCAATCATGGAAGAAACAGATAAAAAGTTTGATAAAGTAAGTGGATTTGCTTACTCATTCCACCCTAAACCACTGCAGATCATTATAAAAACGTCGTTATCAGATGGGTGGTTTTCATGGGGGGTGAAAAAACAAGCAGAAGAAATCGAAAAATACGTAAAGCAAGTGATTGAGATAAAAAGAGAAGAACTTTCAATTGAAAAGATTCCTTACAAGATTATTATTAGAGGTACGAAAGCCAACAAATTGAATTAGGAATATCCTCTAAATAAGGATCAGCCAGCCAGCAGAACCTCTACATTCTGCTGGCTTAACTATTACTATTGGATGAAGCGATCATGAACGTTCCCTCTAGTCAAAGCACTATCACAAAAAGCGACCAGTGCTCACTTAGCAGGACTTTTATCAAGAAAATAGAATGTGTAATGAATACAGGGTTTTTATCGCGAAAAAATTGAACAAGTAAAATTAAATAAGGCGAATTAATAGGTGCTTTTTAAAATAGGGGGAAGTAGGAATGGCATTAAAAGCTGGAGATATGATTACATTTGAACGTACTTTTACAGAAGAAGATGTTGAATTATTCACAAGGATCTCAGGCGATGAGGGTGCTCATCACCTGACCCCTGATGAACGGGGGAGGTTGGTTGTTCAAGGATTACTTACGGCTACATTGCCTACAAAGGTAGGGGGCGACTACAACGTCCTCGCCCGTAAGATGACTTTTGAGTTTTTCAGGCCAGTATTCACAATGGATACCATCCTTTGTGAAGTGATTATTGACCAATTTGCGAATCAAGGTGGGAGAACCCTGATTACTGCCTCTTTTTCATGCCGAAATCAGGAGGAAAAGGAAGTAGTAAGAGGTGAGTTTTCGGGAGTCATTAAAAACCAATAATAACAAGTATGAGGAGGTGGAATATGAAGAAAGAAAAGTTCTATGTCGATAGGATCAAACAGTGTTATCCAAATTTACATATATACTCAGCAGAAATGAATGATAGTGGACAAAACAATGATGTACTCATTGCTAACGATTCGCTTGTGTTTCGATTTGCAAAATATAAAGAAGGGATCGACCATCTAAAATTAGAAATAGAAATTTTAAATGGCATTTATGAGTACGTTTCCCTGCCAATTCCTCGACCGATATATAAAGACTTTGCAAGTAAAGAACCTGGTCGATCTTTCATGGGATATGAAAGGATTGATGGTCAGCCATTTTGGAGGAATCTAATCTCTACTAGTAAAAATGCAGGTCATTTGCAGGGCATAGCGAATCAGCTAGCTCAGTTTTTAAATGAGTTACATAGTATTCCAGTCAAAAAAGTCGTGCCAACTCTTGAGAAAGAAACGATTAATCCATATAACGAAATTTCCGACTTGTACGTTGATTTTAAAATTAAGTTGTTTCCTTATATGAGAGATGAGGCAAAAAGGAAAACTTCAGAACGCTTCGAAGCCTATTTAAGTGACGGGTCACACTTTAACTTTACACCGTGTCTCATTCATGGAGATTTTGGAGCCTCAAATATTTTATACAGTTCTGATCAAAACAAAATCACGGGTGTTATCGACTTTGGAGGTTCATATTTAGGTGATCCAGCGTATGACTTTGCTGGCATCTTATCAAGTTACGGAGAAGAATTTTTAAATATGCTTACAAGTCATTATCCTGGGATAGATCATATTTTGAAACGAATGAAGTTTTATAAAAGTACATTTGCCTTACAAGAAGCTTTATTTGGGATTGAAAACAATGATGTAGGGGCTTTTAATAATGGCATTAGAGAATATAGATAAGGTTTTTCTTCTTACATAAAAAAGCCAGCAGAATCAAACATTCTGCTGGCCTACCTAGATTACTATTCTGTTTAAGCTTCTTTCTCTTGTAATACCGTTACCGTTTTTCTTGCTGGTGATGGAGTCATATTGAAGATAATATTTAGAGTAATGGCGGTCACACTGCCTGCAACAATGCCGTTGCTCGTTAAAATTTGAATACTTTGCGGTAATTGAGCGAACAATTCAGGCACAACCGTCACGCCAAGCCCCATTCCAACCGAACAGGCGACAATCATTGAATTCTCAGCGGAGTTTGCGATGACGCTGCTAAGCATTTTGATGCCTTGGGCAATAACCATTCCAAACATGGCAATCATGGCTCCGCCTAATACGGCTGATGGAATAATCGTCGTTAAGGCGGCAATTTTAGGAATGAAGCCTAGTGTGATTAACATGATGCCTGTAACGAGAATCACTTTACGGGATTTTACACCTGTCATGTGCATCAACCCGACATTTTGAGAAAAGGCTGTGTAAGGGAATGCGTTGAAGATTCCGCCAAGTAAAATGGCAAGTCCTTCTGCTCGATAGCCCTTCGAAAGATCTGCTTCCTTTAGCTTTTCTTCAGTCATATCACCAAGAGCGAAATAAACACCTGTCGATTCCACTAGCGAGACCATCGCCACTAGAATCATGGTTACAATCGCAGACCATTCAAATGTCGGCATGCCGAAATAAAAAGGCTCAACCATGTGGAATACAGAAGCTTCCGTTACGGATGAAAAATCTACTTTTCCAATAAAGGCTGCGACGACGGTGCCTGCAATGATGCCTAGTAAAATGGAAATCGATCGGATAAAACCTTCTGTGAATCGATACATAAGGATAATAAAAAATAGCGTTCCAAAGGATAGGGAAATATTTGAAATCGAACCGAAATCACTTGCACCTTGGCCGCCGCCCATATTGTTGATCGCAACCGGAATTAGGGTAATCCCGATAACAGTGACAACTGTACCTGTCACAACCGGCGGGAAAAAACGGACCAATTTTCCAAAGAACGTACTAATTACAATGACAAATAAACCAGAAACGAGAATCGCTCCATAAATAGCTGAAATTCCATATTGTCCACCAATGGCAATCATCGGGCCAACAGCTGTAAACGTGCAGCCAAGGACGACGGGGAGGCCAATTCCAAAAAAACGATTACTCACAACCTGCAGGATTGTTGCGACCCCGCACATTAAAATATCAATCGCCACCAGATAGGTGAGCTGTTCAGAAGTTAGTCCTAAAGCCCCGCCAACAATGAGCGGAACTAATATGGCACCTGCATACATGGCCAGAAGATGTTGAATACCTAATGCTGCCGTTTTCATACGGATGCACCTTCCTTAGTAAAAGTGATTTTCTGATTCGCTAAAGAAGCAATCGTTGCCAGTGACTCGACACGAATACCCTGCTCCCTTAGGATCTTTCCTCCATCCTGGAATCCTTTTTCGATCACAATTCCAACACCTGCAAGAGATGCGCCTGCTTGTTCAACAATATTCATTAACCCTAGCACAGCTTGTCCATTTGCCAGGAAATCATCAAGGATGAGGACTTTATCATCACTTGTAATATAATCCTTTGACACCGATATCTCGTTGGTTTCATTTTTCGTAAATGAATGGACACTTGCTGAATACAGCTGATCGATTAAGGTCAGTGATTTGCGTTTTCTCGCAAAAATAGCTGGAACACCTAAGCTTAAACCTGTCATTTGTGCTGGCGCAATCCCGGAAGACTCAAGTGTTATAATTTTTGTAACCCCTTCATTGGCAAAACGGTCTGCAAATTCCCCTCCAATTTGCTGCATTAATACAGGGTCAATCTGATGATTTAAAAAGGAATCGACCTTGATAACAGACTCGGATAATACACGTCCTTCATTTAAAATCTTCTGTTCTAATAATTCCATTGCTCTCACCTTTCTGTATTTAGGAAAAATAAAAAAAGCCCGAAAAAAACTTGCTTCCACACACTATGAGGAAGCAAGTTTTTTCGAGCTTTGAAAAAACAAAAACAAATGAAAAGAGAGCACGAGCAGGCATCATCTCAACACTTTGCTGCTTTTCATAGTCGGTTCATTTACGGTAAACCGGTAGAAACTTGCAGGCCATATCCCCGCGATTATATGAAAAATATGATATTCGAATGTACCAATAGTATAGCACGAGTTTTGTCGAAAACAATACCTAAATAGAAGGGTTTGTATTTTCATAAAGTAAGGCTTCTTAGGGAGATGCGGTTACACTGATAGCATGGTTAGAGTGTAGGGGAGTCTTCTAAGCATTTGATTTGAAGAATTTGACCATCCCGAACTAAGTATTGAATACATGGTTAAGAAGGGGGGCTTTATTTTGTTTAATTCGGGATGGTGGGGGAATTTTAAATGTTTGGAGCCTTAAAATACGAAGATAGCAAAACAAATCATTACTTTCTTCGTCTTCTTTCATCGGATAGTCTATCAGAAACATCGTTCTTAGATTTACATTTACTTTTTGAAAAGTCTTCTAGTTTCCGAACAGCTGATCTAAATTCTTTTTCAGTCATTTGATCTGAAGCTAATAATGAGCACAGCATAGCATAGGCCATCGGTGTCGTATCAACAAGAACACTTACATCAACATCGGAATTTCCGCTGGACATAATTGAAGAATCGTTCGAGTTCCTATAAGGTAAAACCTCGCCCTTAGTCTCGAATGGATACATATTATCATTTGAACGTCCCATAACGTCACCTCACTTTAAGTTTAATAGAAGTGGGATAAATTTATCCCACTTCAACTAGTTATTAACACTCATAATGCTTGCGTCGACGTCGACCGTCCTGTTCGTCTTCAGCGCCTGCTACTTGATCATCCTGCTCTTCATCGGATTCTTTGCGGACCTTTGCTTTAGACTCGGAGTCAACTTCTACATCAACATAAGAGTTTCCACTGTCTTTAACGCTGGCAAAATTGTAGTTTTTGCTCTTTGACTCGCTTTCACTCTCATTATCATTTTCAATTTCATTCTCGAAATCTACTTTTGCTTTTGCCTTTGAAACAGAAAATCTTTGATTTCCATTTTCATCAAAAAGGCCTTGAGTTTGATCGTCGTTGCGATCCCATTGATCTCTCTTTTTTCTACCCATTCCATTTCCTCCTTTGATCTTTTGACTTACTATTAATATACTCAAATTTGTGGATAGCGTAGCCACGCATGTCCTGATCAAAGAGTTTGTTTTGTCAGAGTCGTGATAGAGGTTCAGTGTCATAGAACCCTTTTTACCTGTAGGTATTTAAGATTTGAATGGATTTAAATTAGAAGGGCTTACTTTTATTTTTCTCGAAAGAGTGATGGATGATCAATCCGCCAACAACACGATCTCTGCGTTGCTGGCAAGGGATGGGTGATACTATTGCATCACGTGCTGTTGTCGATCAATAGGGGTGAAGAGCGAGGAGTGTCTTTTTCAACTTGTGAAATCCTAAGGGCATCATTCATGTTGCCTGAGCCTGTCTGAAGAGAGGATTTGGACCGTCATTTGGCCATTTACGGATTTAGCCTGGATTAGTACAGGCTGGTTATAGTCGTTTTTAAAAGTGAAATCAGGGCCATACCAGCTAACCGTAGCATCCCGTCCTGGCGGGACATAAGGGACTTGCCTACTGTGAGAATAGCGCTCGATAATTTTGAGTCCGGCATCATCTGCTGCATTAAATAAAGTAGAGGACACTTGGCAAATTCCACCGCCAATGTCTTCAGCTAATTCTCCTTTCACAATAACGGGGGCGCGTAAATACCCTCTTTCTTTTGTTCGTTTTCCAACTACTTGATTAAAGGAAAACGTCTCCCCAGGGAATACAACATGATTATTGATAGCCTTTGTCGCAAGATCAATATTGTTCGTCCGTTCACTGTTGCTCTTCTTAAAAAAGGTTAGATAGTTTCCAATTTGCTGTGTTCTTATATCTGCGAGTAACTCACCATCTACTTGAGGATAGTCGGGAATCATAGGTACGGTAGTCTTCACTGAACCATGGGAATAAAAATAATGGTAATATCGTTTAGCTAATTTTGTATGATTTACCTTAGTTCCAGCTTTTCCTTGAACAATGTTACCATCCCCATCAATAGTTGCATTTATTGGTGATCTAGCTAATTTCTTGTCTAAGTCATCCATAAATGTTTCGAGTCTGACTTTATCGATGAACTTTTCATCAAGGTAGGGAATGGTAAAATCAGTTCTGTTGACCCGCGCGACGGTTTCCCCATCATTCGTAACCGAAAAATAGTCAGTGATATTTTCTTGGGGTAGTATAAAGAATAAAAGAAAAGATAGGACCATGAATTTCATTGCTAACACCTCTGACCGTAGTATGAATAAATGCAATGAATTCATGCACTGAAAATGAAGGGTAATTTTAGCAAAGGCAGACTAAGATGGAAAAGCGGCAAAATGGGATAGATTATTGTTAAATTAAAGCAGAAAAGCCTACACATTAAGCAAATCAGAGATGTATGGAAACCGGTGTTCCGACTGGAATCATACTTGCTAATTCCTCTACATCATTATTGTACATCCGGATACAACCTCTTGATACAGCTTTACCAATCGAACTCGGATCATTTGTTCCGTGAATTCCATAGTGCTCTTTCGATAAACTCATCCACATCGTCCCGAATGGCCCTCCAGGATTGGGCGCTTTATTAATGATTATAAAGCTCCCTACTGGTGTCCCGTGCAACATCCTTCCGACCGCTATCGGGTACTGTTTTTGCTGGATACCATCTCTGAGTAAAGTTAACCTGCGACTGTTAACTGACACATCAATGTGGTATGGGATGGTATTTACGGGCGGAAAGCCTGGTATAACAATGGACTGTCCAGGATAAATGATATTTGGATTAATGGCTGGATTAGCCTGAATAATCGCAGACACCGGGGTACGATAATCTTGTGATATTTGAGTAAGTGTTTCACCTGGTTTCACCGTATGAATCAATGTAAACACCTCCATAGGTAATAGATCTCCGTATATTCTATGTAGATTATGGAAAGTGTTTCAACCGACTAATCATCTTTCGTGGCAAGGTTGATTTTTGTTACGTCTTTCGATCAACAAATGATGTTTGATGGACTTTAGGCAAAAAGGCTCCTCCAAATTAGAAGAGCCTCTTCGGTCGTTTATTAAAGGGAGTAGCATTATCCTTTTGGTTCAAACGTTTTACAATCCGTTTCCTCTGTTGTTCTGGCTCTTGCTTGTTTGTGGGTAACCACGTAGATCCGATCGGCATTACAAACGTTGCCTTCACCCCAATAGATGCAATTATTGACCTCGCAAAGCACATCCTTAGCCATATTAAACACCACCCTTCCCCTTTATCATTTGCAATAAAGATTAATTAATGAAAAAAGCTTAGAAGAATTTCTTGGATTGAATGAAGGAATGGCATTATGCGCTCCTAAAATTCCTCCTGATTAAACCTGATATAATGTAACTGCTACAGAAAGAAAGCGGAGGTAATAATGAAGAACGAATATCAAATCATCTATGACAGGCTGTTCGACCATTATGGCCCTCAAGGCTGGTGGCCAGCCGAGACATCATTTGAAATGATGGTTGGAGCGATCTTAGTTCAAAACACTAACTGGCGTAATGTTGAGAAAGCCCTCTTAAAAGTAAAGCCATTTCTAGAACCTGAAGCAATTGAAAAATTACCTCTCGACGAACTTGCCCAACTTATAAGGTCAAGTGGTTTTTTCAATATTAAAGCAAAGAGGATAAAAGCCTATTTAGAGTGGTTTAGAACATATGAATATGACGTTGATAAGATAAAAAAGCTGGAAAGAGGGCCATTGCGGAAAGAGTTATTGGCCATAAGTGGTATTGGCCGGGAAACAGCTGATGTTATGCTGCTTTATGCATTTGAAAAGCCAATATTTGTAGTGGATGCTTATACCAGAAGGATTTTCTATCGGTTCGGATTGGATATGCCAAAATCATATGATGTCTTTAGACAGAAAGTGGAAGCGGAGTTGCCAAGAGAATTGAGGCTGTTTGATGAATTTCATGCCCTTCTAGTTGCACATGCGAAGGAGCACTGTAGAGCAAAACCTATATGTAATCAATGTCCGTTAGCAGATCGATGTGCTATAAGACTGGACTAGGTCTTAGAGTATTGGAAGGATCATAAAGCCTATACATGGTTATTATTAAAGAATTTGGTGAGAACGGATTTGAGCAAGCTTCAACAAATCGAATGGTAAAGAGTGCTGGCATAGGGAAGGGAATGCTCTTTTATTATTTCAAAAATAAAAAGGAGCTTTATCAATATCTAATTGATTACAATCTCGACTTCACGATTAATGAGTATATAAACCTTATTGATACGGCAGAACCCGATTTTATCGAACGGCTTCTGCAAGCATCCCGAATCAAAATGAAGGCATATACAGAGAATCCAGCTATTTTTAATTTCCTGGGCAGCCTCCTATTAACTGATGAATCAGAAATACCTGCGGATTTAAAAGTTCGAATTGAGGAATTACAAAAATTAGGTTACTCGAAGCTGTATGAAAAGATTGATAGAAGGTTATTCCGAGATGATGTCGATGTAGATAAGGCGTTTCAGCTTATTCGTTGGTCGATGGAAGGATACCAGAACGAGTTAACAAACCGGCTCAAAGGTCAAAAACTGGCCTCAATCGATTTTGAACCCTATTGGGAGGAATTCCACGGATATATTGAGGTGCTAAAATCATGTTTTTATAAATAGAGGAGGATTAGAAATGACTATCCTTAGAACAAATAACTTAACGAAAAAGTTTGGGAATTTTACTGCCTTAGATGGTGTTGACATTGAAGTGAATAAAGGGGAAGTTTATGGTTTCATTGGTCCTAACGGTGCTGGGAAATCGACTACTATACGTTTGTTGCTGGGAATTATAAAGGCAACAGCAGGGGAAGCAAAGATTTTTGGCATGGATGCTTGGAAAGAAGCAGTTGAAATTCATAAGCGTATTGCGTATGTTCCTGGGGATATGAATTTGTGGCCGAATTTAACAGGTGGAGAAGTGATCGATTTATTTATGAAGTTACGGGGAACGATAAATAAAAGCAGACGTCAGGAGCTAACGAAGAAATTTGATTTAGATCCAACCAAAAAGTGTGGAACATATTCAAAAGGCAACAGGCAAAAGGTCGCGCTCGTTGCCGCCTTTTCCTCAGATGCAGATTTGTATATTTTAGATGAGCCGACATCGGGGCTTGATCCATTGATGGAGAGGGTGTTCCAAGAATGCGTGTTGGAAGCGAAAAGAGACGGGAAAAGTATTCTGCTTTCCAGTCACATTTTATCCGAAGTTGAAAAATTGTGCGACAAAGTCGGGATCATTCGTCAAGGAAAGATGATCGAAACCGGTACTTTAAATGAGTTGAGGCACTTAACAAGAACAACTTTTCTTCTCGAAACGAAGCAACCCATTACTGCTTTACACGAATTAAAAGGTGTGCACGATATCAGAGAGAAAGGTCAAGCACTTTCATTTCAAGTAGATATCCCTAATATGGACAATGTGATCAAGTATGTAAGTCAGTTCGGGGTAGTAAAATTAGAAAGCGCACCACCGAACTTAGAGGATTTATTCATGCGTCATTACGAGGGGGATCAACCTGCTAACAAGTCAGGAGCAGGGGGGAAGGCATAATGTCAAAACAGTTATACAGTAAATCGATGGAACTCTCCCGTTTCATAGTACGACAGGATCGTATTCGCATTCCTGTTTGGTTAGTGGCGCTATCTGCTTTTACATTTTTAGTGGCCGTGTCATTTACTGATTTATACGCGACAAAGCAAGATAGAGAGGCTATTGCTGAAACAATGGGTAACCCTGCCATGACAGCGATGGTCGGTCAAGGTTATGGGTTAGAAAACTATACGTTCGGAGCTATGATGGCTCATCAAACATTACTCATGACAGCGGTAGTCGTTGGAATTATGAGTATTTTACTTGTTACCCGTCATACACGGGCGAATGAAGAAGATGGGCGTGTTGAAATGATTCGGTCTCTTCCTGCTGGGCGGCTAGCTAATTTAAATGCCACAATTTCTGTTTTGTTTGGCACGAATGTATTATTAGCGTTATTAATTGGATTTGGCCTGTACGCGTTAGGACTTGAAAGCATGGATTTAGAGGGCTCCCTTCTATACGGTGCGGCTTTAGGAGCCACCGGATTCTTCTTCGCAAGCCTCACTGCACTTTCTGCCCAACTTTCGAAAGGTTCCCGAGGGGCAACAGGTCTATCGTTCGCTGTCCTGGGCATCGCCTATCTTATGCGGGCAATTGGCGATGTGGGAAACGAAACTCTTTCATGGCTTTCCCCACTTGGCTGGGTGTTAGGTGCGGAAGTTTATGTTAATAACTACTGGTGGCCGATTTTACTAACGGTAGGTGTGGCGGGTGTGTTAGCTGTACTTGCGCTTTATCTGAATGCGATTCGTGACCTGGGATCTGGATTTTTGCCATCGAAACCTGGAAGGAAACATGCCACTGCATTTTTACAAAGTCCGTTCGGTCTTGCCTTAAGAATTCAGCGCACAGGATTAATTGCATGGGGGATAGGCATATTTATGATCGGAGCATCCTATGGTTCGGTATTAGGTGATCTAGAGTCCATTTTTGCAAATATAGATATGATGGAAGATCTCTTAACACCTGTGGAGGGGGTTTCGCTAACAGAACAGTTTATAACGATGTTAATGTCAATTCTCTCCATTATTAGTACCATCCCTGCCCTAATGGTACTATTCAAGCTTAAAGCCGAAGAGAAAAAGAATCGTACGGAACACTTGTTAGGTCGAGCGGTGTCCCGTAAGCGCCTAATGGGGAGCTACTTCATCCTATCTATTTTCGTTGGAATTGTGATGCTGTCCCTTGCAGCAATTGGTTTAGGAGTTGTCGGAGGAGCCGTTATGGATGATGCGATCGGTTTTAGTACTTTTTATAGTGCAGCAATGGTGTATCTGCCTGCAACGTGGATCATGATTGGTTTCGCGGTATTGTTTGTTGGAATGGAGCCAAAATTAACAGGGTTAACTTGGTTATATTTAATCTTTTCCTTTGTGGCTGTTTACATGGGCGGTTTGTTTCAATTTCCGGAATGGGTGAGTAAACTATCACCGTATGGGCATATTCCGCAAATTCCCATTGAAGATATGGATGTTACGAATGTCTCCATATTAACAATTTTCGCAATGGTTCTAACGATTTTGGGCTTTATCGGATATAAGAAGCGTGATATTCAAGGTTAAACATATGGAACAAAAATACCAAGCCCTCTAGTCTAATATATTTATTGGAAAAGGGGGCTTTTCTATACAATCAACCTTACTGTGTAGCCATCTTAATAGGAAGGTGTTCTTACAGTGTGACTTAGAGAAATTATTTATTAAGCTTGAGGGGAAGTAGATCTATTCCCTTGTGAATGAAGTTTTTGCCTTTACCACAGGCTCAGTATGCAAAATAGCAGTGATATCATAGGTCCCTGGCTGCAAAGCTTCGGGGATAGACAGCTTGTACTCGATGACCTCTCCTTGTTTCAGGGTGACTGGTTTCTTTTGCTCAAATTGCGGATTGCTTTTTGATATTTCAAAAACCGTTTTTCCCTCGGCATTAGTAATGACATATGTGTATGGAGAATTTCCCGGAAGAATAAGTTTTTTCACACGCTCTGTTTGATTCGTTATTTGAAAGGATGCCTGTTTTCCATTGACTTCCAGTGTGGGTTCTAGTGTTCCTGCCGCAATCCCACCAGAACCTCCCTGATTACCGTTCCCATCCGCTTGGGTTCCATCTTGAGTGTTTTCCTCTTCATTTACATCCTCCTGTTGACTATCTGTATCAGCTTGGCCGCTTTGCTGTTGTTGGTCACCACAGGCTGATAAAATAACGGCAAATAGTAAGAACACTGATAATAGTATCTTCTTCATGTGATTTTTCTCCCTTTCCAGAAATCGTTTCCTTTAAGATTGCCTAATTATAGCAAACCAGTTTATATCTATTTTACTTGAAAAAGGTCATTAAATAAAAAGAATCGCATACAGGCAGTGTGCTTATATTGCGAAGAGTCGAACTAAGAATGATGGATTACGTCTTTTTGCAGGGAGACCTTCCTTTAACACCTGGACTGGATATCGCTGGAACCGTTGAAGCCATAGGAGATAAGGTGAAAAGCCTAACTGTTGGCCAACGAGTGATTGCTTTTCCTTCAAAAGCATCTTATTCTGAATATGCTGTTGCCTGGGATGTACTAACTTACGGAGTTGCTGAAAATATAAATTTTTCTATAGTGGCAGCTTGTCCTACGGTTTCAATTTTATCCTATAAGCTTCTCCGTGATGTAGCAAGATTGGAACAAGGTGAAAATGTACTTATTCATGCAGCAGCTGGGGGGGCAACAGCCATCCAATTAGCTAAAATTTTAGGAGCAGGTCAGGTTATTGGTACTGTCAGTCATAAAGATAAGTTTTTAGTTATTGAAGAAGCTGGAGCAGATCACGTCTTGTTATATGATCGTTTTTCGGATAAGGTAAACGAACTTACAAATGGTAAAGGGGCGACATTATCCTGGATTCTTTAGCAGGGGAGGCCTCAGAATTAAGCATGAACTGCTTGGCAACATACGGGAGACTTGTTCACTTCGGCAATTCAAGTGGAAAATAGGCAATTTCAAGACGAAAGAGCTTCATGCAAGTTGTCGCTCTATCTTGGGGTATAGTCTAGGAACTACACGAAAAGAAAGGCCAGAGACTTTAAGCGAAGCTGCAAGTGAAATTCTAAAATACATATCTAATGGACAGCTGAACATTAAAATCGGCAAAGAATTCCCTTTAGAGGAAGCTGGGCAGGCTCACCAGCCTATTGAATCAGAAAAGTATTATTGAACGTAAGGGGCTAGCCCTTCAATAATCGGATCATACGCAAAAAAACCAGCAGGGTCCCCGTACCCCGCTGGTTATTCTGCTTGGACATGTCTCATCTTTTGACAACGGTTATTGTCAAAAAAACACAAAAAATTACCGACACTTAAAGATAGGCTCACCGTTCTTTGAATCGTATACTTCCGCTTTGAAAAACACATAATAACGGCAATGAGAAGGAGGGTCTTTATGGCGTTTGCTGTGTTTTTCTTTACTTCATGGCTGGTATTAGCACTTTTTTTAGCCATTCCAAAGAAGTTGTCAATAATCGAAAATACCTTTGTGTTTTTGATCATTCTGGTGATTAGCATTAATTGGACTTGGATTATTTATGAAGAGATGAAACTCATTAAATCAACAAAGGACGCAATGGATTATACCGCTTTTTTATTGTTTAGAAGTATAATTATTCCTATGATTTTAGTAACGCAATTAAATCTGCTTTGCAGAGCAAACACGTTCGCCAAATCCTTATTAAATGTGAGTACATCTTTAGCAATATTGCTCTTATTGACGTTCTTTTCAACCTTCTTCAACATGACGAATTATATTAAGTGGAACATAGGTTATGATGCCATATATTATTTGAGTCTTCATGTAATAGCTTATTTTTCCCTCAAATTCTTTAGAAAGAGCGCCCAGAGTGAGGTGAAATACTCATGAGCTTATGGGGGAGTTTTGATAAAAACGAAATATCCATATTGCTTTTCGTTGTCGTAAGTTATGCCGTCTTATTCTTGCTTCCTAAAAAGTTCGCTCGCGAGATTACGTTATTATTTTTATTATGGGGATTTACGATTGGGGTTTTATTCGACTTTACAATCGGCGGTGGGCTCGTTGACTTTTTTAAGCTGAACGATTCGAATGGTTATCGTTTATTTGACTTATTGTACTATCTTTTATTTGCGCCGTTCAGTTACTTTTTTATTTACTTTTATGAATCTTTTCGAATTAATAAGAAAACCTTCATATGGTACATTGTGGCTTGGGCCATGATAGGTGTGGGGATGCAATGGGTTTTCACCTTGCTAGAGATTGTTCAATTCCAGAAGGGATATAAGATTCCTTTTTCTTTTCCGATATTTCTAATGACGCAAACGGTAACCGGTTTATACTATGAGCTCGTATTTTCAAAGTTCAAGGTGCTCAAGAGCAATGGTTGAAAAAAAGACTTGAGGCCACTTAAAAACATTAAGACAAAACATGATTGTGGTTACGGAGTCTGTTCCCAAGTAAATTAAACTACTTAGGGACAGACTCCGCTTTTATGTTTATTAGCTTTAGTAAGATTTTTCTTAACAGCAGTTTTAGAAAATACAGGCTTGTGATGAACAGCGAATCCCAATAGTTATACTACACATTTTTCCCAGAGGGCCGAATCAAAGAAGGATTTTATATGGAAAAAATAGAAAGTTATAGAGTCAACAAATATCGGGTTTGATCATGAACTTGAAAAATTCGTAGGAGGCTATGTCATGGGAAGCAATACAGGGGTAACATTTCAAGTAAGAATATCTGATTACGAAGAAGGTATAAAATGGTACGAGAAGCTTTTCAGTAGAAAACCTGATTTCGTTCCCCATGAAGACTTTGCCGAGGGGAAATCACACAAGATGCATGGCTTCAGGTTGCAAAAGGACAGCCGACAGTAGGGAATGGCCCTTTGCGGTTAGGGGTAGAAAATATTGAAAGTGAGAGACTGCGGCTTATGAAAGAATTGGATGTAAAGATTGAAGGGGTTAACACAAGAGAAGGTGTACCGGCGGCATGGTCTACGTTTGAAGACCCATATGGAAACAGGATTGGTCTATATCAGGATTTTTCTATTTCAAAGTGATGGAAGGTGTTAGGAGGGCGAACGATGAGCGGAAACAAGAACATCAAGCTGCCTTTTGAAAAAGATGAAAAAGCTAAACTGAGGAAGGCAAAAGTGAAAATAAGCGACATTCGTAATAAGGAAGTAGATGAATTGTCTAAGATTCTTTGTGTGCCGATGAATCGAGCAAGACTAATAAAAGGGTTGGCAGCCTTTCAACAAGTCCCTTCCATTGGCGAGAAGTTAGCTGAAAAAATTGTACATAATCTTGGAATCAGTTCTTTACACGAAATTCAGGATGAAAATGGTGCCGAACTATTCGATAAGTTAGAGAGCAATCTTGGTGTCTGGACTGATCCATGTGTAGAAGATCAGATTCGATGTGTCATCTATTATGCTAATCACCCTAAAAGTAATAAGCAATGGTTCGATTTTACTGAAGAAAGAAAATTGTACCGTCAAAAAGAGGGTTATCCGAAATCAAGGCCAAAGAAGGCTTGGTATGAGTGAAAAATTGAAAACAAAGCCGGGGCTTAAGTTATTTTCTATGAAACCTAAAGTTAAAACTGATCGAGAGGGATGTTATGTTCACATTAAATGTTGATACAGACTTATCATTGAAATTACTAGAGAAGGAAGATGCCAAAGAGTTGTTTGCCCTAGTGGATGGGTCAAGAGATTCTCTAAGAAGGTGGCTTCCCTGGGTGGATAGCATGAAACAAGAAAAGGATTATGAGCCTGTAATCGAAATGTGGTTAAAACAATCCGCCTCTCATGACGGTTTTCAAGCTGGCATTCTTTACAAAAATAAATTAGCAGGTATGGCTGGGTTTCACGGTATTGATTGGTCCAACCAAAAAACGAGTATTGGTTACTGGCTCTCTGAAAAATACCAGGGCTACGGGGTTATGACCAAGGTCGTGAAAGCGTTAGTAAACTATGCTTTTGAAAACTATAAGCTGAATCGTGTTGAAATACAATGTGGTGTTGATAATCAAAAAAGCAATGGTATACCTAAAAGACTTGGTTTTAAGCAAGAGGGAATGATTAGAGATGGTGAATTTTTATATGATCATTACCATGATTGTGTGTTGTACGGGATCTTATCTAGGGAGTGGGAGGCTAAAGGCCAGACTAAATAAATCCTTTAGCTATCTTTTTTTTCAATCATCAAAATCAGGCCAGCGTCATCTCGATATTATGCTGGTCTTTATTTTCTTATTGCAGGGCTCATACCAAATTCCAATGCTCCAAAATTTATAGCGAAAGAGATGACTACGAACATGAACACTGGCTGCGTGGTAATAGTTGCTACCATAAGAACAGTGTTATTACTGAGAAACTGATCAAATAATGACAAATGGTAGCATCACTTATCACTTATACGCAGTATGATATCGTCTCTAATGGATAATATCAGCGGCTAGTAAAATTTCCGTAATCGATGACGATAATATCTCCCTCACTAGACAATGCCAGATTAGCACTTTTTAGGTCTTGCGGTTCAATACCACTTTTCAAAAAACCGTTTTTTACCTCTAAAATCTTATCTCTCCAATCCTGATTAATCGTAGAGATTGGATTCATTTTCTTCATAATAATCCAGCCACGTCCAAATTCTTTTACAGGGCAGAGATGTTTTCGCAAATGGGGAGGACAGTTTTTGTGTAAGCTGACTTCATTTGTAATGCTATCCAGCCCTATTTTGCGTTTGGCTATTTTTAGTACATATCCATTATTAAGATCGAAAACAACGCGGAGAGATCCGTGACCAATGATAGGGTATGTTAATCCTATTACCTTTCTAGTTCGTTCTGCACGCCGAAATTCACGTTCTCCTAAATTGGATACCCATGATTGAATGGATATTCAATTTCAGATAAAAGGGATTCCTGATTAAAGTTAGGTTGGTTTATATCTGCTGTTTTCACTCACTTCCTTTAAATGAGGATCTTTGCTTGCTCTAAAAGCATCTTATGTGGTTATTGTACGTTTCACCGTCAGATTTTTTAGTTAGGGAAGAATATTATCTGGTCTGGGTAGAATCTAATCGAATTAGGACGGAAATCTATTTCACTAATGCCACGTTTTTTTAGAGAGGCCGGCGTTTCTTTAATTGAAGGAAAAGTGGGCTTTCTGTTGAATAGAATATAATACATATATCGATGATTGGTTAGTTCACCACCTAATGGGGAAGGAGAAATGAAATGTCAATGACCGTAGTCGAAACAGCTAACGGTAAAGTTAAAGGGAAACAAGTTGAAGGGGTATATGCTTGGAAGGGGATTCCTTATGCAAAACCACCACTAGGCCCTCTTCGTTTTCAGCCGCCTGAACAACCTGAATCATGGGAGGGGATCCGTGATGCTACACATTTCGGTCCAGCCTCACCACAGCCTTCGAGGGAAATTTCGGATTTTTTGGGTAATGAGGCGAAAAACACAAGTGAAGATTGTTTGTATTTAAATGTTTGGTCACCAGGGGCGGATGACAAACGCCGTCCTGTTATGGTCTGGATTCATGGAGGAGCATTTATTTCGGGTTCCGGTTCTAGCGATTTCTATGACGGAACTTCTTTTGCTACTGAAGGTGACGTTGTGGTCGTTACGATCAATTATCGGCTTGGAATAATGGGCTTTCTTCACTTAGGCGAAATTGGAGGTGAGGAGTATGCGACTTCTGGAAACTGCGGGATACTCGATCAAGTCGCTGCTTTACGATGGGTACAGGAAAATATAGAAGCTTTTGGTGGGGACCCTAATCGGGTGACTGTTTTTGGCGAATCGGCAGGGGCGATGAGCATTGGTGTATTACTGGCACTCCCTTCAGCAAAAGGACTATTCCATCAGGCGATCCTGCAAAGTGGTGCTGCTAAAAATGCTTTAAGCTCATCAAAGGCTACAAAGGTTGCCCACCATCTTTTGGATTCTTTAGACGTGGGCGCGGATGAACTATCAAAGCTTGTGGATATGCCGATCGAGAAACTAGTGGAAGCTTCCGCTGCTCTTCCTTCGATGAGTTTGCAGCCAGTCATCGATGGGGTGTCCTTACCCGAACATCCAGAGAAGGCATTGGCCGCAGGTGCTGCTAAAGGTGTTCCTATTTTAATTGGGACTACTAAAGATGAATTCCGACTCTTTACCTTTTTTGACCCTATATGGAAAAACGGAGATCCTAAAGATGTTGCGAACATGTTCGGGCGGACGTTTGGCTCACGGTGGCCAAAAATCTCTGATCAATTCTTGGACAAGGGAGAAAAATTAACTCAAACCCTCTATGATCAACTGATGACCCTCCGTGTGTTTTTCTATCCAGCAATTAAATTGGCGGAGATGCAACTGGAACAGGATGCCCCTGTCTGGATGTACCGCTTCGACTGGCAGAGTCCTGTTTCTAATGGCAGATTAAAAGCCTGTCATGCTTTGGAAATTCCATTTGTCTGGAATACGATTGATAGTGCAAAGTCTCTGATAGGTGACTCTTCTGACCGGCAGAAAGTGTCTGAGCAGATGCATCAGGCTTGGATTGCCTTTGCTCTGAGTGGTAACCCAAATACTCAAGCTATCCCAAGTTGGCCGGATTATGATTTGGAAAATCGGTCTACAATGATTTTTAACGCGGAAAGCAGAATTGAGCATGATCCAACTAGCGAAGACCGAGTGAATTGGGAAAAAGTTGTTGTTAATTAAGGTTAATGTTCGTGAAGAGTGGAACATTTCATGGATTTATTAATCCAAGCTCTATTAAACATTGGGACTTGTAGAGATGAATCTAGTTATTTCGGAAAAACGGGCTTAAGTTTTCAAGCTCGTTTTTTTATATGTATTCCCTATCCGATACCCGTTCGTTTAAATTGGAATAAATTTTGGTCCTTTACATTAACCATAAACTAGCAAATGCTAGTTCCAAAGGTGTTTTTTAAACCGTGTATACTGAAAATTTTAAATTTTGTGTTAGTATAGTGCGGAAAAGGATTTTAGAAGATTAATAAAAAGGAGGAGACTCACAAACATGAAGAAAAGAGCAAGTATTGTTTTATCATTGGCTGCAATCTTGACCTTACTTGTTTCACTTTTTCCAAGTGGATTAGGTGTGAATGCTGAAACAGGTGTAAACGTTTCTATCGATCCCCACCTAAATAAAGCATTAGAAACGGAGACAGGGCCGTTTGAAGTGGTGGTCACTTTTGAAGGTGAAGGAGCCCCAACTACTCAAAATGTTGCTTTACTCGAAAAGATTGGATTGACGGAAGGGGTTACCATGAAGGCCCTTCCAGTTGCCGGTGTCTTAGCAACAGAAAGTCAGATTGATAAATTAGCACAAGCAGAAGGAGTTCGTTCTCTCTACTTGAACAGAAAGCTGTCTTACTTTAACGAGAAGGCCACAGAACTTACAGGAGTTGATCAGGTTCGTACGGATGATCAAATGACAAAAAGGAACGAAGGTCTTCCTGTTACCGGAGAAGGGGGTTCCGTTCTTGTTCATGATAGCGGGGTTGACGGCACACATGCAGACTTGGAATATGGTTCCCATCTGGTTGAAAACGTACTTAGCTCCATTAACTTACATGCCTATAGCGATATTGGCCCTGTGACGTATCAAGAGGGCGTTGTGAACACGGATACAAATTCCGGGCATGGGACACATGTTGCTGGTACTGTGGGTGGAACAGGACAAATGTCTAACGGAAAATACGAAGGTGTTGCCCCGGGTGCTGATTTAGTCGGCTATGGTTCCGGCGGTGCTCTCTTTATTCTTGATGCTATTGGCGGATTTGACTACGCTTTAACCCATCAGGCGGAATTTGACATTCGCGTTATTACAAATTCTTGGGGTTCATCAGGTGAATTCGATCCGAATGGTCCAGTCAATGTTGCTAGTAAAGCGGCGTATGAACGGGGAATGGTTGTGACATTTGCCGCCGGTAATGCTGGTCCTGGGGCAGATACGATGAATCCGTATTCTCTCGCGCCTTGGGTAATTTCTGTGGCAGCAGGTACCTTTGAAAATGAGCTTGCTGATTTTTCTTCCCGCGGTGTGAAAGGTGAAAGCGGCACGTTTACTATCGAAGGTGAAACCTATACGTATTTCAACCGGCCTGACCTAACAGCTCCAGGTTTAAACATCGTGTCAACCAGAACTCTGTCACCGGTAGGAGTACTTAATACGACTACCGACGTAGAAAATATACCCACTGCTTTTCTGCCGTATTATACTACGTTAAGTGGAACATCCATGGCTACGCCACACGTTGCAGGTATAGTCATGTTGATGCTTGAAGCCAATCCGACGCTGTCCCCTGACGAAGTATTTGAAATCTTGACAGAAACTACTACGAACATGCCAGGATATGAAGCGTGGGAAGTCGGCACTGGCTATGTGAATGCTTACGCGGCCGTAGATAGTGCGTTTGCATTGACAGACAGTAAGGCTCAGAAGGGTCCAAAACATAAGTCTCTAAGATAATATACCAACCGTCTCGAGACAAGCCCGAGACGGTTTTATTTTTGTAGCCGGCATGGGTCGAAGCTATAGGATTCAAGTCCCGAGCGATGAAGGTCGTTCGGTTAGCTAAAGACAAGGTTTCCAGCTTAGTAGGAAGCTGGAAACAAAATACCGCCGTGAGGGATACGGAGGTTGGTTACCTTTTTCCTTCCCAAGCAATGAGTACTTTTCCAAATTCCTTTTCAAGGTTTTCTAATTTTTCTCGTTCAGTCTCTGAAAGAGTTGCTAACTTGTAGTCATTTTTCATATAAAAACCTCCTATCTTCTTACTTAGAGTATTCGTTAAAAGGTGAAAAATATCCCATTTACATCTATTTCAAGAATCCACCCTGACAAATGGACATCCAATTTTAAATGTTACAAGACAAGGCTAACTTTGTGTGTTAAACTCTAGAAAATAATATAAGAATAATATTCACTAGGGGAGCCATTTGGCTGAGAAAGGAAATGACATTTCTTTGACCCTCTGAACCTGATTTGGTTAATACCAGCGAAGGGAAGTGATGATGTTAGCGTTAATCATGTTGATTAATTGGTATAACAGGATCACTTTTATGTGGTGCTGTTTTTTATTTGTTTCATTTCAGGAAGTATTTCCACACTTGAGAAATTGATGGGGGATTTTTTGAATACTGAGAGGAGAAATATAACAGTGGAAATTAAAGATCAAATTGTATTGATAACTGGGGCAAGCAGGGGATTGGGAGCAGAAATTGCCAAAGCTTTCGGACGTGAGGGAGCAAGGGTTATTGTTAACTATAATCAAAGTGAAAAGAAAGCGCAGGAAGTCGTTGAAAGTATTGGTGACCGTGCTTTGGCGGTTCAGGCAGATATTCTCGACAAAGAACAAGTTCAAGCAATGTTTGATCAAGCTGAAATGCATTTTGGCCAAGCCGTTACAACAGTCATCAACAATGCCCTGGTTAATTTTAAGTTTGATGCCGCTAACCGGAATACAGCAGAAACCGTAACTTGGGAAGAGTACCAAATGCAATTAGAAGGGAGTGTAAAAGCAGCATTACACACAATACAAGCAGCTTATGAAGGAATGTGCGCCCTGAAATTTGGAAGAATCATTAACATCGGTACCAACCTATTTCAAAACCCTGTTGTTCCTTATCATGACTATAATACAAGCAAAGCGGCATTACTCGGTTTTACTAGAAACATGGCTCGTGACGTGGGAGCTCATGGTATTACGGTGAATATGGTTTCGGGCGGGTTATTGCAAAAAACGGATGCAAGTGCATCGACTCCTGATGAAGTGTTCGAGATGATTAGTGAAAATACGCCGTTAAAACAAGTGACAACCCCTGAGGAACTAGCTGATGCAACCTTATTTTTTGCATCACCATGGAGTCGTGCAGTTACGGGGCAAAACTTAGTCGTTGATGGTGGATTGGTTATGGATTAATTTCTTAAAACTACGGTGCGATGTCTGTAGCCAAGCTATTAAAGCGTTTGGAACTAGTGACGAGTTGGTCAATTTATAACGCCCTAACTAAAGTTATGGTATGAAAAACAGAAGATGATTATTAGATTATGATCGTAAAAAAAGCCAGCAGAATCCCCACATTCTGCTGGCTTAACTATTTCGTATTACTCTTGAATTAAACGACCATCAAACGCTTCAGCTGGAACAATCGTCTCCCCACTCGCTTGCATCTCTCGCAAGTAATCAGCAAACAATTCACGCTGAAAGTCAGGATGCGATGCCCATTCCACTTCACCAAAGGTCGTATAACCATCACCTTCACCTGTAGAAAGGAAGTTGTTCGTCACAACCGTAAACGTCTGATCAGAAAATTCACCATTCGTATAAACAGGTGTGCCATCAGTCAACTTAATGGAAGTCACGCGCTCTCCATCAGACTGTGAAGGATCATAGACAACATTCATTCCTGAAAACTGAATCTTCATAAAGTTCCAATCATCGGGAGCTGGCCCTTCTAAGATTTCCTTAAGCTGCTGCCCAGTCATTTCTGCTGTTACGTTATAGTTGTCAAAAGGAAGCACTTCAAATACTTCACCGTACGTAATCTCACCTGCATTAATATCTGTGCGGATACCGCCACTGTTTTGGAAGGCAATGTCTGCATTTGCACGTTCACGCATTGCATCAGTAATCATATTTCCAAGCTGGCTGACACCAAGGTCGCCGTACTTGCGTTCACGAGTCAGCGGCCCTTCTGTAGTGGAAACGACCTCGCTCTTTACTTCTTCTACTTGTTGCTTATAGTAGTCTACAATCTCGCGAACGCTTTCATCTTCACCAGCTAGGTGCTCATATGTTTCTAGCATGTCGATTTCAGAATCATAGATTTCCTCTGATTCAGGATCGACAAACAACTGAATGTGGCCAATCGCGTTTGTATAACGGTCAGCTTCTACAACCGGAATCCCATTCACATGCCTAGCTACTCGTTCGTGGGAGTGACCACCGACAAGGGCATCCAGTCCGCCTTCAGATGAGTTTGCCAGTTGTGCCAGTTCACCCATAATTTTATCTGTTTCTTCCTCATGCCAGCCAGGAAGGTGAGAGGTTACCATTACCATGTCGGCACCTTTTGCTTCAAGTTCAGCCGCAAGTTCCTCAGCAATTGGGGCAGGCGTTGGAAACTTCAAGCCCTCTACATGCGTGGATAATGTCGTCTGAGGTGTTTGTGGTGTTGCAAATCCGATAATCCCTATCTTATAGCCGCCTTTTTCCACAATGGTATAAGGCTTGGCCCACTCAGGACGCTCTCCAGTTTCTTCTTCAAAAATGTTCGCACCAAGAATGGGATAAGCAGCATCATCCAGGCGCTGCTTCAGGACATCGACACCCCAGTCAAACTCATGGTTACCGATTGCGCCTGCATCGTACTTGATATCATTCAATGTTTCAATGGTAGATTTTCCGTAAAAAGAATTAGAGATAAGAGTTCCTTGCATCGTATCTCCGCCGTCCACAACGACCGTACCATCCGCATTCACGGAGCGGAAATCCTCAACAATGCCGCCGATTAACGCCATGCCGCCCTGTTGATATTGCTGGTTTTGGGTAATATGACCATGAATGTCGTTGGTAGAAAGAATATCAATGACATCAAAGACTAGTGGTTTGAACGACTTTGCCACTTCATCGAGTGTCATTGGCTCATTTGGTTGAAACGCTTCTTCAAACGTAATATCAAACCCACCTGCTAGAGTAGCATAGGCCACATACGGCTTCGCTTCCTCAGGAATAGACTCTGCATCCGTAAAGTTATTCAACACCTCAAGATCCACTTCAGGAACATTGCCATCATTCATCGCAAGCGTGAACAACTTCGCCATATCAATACGGGTGATCGGTTCTTTAGGACTAGCACCTTTGGACTTGTTTGATGAATCAGAGAAAAACACATCTTTCGGACTTAACCCCTTCATCTCATTCGCACGCTTCAACATCTTCATCACATCAAGGCGCGTCACATACGGGTTTTTATGTACCTGAGCCTGCTTCTTCTTCTTAATAATGTCTTGTTCAATCAAAAGCTCTGTATCACTTAACTGCGTCATGTCGAAATTCGTCTCAGCTTTTACCTCATCCGCCTGAAACAATGAAAACGCCATGACTGGAGCGGCTAAAACGGTCAACAACTGCTTCTTCTTCATCCGTCTTTTTCCCCCTTGAATTATAATAGAAACCGTATACAATGTACCAAATTGAATGAACATTTAAAATCATGCAATCTATCTATTTTTGGTTGCAGGTAAGAGGATTATGGTGGGGGAATGTCTAATTATGTATATATAAGAACTCTGTATATTGAAAAGCAGGTGAGATAAGAAATGCCCATATATAACAAGCTCGTCCGTGACCGAATTCCTGAGATGATCGAAGGGAGAGGGAAGTCGATTCGTACCCGTATATTAAATGAAGAGGAATACATAGATTCATTGAAAAACAAGTTCCAAGAAGAAGTAAACGAATATCTTGCAGCAAAAAAGATGATCAAGAAGCTTTGAGGAGTGAGCCGATTTACTAGAGTTATATTGATCTAGTGTGTTGAACTCTCTGTTTGTTATAGTAAGGTGGAAAGGAATACATTTTTAAAGTGGGGATCAAGTTACATGGCGATTTACTATGAAGTGAAAAAAGGCGATAGGAAGGCAGTATATGATGCTGCTGAAAAATGGAAAGAAAATTGCTTATTGAATGATGGATCTTTGATTTGGGATGGAGAACCTATTTGGACTGCTCACAATATTAGTAGGTTTATAAATATATTTATCGAAAGCCCTGATGAATCCGGGGACTCGTTTGACGATAAATTGAGGAAGCAGTTAGAAAATGAGTCTGAAGATACATATAAGTTCGTGATTGAATTATTGTTTATTTATTATATCTACCCTGTGAGAAGCTCAACAAGCTATGAAACGAAGATGAGAAAGTTAGAAATGATCGCTTCATGGAAGGATATTGATTTCGATCGGTCCCTTCCTATTTTTCAGGGGTTGGAACAGGGGTTGGGTTCTACAGGAACTTTCTTCAACACAAGTAAGTACTTTGAGGTGTCTTTCTTAGTTTTAGTTGTGGAATCTTTAAAAAGTAACCAACTTGATGAAAGAAAAGAGATTTTTAGTGATGAAATGAAACTGAAAGCAGTCGTAGACAACGAACGTCAAAAAGTAGGGAAAAGGGTGCAAATGCAAAATATTATCCTCCATTTATTGCTCCCGAATTATTTTGAACGAATTGCAAGTTGGGGACACAAGAATAAGATTGTGAAAGCTTTTTCTAATTTGATTACAGATGATTCAATAGATGATACAGATGGACAATTATACGTTATTAGGGAAAAACTGGAGAATAAATATCAGGCAGAAATAGATTTTTATCATACACCTAGTATTGAGGGGAAATGGAGAGGTACTAAGGAAACAGGTGAAAAGCGCCCAAAAGATAACAGGAAGGCAAATAAAACTGAAGATGTTATTCAACCCGCTACCGATAAGACTATTCCTACAGTCAATTTTAATGTGGATCGTTTGGAAGATGGGCTGGTTTTTGAAAACTTAGACATCCTTCTGGATCAAGTAATGACCGCCATCCGCAAAGGAAAACATATTATTTTGACAGGTCCTCCAGGTACGGGGAAATCGAAGCTAGCAAGTAAGATATGTGAAATGTACGATATTCAACCAATCATGGTAACGGCAGCTTCTAATTGGTCTACTTATGAAACGATTGGAGGCTATCGCCCTGATCGAGAAGGGAATCTGTATTTTGATGATGGAATCTTTCTGAGATGTGTGAAGGATAAGGAGACGAACCAACCAGACAATAAGTGGTTAATTATCGATGAAATAAATCGTGCAGATATCGATAAGGCATTTGGCTCGTTGTTTTCTGTATTAACTGGGGATGAAGTGACACTGCCGTTTGAATCAAAACGTGGGAAGTCCATTATTATGAAGCACCAGGGACTAATGACTTCTCTGGAACCAGATGATCACACTTATATTATTCCAAATGACTGGCGAATTATTGCGACGATGAATACTATAGATAAAGCATCTTTATATGAAATGAGCTATGCATTCATGCGCCGCTTCGCCTTTATTCCGGTGGGCATCCCTAATCATATTACGGCTGACCTGATTGAGCAGTATCTGAAAGTCTGGGAAATGGAGACGTACCCAAATGTCGATACACTGGCAGTAATTTGGAAGCTGATCAATAACTACCGAAAGATTGGACCTGCTATTGTAGAAGATATCGCCAGACATACTCAGGATAATGATGACTTTACTTCTGCTATCATACTCTACGTTTTGCCACAATTTGAAGGGCTCCCAGTCCATCGTATAAAAGAATTCATTAATCGATTGAATGGAGAAACAGAGGCCGTTATCGATCAGAATCATCTCCTTGATTTTGTAAATGACTTCTTCGATGCGGGTGGATTTGAATGAGTGTACAAGAAGAAGCAATCCTTGAAGAGATTTCTGGATATTTACACGGCTATTTAAAGGCAGGAAAAGTAACAATCAATTCATTTTTTTCAAAAATGAATCTAAATATATCCAATCTGGGACAACTGTTGATCGTTCGTTTCTTACTAAAGGATGAAACGATGGATTTTGCAAGACAATTGCCGATACTTTTGAAACGTTTTAAAACAAACACTGCCTCAAAAAAAGACACCCACATTGGTGAAGTGCGGGGGGAGGTGGACTGGGCAGATACAACGAAAGAGCGAATGGCCAGAAATCATAAGGATAGAACTATTTTTTCAACCAGTGAGAGTATTCGTTCCTATAATATACCTGAGAATTTAGTATTAAAAGAACTGCTAGGCCTTTTATACTCCAGTCTTTATAAAGATTCATATATAAAAGGTTTCGAAAGTGCCAAATGGTTTTTGGAGTGGCAGCAATTAAAAGGGAACATTGCCCATGCTTTCAAGAAGAATATTTACCTGCAGCGAGTTGATTCTGTTCATGCATCCGACCGTATAGTACATAAAACGTTGAACCATCGAAACAAACTCTACCGCGATGCAGCAAGACTACTGTTATCTTACCGTAGTCTAGTGAGGGGAAATTACAGTGAGGAGGACATTCGGACATTACTCCGAGAAACCTTCATCGCACCTGATAATGTGGATGTGCTTTTCGAGTTGTACTGGATCGTCCAGCTGATTAAAGATAATACGGACGATAGCGAACTTCATTTAATGGATGGATCACAAAACAAGGTAGCCTCCTGGGAAAAAGGTTCATCAATCTACCATCTTTATCATGACTCAACCGGATCAAATCAAGTTCGCTTCGCTATCTCATCAAATGAAATAGCCGAAAGCAACAATCTTTATTTGCGGCAAAAATACCAGTCTTTCCATACATCTAATCAACTTGCAAACCAGTTTTTTGGCCGTTCACCTTCCAAAGATTTATGGCGCGGGCGCCCTGATTTCCTTTTAGAGGTATATGATCAAAACACAAATAAAATCATCAAGATTGTCATCGGGGAAGTAAAGAATACCTCTAGGATAGAGTACGCAATTACTGGCCTAGAGGAATTGTTAGAGTACATTTATTTAGTGAAGAATCATAAGGGGGACTATGTATATGGTGGCCCGGTGTCTGTAACAGGAATCCTTTGTGTTGAGGATGTTCCGCTAACCGATGGAAGTAAATCTGAGTTGGTTGATATTGTAAAAAGGGTGAATTGACCAGAAGTAAGATGAATGGTAATGAAGTAAATTTGTATAACCATATATAGGAAACCTATTCTATTGAAAAGTAGGTGAGATAAGAAATGCTCATATATAACAAACTTGTCCGTGACCGAATTCCTGAGATTATCGAAGGGAGAGGTAAATCGATTCGTACCCGTATATTAAATGAAGAGGAATACATAGATTCATTGAAAAACAAGCTCCAAGAAGAAGTAAACGAATATCTTGCAGCAAAAGATGATCAAGAAGCTTTGGAGGAATTAGCTGATTTACTGGAGTTAATCCATACTTTTACAAAAACCCACGGGTCTTCTATAGAACAGTTAGAAAGGATCCGTCGTGAAAAGTGTGACCAGCGTGGATCGTTTCATAATCGGGTTTATCTAGTCGAGGTGGAGGATTGAAAAGTTGGGGGAATGAGAGTGGACAAACAGCTGCTGAGAGAAAGATCGAACATCTTACCATTTGGAAAAAGCATGCTGGAGTGGAAGCGGCCCATATTAAGTGGCATCAGTGTGGGGGACGGATGTGGAAGATAACGGATTAGCCTGTGTTCTCTGCATCACAAGCTGTTTGATAAGGGTATTTTTACTGTTATTGAAATAAGGGTTTCTGGCTGCTGTTTTATCAAACTTTATTTCAAAGCAACAAAAGGATGTAAAAGTATAAATAAAGGAGAACTCCAATATAGGAGTTCTCCTTTATTTATATCGTTATTCTTTTGGTTGTAAATCCTCAATTGATTCAATGTCCATGTATTCAGGGACAACGAATCCATTTTTTGTACCTGTTAAGTTCTCACCTAAATCAACAAAGTCTTCCTTGTATTTCTCATAGAAGGAGCCGTGGGTTGTAGGCAACCATGGAGCTACGGTTGCATCCGCATCCGCGCCAGCTATTGATTGAAACACAATTGCTGGAGCTACAGTTTTCAATGATACCTCGTACCCTTGTTGTTCTAATACTACCTTCATTACATTGCCGGAAGCACGTTCTGACTCCCATAGGGTTGATACTAATACGATTTCTTTTCCGTCTACCTTATCTACACCTTTTGTCCATTCATCCACTTTATCCGAATTCTCTTCTACCCAATTCTTTGCAGCTTCCTCAAAAGAAGATTCTTGCGCTTCAAGCATGACAGTTTCCATATCTTTTGGTTCCCAGTGGAAACGATCAAGAATTTGATAAGCAATAGGCATGTCCTCTTCTAAGCCTTTCCTTACTATTGTATTGATGTTTTCAGTTTTGCCAAGTGTACCTTTTGGATCTTCTAGGAACTTTAAATCATATTGAGAGAATATCCAGTGCGGAGTCCAGCCTGTTACAACAATTGGTTCTTCGTTCTGAATTGCCTCTTGCAGTGCACCTATCATACCTGCTGTTGAACTTTCTTGAAGTGTCCAACCTTCTAAGTTTTCATATTCCTCTAAAGTGTTTTTGGCAAGTTCTGTTATTCCTGCTCCTGGTTCTATCCCTGTAATCGTATACTCTACTTCTTCACTATAATTTGGGGCCTCATCTCCACTGTCATTCGCATTGTTCGTAGTATCATCTGTATCTCCCTGACCACAACCCGCTGCTACAAGAGATAAAGATAAACCAACAATTATACCTAAGTTTTTCCATTTAATATTAATCATGTTGTAAAACACTCCTTTGGCCTTACTTTATCTTTGTTCTATGTATAACTCAAACAATAAATACAGTTATTTTAGTACGTACAGTTTAAAAAATAATAACCTTTAAATATATTGCTTTTATTTTGTTCGTTTTTCTCCGAATTACACCATGCTCCTAATTTTATTATTTTTTATATCGTGCACGCCTAGAAACAACAGCTTAAGATTGTTGTCTAGCTAAAAGGACGGGGAAGTTCGTGGAAATCATGGTCCACCACTCTATGACACCAATCGCTGCGGAATAAGCTGCGGTGACAAATCGCGTTAATGCGTTAACGCGATTTGGGGAACCAAACCTCTCTGCATCACAAGCTGTTTGATAAAGGTATTTTTATTATGACGAATGTTAAGAAGGCCAGGGTTTCTGAGTATGTAAGTGGGGTGGGGACCTTTAGGAAGATCATGACGAATTTCCATAATCCAAAACATTAGGATGCCGTTTTTGTTTTATCATGAGCCAAGTTCAGATCTTTTAGAATGGCATGTGAGGGAAGTTTTTAAAGGAACTAGTTACAAATATAAACAGGATGGAACGAGTTATTAAAGAAAAGGCTCAGATTGTTTAGTCTAAAGTTAAAAGGATATTTATTTAAGAATAAAAATATAATTATAATCGGTAATAATTTATTGATAAACGATAAACTAAGTGCTAAAATCAAATTTACAACGAATAAGTGAGGTGCTTTTTATGAAACGAGGATCAACACTCTTTTTAAAGATAGCTGTTATTCTTATTGGAATCCCAATTCTTGCTCTGTGCATATTTGTAGTGCCTGAGATAGCGAATTATGCAGCAGAATTGTATCCAGATATTGCTTATATGAACGATCTCGTTTTAATCGATTTGTATGCGGCGGCAATACCTTTTTACTTTGCTCTGTATCAAGCTTTTAAACTTTTAAGCTATATTGACAAGAACAAAGCTTTCTCGGAATTATCTGTAAGGACTTTAAAGAATATAAAATACTGTGCAATCACAATCAGTATTTTGTATGTGGTAGGCATGCCACTCTTTTATCTCATCGCGGAGAGAGATGACGCCCCAGGTATCATAGTACTCGGAATGATCATTATTTTTGCTTCATTAGTGATTGCAGTCTTTGCTGCTCTTCTTCAAAAGCTATTAAAAAATGCCATAGATATAAAATCAGAGAATGATTTAACGGTCTGAGGTGAATAACATGGCGATTATAATTAATATTGATGTGATGTTGGCGAAAAGGAAAATGAGCGTAACAGAACTTTCAGAGAGGGTAGGAATAACAATGGCAAACCTTTCTATATTGAAAAATGGAAAGGCAAAAGCGATTCGATTTTCAACTTTAGAAGCGATCTGTAAGGCTTTAGAATGTCAACCTGGAGATATTTTAGAATACCGAAGTGATGAAGATACCCAAGGTTAATAAAGCAGAAATATTTAATATTAAAAGGAAAAGAAAGATTTCATTTCCCATTATTTCAATGAATCAAAGTCATAAAAGGGGAGTTACTCATGAATTTAACCATTCAAAAAGATTCTCAGAAAAAAACTTTGAAGGCACAAATCATGAGACCACTAAAACAACTCGTTCGTTTTGGTTGGGAGCAGGCCTTATCGTGTTTGTTTCCTGTCGTTATTTTTGTCTCTTTGGCCTTTACAGAAATCATGTCACTTCCCTTCCTGCCACGGTATGACTGGCTGCTCATCATCTGCCTTCTGATGCAGTGGTGGATGGTGCGTTCTAGGCTTGAAACACGGGATGAACTAAAGGTTATTACAGTATTTCACCTTATTGGACTTGCCCTTGAACTTTTTAAGGTACATATGGGCTCCTGGTCGTATCCAGAGGAAGCATATTCCAAATTTTTTGGAGTGCCTTTGTATAGCGGATTCATGTACGCAAGTGTAGCGAGTTATCTTTGCCAGGCATGGAGGAGATTAAAGGTTGAACTGGTTAAGTGGCCGCCGTTTCTAGTAGTTGTACCTCTTGCAGCTGCAATTTATTTGAATTTTTTCACCCACCATTATTGGATTGATGTCCGCTTTTGGTTATCCGGACTTGTTATTATCGTCTTTTGGCAATCATGGGTCACATACGAGGTTGATGGAACTCGTTACCGCATGCCACTCGCCCTTTCTTTTGTGCTCATCGGTTTTTTTATATGGATAGCCGAAAATATCGCAACGTACTTTGGAGCTTGGGAATATCCATACCAAACCGATGCATGGAGTCTCGTTCATCTAGGAAAGGTGAGTTCATGGCTTTTATTAGTGATTGTTAGCTTTCTTATAGTAGCGACGTTAAAGCAGGTTAAGGGAAGAGCTCCACTAGGATAGGTACTAGTCAATTTTTATAACTGTTAAGAAAGTCGGATCCTTAGTATAGTAAGGAATTCGATTTTTTTAGGTTGAAGTTCTCCTAGCGTAGAATATTCCAAATAAATAAATCAAAAAGGTAACGTTCGTAATCGGGCAGTTTTGTTTATTATCCCGAAACTTTATAGAAGTGTGTTCGTAAAGGAATAGGAGATATCTGTTGGTGTTGGCATTCTTAGAAAATTTGTCAGGACTTTTAATAATGGGTCATTTCGAGATTGTAATACATATTATTTTTATTCAGTTATTGGGTGCTTTCCCTGAGTAAAGAATAGGCGACTGTCTTGCGTAAAAGAGACGCATAGTGGAGTAAAGAAAGAACAAGATATGAGCGTGCTAAACTGAGTGAGTTAGCACGTATTTTTTATTGCAATGGCATTTTTCACAAATTAAAAAACTTGAAACTTTTCAACACAAATTCTTCTCTAATGGTAAAGGAGGGTGAGAATGAGGCATTTAAAATTAATAAAAAAAGCTAAAGCAGGAAACAAAGAAGCATTTGAAAAGCTTCTTTCGCTATATAGCGACCGATTATACCGAACTGCGTATCTTTATGCAGGTAATCGCGAAGATGCATTGGATATTGTACAAGAAACCTCTTATAAGGCATTCCTAGCCATTGGTAAATTAAAAGAGAATACATATTTTTTAACATGGCTGACAAGGATTCTTATCAATAGTGCTTATGATTTGAAGAAAAAGCAGAAGAAAGATATCCCACTTGAATATGTCAGTGATTTACCCTCAAACAAAAACCAAAGCACGGTTGAACATATTGATTTAGTAAGGGCCGTAAATGGCTTGCGAGATACTTACCGTGACGCGATTATCCTGTTTTACTATCATGACCTTCCAATTAAAGAGATTTCTAAAATCATGGACATTCCCGAGAATACGGTGAAAACATACCTTCAAAGAGGCAAGAAACAATTGAAGACTATTCTGGAAGGGGTGGGATGCAATGAAGGAAAAGCTATTTCGAGAAAAATATGAAGAGATTGAAATACCTAAAGAAGATGTTAATGAGGCGATCCGAAAAGGTATTCGAAAAGTGGATGAGGGTTCGAAACCTAAAAAAAAGGTGAGTCGAACAAGAAAATTTATTATATCGACCGCAGCAGCTATTACGTTACTGTCTTCTAGCTTTATTGTGCCCTCTGTATCTCATGTCATGGCTGACGTGCCATTAGTAGGGAAAATATATATGGGTTTTAATGATTTAGTTGGGAGAAACTTGGCTTCCCAGCAACTTATTACCAAGCTAAATGAAACAGCTAGTCATGGTGGGATAGATGTTACTGTTACGAGTGCTTATTATGATGGGGCTGTGATTGGTGTTACCTTTGATGTAACTGGTGACGTTAATCCGAATCAGAGGGGAAAACTTACTGGATTTTATGAAATATTCAATGGAGATAAGGCTATTGCAGATAGTAAAGAACTCGTTCATATGGAACAAACAGATAATGGATTTACGGGGCAAATCCAGTTGCACTTTCCAGGAGAAAAGTTACCTGCTGACACGACATTTCCTTTAGAATTTCTAGAAATTGGAGATGAAGACGGAGTGTGGAAGTTTGATGTTCCGATTAAACAACTGCCTAATGAAACTGTAATGGTTGACAAGGAAAGTAGCAATAAACAAGCAAATGTAAAGGTTTATTTCGATTCAATTATAGCAGGAAAGGCTTCAACAGCAATTGATTATACAGCAATTTTTCCAGCTGAGGCTGAGAACGATCAGGTTCGATTAGAAGCTTATGATGATCATGGGAATACGGTCCACATTTCGATGGACGGTATCGATTTAGAGAAAACAAAAGAGAACAACCAAGTGATTGTAAAAGGAAGAAGTATTGTTCCGCAAGAGCTTAAAGGGAAAACCGATTATATTGAAATACACCCAAAGGTAGCATTACAAACAGAAGATCAGTTTGTGAAGTTAAATCAAAAAACACCAGTTCAAATAAGTTCTCCTCGACAAGATCACTCGATAAATCTGGAGAGTATAAATAAGAAGGACAATAAGCTGGTTATAGATTTTCAAATCAATGAGGGAAAAGAAAAAAATAAAAAAAACCATTTCTATAAGGATGTAGCACGGCATGATGTGACTCTCGTTAAGGAATCAGAAAAGGATATTTATAAAAAACCGATAGATCATTCTATAAAAGTTTTAAGTGAGGGTGATTTACGCTTTAGAAGCACTTTTGATCTTAGTTCTTTAGGCAAATTTAATTCAAACGATTACGTCATAAGAGTTAGCTTAGGTACTTTGAGCAGCAATATACCTGTAAAATTAGAACCAGTAAAAATCGATTTGAGAGAGTAAATATATAAATAGTAAATTTATTTGTGAAACGGGCGCATTGCGGAACAAGGGATTGCGCCTGTTTTAATGGAATAAAGTATTGAGTTAACACCATATTTTGAAATAATTGGTGTTAAATATTAGAGGCCGTTATCTGGAATAAGATTTAGAGTAATTTAGGGAGGGTTAAAATTGATCAGGTTAATTAGCATAGCCCTCATTGTTATTGTCTCATTAGTGTTAATTACCTGGGGTCTTGTATCTGATTTTGAACTTGGAAAATATGATGATTTTCAAGAAGCAATTGAAAAAGGTATCCCCTATGAAGTCAACACTGTTCTACATAGTGAAGAACACGAGGGTGTAACTATTATTATGTACATAATTGAACCGGATAAAGATGAATTGCCTAATGAAAATTATGAAGCACTTGCAGTAGCTTTCTTTAAAGGTAACAATGAAGAAGGATGGGAAAACATTGGTCAACATGGGTGGACGCATTATGTTAACGAAAATATGACAGTTTATACTGAGTCTCTGCGTGAGCATGATAAAACAGGAAACGAGCTACATGAATTTTATGTGGTGTTCGGTAAAGTGAATAATGATGAAATAGTAAAAGTAGATACTAAATCCAAGAAAGAAGATGGATTTGAAAGAGCTGAAATTATTACAAAACATGGAAAGCGTTATTACTTTAAAATTGGCAAGGAAGTTATTGTTAGAGGTTTATCCGAAAGTGGAGATGTTATTGACAGGCAAGGTGGATAATATAAGAATTGCTCCATAATGGGCGCATTTTTACAGCGAGACCCCAAATACTCCGAGTAAAGGGTTTTAGGTACCTTTAATCGGAGTAAAGTTCAGAATGCAGTGTCTATACTACTCATTTTTTGGTTCACTATGGTCATAACTTAACATTTTTATTTTAGGTTCTAAATTTGCATCTTGTTGGACACCGAAGGTTATTGTATCGGTCCCTAATACTTTGTCTTTTTGAGGTTGAACTGTAAACTTTACTACATAGGCAAATTGTTGCTTTTTGCCATTATGGACATACTCCAATACATGACCTTTTTCGGTTTGATCTACCTCAACAACATCATAATCTTTGTCCCACCAGTTATATTGATAGTTTATTGAGTCCTCCTTATAATAATTGGCGACTGCATCATCAATCTCCTGATTAAAAAGGTCTAATAAGAGTTGATCTACGGCTTGTTCCTGTCCCTTTGTATCGTGATTATTAGAACTTTGAGCGTGAGTCGTCATGATATTGACGTTCAGTGCTAATAAGGCAACCATGCATGCATAAACTACTTTTTTCATGTTTTTCCCTCCTGAAAAATAACAAATCTTCTATAAAAATTCTCCTTAAAAGTAATATTTGTTAGCCGTATGATTTTAATACAGTGGATTTTGAGCTTTATTACCTTAACGTTGTTAAAATCGGAGTAAAATTTTTTGATGGTATTCTAAGCAAAGGATAATATTCAGCAAAAGATTCGTAATTCTTGAATAACGAACTGTTAATAATAATGAAATCTTATATGGAATTAAGCGTATTTAAAAGAGAGGCTTTTTATACGAGGTGGGATTTAATGAGGTTAGTGAGGTTTTTAAGTGACTTGGCAAGCATTATTTCTTTTTCACCATTTATAACTGAAGTAACGGGAGAGAGAATAGGTGAAAATCTTAAATATCTTAAAAGAAATGAATGGTTTCAAAAATATCTTAATAACGATGAATCTAGAAAGTTGATCGTTTCTGACAAATATGTTCGTAATGAGATTGGAAAATTGAATACGAAGAGTATTAAAAGAAATCCTTACAAGAATAAATATCAAAAGTACGTACGCAAAGTGTTACAAAAGAAGTCCCAAAATATTGAGATTATATCGGGGTGAGAGAGCTGATGATCAATGTAAGTCTTCAACTTTATCTTTCTTTAAGAATGGACGCGTTTCTGTAGGAAGAATTGCAATCTTCATTGTTCATTTGGCCAGTTTATTGCATAGTATTAACGGAAAGAGAACTGTTAAAAAGTGGTCGATGGAGAGTCGACGATATGCTATTCCCTCACAAATCAGAATTGATTTTTTAGGAGTGTGGAATCAATGAATGTATTGAAGAAACAGTATGACTGGATTCAGCACACTAGGGAAGAACTGTTTCAATATTGTGAAAAACCAACTACAGAACATTACACTTACGAACTTGATAAATTCGGACGGAACTCTATGCGAAACCTACATGTACACGTTGCGGAATGTTATCAATCCTGGTTGGGTAATTTTGGCCTTAGAAAAGGGCTCACTTTGGTAACACCTGACCGAGTGAGAAACGTGAAAGACATGCGACGGATTTTTAAAGAGGTAGATAATCTTGTTTACGAATTTCTTGAGGACTTTGAAGGGCAGTGGAACCTTAGTATTACCGGCCCTGTTCCATGGCAAGATGAAAAGGAAGAACTCACACCCCTCTGGCTCTATACACATGCGGCTACTCATGAATTTCATCACAAAGGGCAAATCGTGTCAATGGGCAGGCAATTGGGTTACATACCTGATGATACGGATCTGATTGAGCCGGGGAAAATCGATGGGTGATTGTGGAATGACGCGAAACGTATTAAACAAGTATCACTCTTATTTGTTTTCCTGTATATAGTAATCTAAAACTGGCCACTAAAGTCAGAGAGTTACTCAATAATGTTACAAAAATCCACGGGTCTTCTATAGAATAAGGTTCGCCATGAAAATTGAGAGTGGATAAAAACTGCTGAAGGAAAACCCAACCTCTCACCATTTGGAAAAGGATGATCAACGTACCGTACATAAACAAAAGTTGATTTTTTTAATCCCAAATCGGAGGTTAATTACAATACAAATAGCTTCCTAAAGAAGCTATTTGATTAAATCCGTTATTGAGTTTCGGGAAGATACACTTTTTTATATCAAAAGTATTTTTTATAGATTTTCTCAGCAGTCCTTATAGCTAAAGCTTGAGTTGTTAGAGTTGGATTTGACCCCCCAGCCCATTACTTAGGACACTATTATCCGCTATGAATAATCGGCTAACCTGAAATGATTCACAGTTTTGATCTACGACATAGCCCATTCTCATTGTACTCATTATGTGAATCATCAAGCCATCTGGCCAATCTGAATGGACCACTTTTCTCGCCCCAGCTTGAAGGAGGATGTCTGCTGCTATCTTCACCAATTCCCTCTTTTTTCTTCGAGTGTTCCTTGTCGGAGCATAACGTATCGATGGGATAGCTCCATTTTCATCAAGGGTGGCGGGTAAAACAGAGACACTGTTATTCCTATCAATTTCATCGTCCGTTACAATTAAGATATTCAATGAACTTTTATATTCTGCCATTAACTCTATTAATTCTTTTCCAAAAACCCGCCCTTTTTTAAACGAGTTATTAGTTTCTGACTTACCTAATGCGTAAGTAAAGCTCGCCATTAACCCTGGGCTAGTTCCAATCACTTGAATGGAGCCTAAACCAGGAAAGTCTAGCCTAGCACCGGATGTATGACCGGTAAATGGATTTACATCAGTGCTCCCTAATATAGGGAGCAGTTCCTTTTCTTTAAAAACTCCAGTAATCATATCCATGTTATGATTTACAATTCCTTTGCCAACCCATTGGTTAAAAGGCAAGGAGGAATTGATCCACAGCCGGGGGTTTCAATCGCCCCGGCTGCTACAATGATACAGTCGGCAAATAATTCGTCCCTTTCACCAGTCCATGTATTTCTTATTTTCACTCCAATTGCCCTTATTCCTACTTTAGGGTGGTTTTCAGTAATCACTTCATATGAGAATGTATTAGGTCGGATCTCCACATTGCCGGTATTTAAAGCTAAGGGTACATAGCTGACATTCGTGGAGCGTTTAGCAATTTTTGCAACAGATGGTCCATGGGGGCAGCCATTTATACAATGGCCCGCAAGTGTACAACCTTCCATCCATGAAAGCTGCTCTTCAGAGTAGGCTGGATTAAGAAGGTTTGCATTGGGTGGCAAAATCGCATTGGGCTGGGGACGATATCCGGGGGATACAACATTGAGAGTAGCTAAAAGATTCCAGCCAGCTTTTTTTGCTCCAAAATAAAATAATTCTTCCTTAGAAGTAGTGGGGGCGAATTCGACTGGTAACTCAGCTTCAACTTTCTCGTAAAATGGAATCAGTTCACGGTAGGTTAGAGGCCATTCTCCATCAATAGCAGATGGAAATGCACGGGGAGAGTTTGCTAGATAGTGCTGAGTAGAACCACCCACTCCCGAATTTTGCCACACAAAACCTCTTTGCTGATATGATCGATTCCAGGGGGGATTTTCCTGATTAGCAGGCCCCCAACGTAGTCTTCCTGCTATTAGATCATTCATATTATTTTCTAATTTATCGTAACTCTCCCTGAAGAGGTTGACATCTAAATCATCGGGACTCCTGCTACAAACTTCGCCTTTTTCGGTATTTGGACTAGGCCATTTCCTATTTCCATACCACGGTCCCGCTTCCAGCACAAGAACATGTAGCCCAAGTTCTCCTAGTTCCTTAGCTATTACGGCCCCGCCACCGCCTGCCCCGATTACAATCACGTCCTGTTTTCGCATATAAAATCACTCCGGTTCTAAGTCTCTCATCTTTAATAAAAAACCTCTAAAATCTCGATAACCAAAAGAAGGTCCGGGATATCCCGTATAGGCCCAGCTTACTGGATAGGTGCGAAGGTGCCTGAAACTGGGTGGGTTATAGCGGGTGTCAGCATACCCGTACCATTCAGAATAGTAGCCAAAGAAAGTTAGTTGATATAAAGAATCGATCATTATCTGTAAAAGAGTGGGGTTATTCTTATAAGGAATAGGAAGAGTATCGAGAGGAACCTCTAGATTTTCTAAACGGGTGATGGCCTTTAACCTGTCATTCCTGGATAAAGTTGAAAATAGTCCTTTGTAGATATGTGGATAACGTTCCTTATATTCGTATATAACTGAAAGGTCCAGAAGTTGAGAGGTCTCGCTTGATAATGGCGTTGGCAAGTTGTCAAAAGACATGAGCAGGTACTTCCAAATAGACAAATCCAATGCACCATATTGGAATGTCCATCCAGATGGGAATGTCATCAAACTAGATGGAATAAGCGCATCAACAACAGCCATAAAGTTTAATCGAGTGGTGTATGGACATTTAATGGACTTAGATGATGGTACCATAGTACACCTCCTCGTACCTGTTAAGGATAATAACATTGGGAATATTCTATTTTAGAGCCTCTGGAGACGGAATATGATTAAATTCGAAAATTAACCTTTTTAAACGGGTGCTTTAGTTTTTAGATTAGCCGTTTTGAGTGTCGCGAAAAATTTCTTATCAGTCTAATGTTTAATTTTAGGTAAGTTACCATTACCATGAAACTTCGACCTGTTCGTCATCGTATAAAAAGGAAGAGTCAAAAATAAAACGGAGCTGAATTTAAATAGAACACTACGGATTTTGGAATAAACTTACAATCACTATGGCATTCGTTCTTTTTCTCGTGACTGTGATTCCAGCTATTCTTCGCCGCAAAATCGGGCTGATAAAAAGAAGTGGTTCTCGTATAATCATCTTAATGACTTTTCATAAAAAAGACGATTGGGCATTACGCATAAATTTTGGGGTCGCTATTATAGTGAGCACGCTCATATTTTCAACTAAACCGCTTATTTTATTTTTTGTATCTTGTCTTTTTGCGGTGAGTCAATTGGGTTTTTAGGCATATTTTGAATGGAATCGAAAAAAATCATAAAGTATCGCTAGTCGAAATTGGTTTGGGGTGTTGTAATTGGATTATTTCTTGTGGTTAGGAGTTTTCTTAATCAATGGGAAAGGTTCCTCCTTAATTGCAGGTTATAATACGTTGCCAAAAGAAGAAAAAGAGAAGTATGATACTGTTGCTTTCTGAAAAGTTTATGGGGAAAATGATGTTTGCTCTGTCGTTCAGTATGATGTTTTTGGCTATTTGACATTAAACCAGTAAGAGAACACGTGGGAGTGTCCAAGTGACTTTTTATAACGAAAGGATTGAGTTAAACGATTAAGGTTTGAAGTAATTAGTATTATTTAAAAGAATTTTACATTTCAGGGGGAGTAGCTTGTTAAAAATTAGTAGAATGATCTTATCGATACTTGTTATTGCTATATCTGGTTATACATTAATAACTGGAAATTTGAAATTATCGCCAATAATGACATTGTTTTTAGGGGGATTAATGTTAGTAATGGGGCTAGAAGAGTTAAATAAAAGTCGAAAGTCATTCCTGGGCTATATGTTCGTTATGGTGTGTCTTTTTTTATTTTATGTTTCAACCCAGGGCTTCTTATTAAATTGAAATTAGCGGTTCGCATTAGTTTTGCTACATAAACCACCACACTTATCGGACAAAAAGGGGATATCGTCGAAGAGATGTTAATAGAAAGGGGTAGAGGTAATGAAATCCTTCATACATATAGCAAATGTAATTTTCTTAGTAGGCTTAATAGTCTTTGGGCTCTTTCTTTACTTTGGATTGAAATTTGTTACACAATCAGATCCTTATACCGGGGAATATCTATTTATCGCTACTCTATTCGTTATTTGGGGAGCGTTTTACTATTTTCAATTAAGACTAGGGTCGATTAAAGGATTTTCTTTATTATTATGTATTGAAGTGTGCTTTTTATTTTTATGGATCTTCGTTCTAGACAGTGTTTTATTTCTAGAATACATATTTGAATAATAATTGAGGGGCTATAGTGGGTTTTAAGGAGACTAGTTTGAGGCTGATTCTGGTCCATGTAGATCTGGGTGCTTAGCACAGCTGTTTTTTCTTAAATTAAATAGGAATAAGATTCTTAAGCAAAGGGTCAGATAATTGAAGAGCTCTTAAGTGATTAAATGAATATTTATGATAAGTAGAATGCGGATTGTGGAGATGTTCTTAAACGCTAACGTGGCGGTTTTGTTCAAGAAGAAAATTAAGAAGGAGAGAGAATTAATGGGGTGGCTATTGGTATCAGCCATAGTGTTTATGGTCGGTTTATATTTTGTAACTATTGGTCTATGGGAATTAAGAGAAGGTAAGAATAGAACAAGTTATATGGTTCATATGTTAATTGGATTATTTTTGATATTCGTCCTTCCCCACATAATGCAATTACAAAAATTCATAAGTTAGTACGTTCTTTTTATAAGGGGGCTTTTCCGAAATAAGTATTGCACCCTTGTTCTGCTAAAGGGGCACAATTTACGAATAAGATCGGGTTTTTTTCTGTTTACTGTTATTTACGTATTATAGTAATTAAATTAGAGTAACATTAGGGAATTTTGGTTAATGGGGATGGTGTTTTGGAAAAATTTCTTGTGAAAACCGGTGTATATGGTTTTATTTGCTCGCTTGCTATTGGAATATTATTCATCGATAAAACCGTAACGGTTCCTGCTTTAAACGGGAGTTATACAGGATATGAAAAAGATTTGACTGAATATGTCCTTGAAGTGCTGCGTTTTTCAATAAAAATAACAATCGTACTGACCGTATTAGCTCTGTTATATAAGTTGTATCGAAAATATAAGCATTAAACTGATCGGAATTGAGTTTACATACGGTGCCTTCCAGTTTGATAATTGTTTACTTTGATCCAATGGTCTTCCTTTACTTGTTCAGCATATAAGGAAGTCGTTCGTCTTGTTTTAAAAGAGGGCGATTGTTACATAAAGTAGTTGCCTTATCCATACTTAAGTATTAGGCAGTAATATGATGGATTTTTTGGGAGGATTCTATGAAACAAAGAGCAGTTAGTCTATCTTTAATATTTTTAGGAATTTGCATTTTGGTAGGAGCGTGGATGGTTTCTACCTCAATAAACAATGAGGATAAGTCCCAGAAGGAATTAAACCAAGTTAAAGTGGTCACAGATACGAATAAACAATTGATGGGCCATTTAGAACTAGGAGAATACTTAGGGATAAATGAAGAGCAATTAGCCAAATTACTACCCAAAAAAGACGGTAACGTTACAAAAAGTAAAATTCCATACATACAGATTGGCTATGAATATTATTATCCCGTCAAAGCAATAGATAAATGGTTAACTGAAATGGAAAGTGAAACATTCAGATGAATTAATGTTCCATTAAGAAGCGCTTTTTCGAAACAGGAAAGGCGTTTTTTAAATGGAATAAAGGAATGAGTTTAGTGGTGGATTTTGAAATAAATTGAGTTAAAAGCGTCTGACCCCCGGTTCGTTAACGCTTCGGGGGTCAGGCACACTAGCCATATTTTAGCCTATGGAGACTGAATATAATTAAATTCGAAAATTAATCTTCTAAACTAACTGGTGCTTCGTTATATAATATTCTTCCGCACTCGGGTATTTTCTTGAACAGGGGGCATCGAACCACTTTGATAAGCTTCCCTTTCTAATTAAAAAAGTATTTGGAGTTTAGTGGTTTTTCCATTTGTATCAAGCGGTCGTGATGCCTAGAAGGGTTAATTCCTATATTTTCTTGATTCTAAAAGCCCTCAACATGATATGATAATAATAGAATAGTCTGAAAAATTATATCTGGGGGAGTGTTGAGTGGCTGAGGGATCTCGTAAAAACGACTTTTATAAAAAAAATTATACCGATTGGCTGGAAGAAACCATTGACTCCATTAATGATGGGATCTTAGTGATCGATTCACAGGGCATTGTACAGTTTGTTAATACAGAATATACCAACATTACAGGTGTGCAACCAGAAGCGATTGTCGGCAAGCCTTTAAGAGATGTGCGCAAAGGGGCGATCCTACCGAAGGCTTTAAGGGACGGCAAGCGAAGAGCAGGAATCTACCGCAGGGAAGGGCAAATCGAATATGTAATCGATACAGCACCTGTGTACAAACACGGAGAAATTGTTGGGGCAGTGTCTGTTTGTAAAAGCTTAAATGAGGTTCATTTTCTCACGAAAGAGCTTAAACGTAGTAAGGAACGATTGGCTAGACTGGAGAACACCGTTGGTCATATGTATCAAACTAAGTATACGTTTAGTGATATTATCGGGAAAGATAGCGGGTTAAAGGATACCGTAGAACTGGCAAAAAAAGCAGCGTATGCTAATTTAAACATCTTAATTCAAGGAGAGAGCGGCACGGGAAAAGAGTTGTTCGCCCAGGCAATTCATAGTGAAGGCCCTCGTTCAAAGTTTCCTTTTATTCCTGTTAACTGTGCTGCAATCCCGGCCGAACTTCTTGAAAGCGAATTGTTTGGTTATGAGGAAGGGTCGTTTACTAGTTCTAAAAAGGGTGGGAAGGTCGGTCTCTTTGAACTGTCTAATTATGGTACGCTTTTCCTTGATGAAATAGGAGATTTGCCTTTTGAACTTCAGGCGAAGCTACTCCGTGTATTGCAAGAAGGAAGAGTTCGTAAAGTCGGCGGTCTCAACGAACAGGAAATCGATGTTCAAGTGATTACGGCAACAAATAAAGATTTAGGGAAATTGGTGGAGAAGAAGCGGTTTAGAGAAGATTTATATTATCGGCTGAATGGTGTTCCGATTAAGATCTCTCCATTGCGTGAGAGGAAAAAGGACATTCTGTTACTAATTAATGATTTGATTGACCAAGCAGGGACAACACAGGCCATTCGCTTTACAGAAGAAACACGTCAAATTCTTAGTCAGTACGATTGGCCAGGGAACACACGTGAGCTATTTAATACGGTTCACTATGCTCTTAGTATGACTGAAACGAATGATATTGAACCACAGCACTTACCAGAAGTCATTTGCAAGCATGGATCCATAACGAATATTTATTCTCATCAGAGCCTTAAAGAAATTATAAAAAACACAGAACAAGAGGTCATCAGGCAAACGATAAAATCCTGTGGAGATACACTTGATGGTAAAAAGATGGCTGCGCAACAATTAGGTATTTCTTTGGCAACCCTCTATAATAAAATGGGCAAATGAGTTCTAAAAAACTGGAATACAGTTCTATTTTTTTAGAATTAATTGATAGCGCTTACAATAGTGGTGATTATGAAGATTAAAATATACTGGACTTATAATTTCTTAGAAATATAAAATATTCGAGCCTTGTTATAAGGCTCTTTTTCTTTGGCACACTTCTTGCATCGTATATAAGTGAAACTATTTCAAAATAAGGGGGAAAATCATGCTTGCTTTTTACGGTTTTTTAATCATTGCGATTTTGTTGTACCTCGTATTGACGAAGAAGACTTCGGTTCATTTTGCACTGGTCGTAGTTCCTACTGTCATTGCCCTGATCGCTGGGTTTGGCATTGGGGAACTTGGCGAGTTTATGGGAACCGGTATGGCTAACATTGCCATGACAGGTATTATGATTACTTTCGCTATTCTCTTCTTCGGAATCATGTTCGATGCCGGATTATTTGACCCATTGATTAATGGCGTCATTAAGTATGCCGGGGGAGATCCGGTTAAGATTGCAGTAGGTACAGCCATTATTGCTATGGCATCACATTTAGACGGTTCAGGATCTAGTACCTTCCTTATTACGATTTCAGCCCTACTGCCTGTTTACAAAGCATTAAAAATGAGCCCGTTAACGTTAGCGGTGATTGCTGCGTTAAGTGCCGGAACAATGAATTTGGTGCCATGGGGTGGGCCGACTTTAAGAGCGGCCACTGCGTTAAATGTAGATGTGATCGAACTTTATGCTCCGTTGATACCAGTACAAATCACTGGTTTGGTTTGCGTCTTGATAGCAGCTTTTTGGCTCGGTAAGCAAGAACGTAAACGCGTTGGGATTAGTGAGACAGCTGCAAGTGTGAACGCGGAGGAGTCGCATGATTCATTTGATCCGGAAAAAGGGTCAGATCATGAAAAATTCAAGCGTCCGAAAATGTTGATTCCAAATTTCCTTTTAACCATCGCGGTTATTGTGGTTTTGGTGATGGGGATTGTGCCTTTGGCCATTCCGTTTGTTATTGGGGTACCGCTAGCGTTAATGATGAATTATCGTAAGGTGGCGATGCAACAGGATCGGATTGAGGCGCATGCTCGTGGTGCGATCTACACCTCCTCAGTAATTTTTTCTGCCGGAATATTTACAGGTATCCTTGCAGGGACGGGAATGATCGAGGCGATGGCGAACACTTCGGCAGCTGCGATTCCAAGTGGATGGGGTCAGGCCCTGCCGGTTATTCTAGCTTATCTTTCGATGCCGCTAAGTCTCCTTTTTGACCCAGATTCCTTCTATTTTGGCGTACTACCTGTGTTGAGTGCGACAGCAGAAACATTTGGAGTTCAACCAGTAACAATGGGACGTGCAGCTATTTTAGGACAAATGACAGTTGGATTTCCAATAAGTCCACTGACAGGTTCTACATTTTTATTGATTGGCTTGGCGGGCGTGGATTTAGGGGATCTCCAGAAAAAGGCTATTCCGTTGGGCTTTGCGATTACTGCTATCATGGCAACTGTCGCATTATTTATGGGGCTGCTATAACCAGCTGGAAAGGAAGGCATAGTATGAAACGGGTTCAGTTAAGAGAGGTTGCGCATGCACGATCAGGTGAAAAGGGTGACACGGTCAATGTGTCAGTCATCGCTTATAAAGAAAAAGACTACGCAATCATAAAGGAACAGGTAACGATTGATGCTGTCCGTGAGCTCTACGGACCGATAACCAATGGAAACATTCAAAGATATGAAGCCCCCAACATTGGTGCCTTGAATTTTGTATTAGAAGGTGCGCTGGGAGGGGGCCGATCACGAACGCTGGCTTTTGATGAATCGGGGAAGTCCTTATCTTCCCGGGTTTTAACAATGCCTATTGAAGTAACAGATGATTACGTGACAAGAAGTGAGGATATGAAAAGCTCTCATTCAGGGATAAAAGAGGCGGTGGTTCATAGTGAAAAAGATTAAACTAGGAGCAGCCACTGGCTGGTCTAGAGATAGATTTGGACCAGCTGAGGATTTAGTCAAACATGGCAATCTGGATTACCTTTGCTTTGAATCGATGTCAGAAGTGACGATGAGCGAAGCGCAGGTGAAAAAAGTGGATGATCCAAATACGTCGGGTTACGATCCCTATTTAGTAGATCGTCTTGGTCCAATTTTAAAAGAATGTAAAGAGAAGGGAATTAAAATCATTTCGAACCAGGGGTGGATTAACCCTGAAGGGGCTGCAGAAAAGATTTTGGAAGTGGCTCAATCTCAAGGGATCAACAATCTTAAGGTAGCAGCGGTAAACGGCGGCATATTGACAGATAACATTACGGATCTAGCATTCGCATTTTTAGAAGACGGAGAATCCATTAGCGATTACAAGGATGATATTGTTTCTGCTGAAGCGTACCTTGGTGCTGAAGGAATCGTTGATGCGTTAAAAAATGAAGCGGACGTTATTGTTACGACAAGGGTAGGGGATGCTTGTCTTTATCTTGGTCCGCTAGCTTATGAGTTTGATTGGGACTTCGATCATTACGATGCCATTGCAAAAGGAATGGTCGTTGGTCACTTAATGGAATGTGCTTGTCAAATTACCGGGGGATATTTTTCAGATCCAGGATATAAGCATGTGCCAAATCCTGGCGAGTTAGGCCACCCAATTGCGGAAGTCAGTGAAGATAAAATCTACATTACGAAGCTATCAAATACCGGTGGCGTTGTCTCAACGGAAACGTGTAAGGAGCAGCTTTTATATGAGGTACAGGATCCCGCTAATTATCTTTGTCCAGATGTTGTAGCTGATTTTACGAAGGTCAGCTTTCTTGATGCCGGGAAAGATCGTGTCGAGGTGATTTGCCATGAAGGGGTTGGCCGTCCCAAAACCGGTGCGTTAAAAGTTCTGGTGGGTTTAAAGGAAGGCTATCTTGCTGAAGAAATGATGTTGTTTGCTGGACCAGGTGCAAGAGAAAGATCGGAAGTGGCTAAGTCAATTTTAATTAATCGGTTTGAACAAATTTCTCTTAGGCCTAAAGAAATGAGATGGGATTATTTAGGAGTGAACAGTGTACATCGTGAGGCCTCTTCGTCTCTTGAGGAAACACCTTACGAACTTATTTTACGTGTGGCATTAAAAACGGAGTCTTTACATGATGCAGAAAAATTACGTAAAGAAATCGATCCAATGGCTGTGAATGGTCCGTCTGGTACAGGGAAATGGGGCCCGATGGGGAATCGAGTTCGGCCAATTATCGGGCTGCGTTCCGTGTTAGTCCCGGAGGAAGAAGCACCGACAGCTGTTGTATATAGGGAATAAATTAGATGCTTTTCAAATCGATTAGTAAGAACAAAGATGAACGCGAAAAGAGGGATTGAATGATGTTAAGAATCGGATCAGGTGCTGGATTTTCGGGTGACCGTATAGAGCCGGCAGAGGTTTTATTAAAACACGCAGATTTAGATTATCTAGTTTTAGAATGTTTAGCTGAACGTACAATTGCACTTGCGCAACAACGTAAACTACATGAGGATAGTGGCGGTTATGATCCTTTGCTGGAAAAAAGGATACGAAAACTACTGCCGTTACTTTTAGAAAAAGATGTTCGCTTAGTTACAAACATGGGAGCTGCAAATCCAATCGCCGCAGCAGAAAAAATACTCGAAATCGCAAAAGAATTGAACCTGTCTTGTAAAGTGGCAGCTGTAACCGGGGATGATGTTCTTGATCAACTCGACTTAAATGCAATTCCTTGGGAAACGAATCGTCCAATTTCTGAATGTGGCTCGATTATTTCGGCGAACGCTTACCTTGGAGTTGAAGCATTACTACCGGCCCTTGAGTCTGATGCGAATATTGTTATTACGGGCAGAGTGGCTGACCCTTCTCTCTTTCTTGCGCCGCAAGTTCACCATTTTGGATGGTCATTAGAGGACTATAACAAATTAGGCCAGGGGCTGGTGACAGGCCATCTGCTTGAATGTTCAAGTCAGATTAGTGGGGGATACTTTGCCGATGCTCATAACAAAGAGGTACCTGATCTTGTAAACATTGGGTTTCCTTTTGCCACGATCGATGCTGATGGCCGTGCCGTCATTTCAAAGGTGGAAGGGACGGGTGGGCTTATTGACTTAAGAACGGTTAAAGAGCAGTTGTTATACGAAGTCCATGATCCAGCTGAATACAAGACCCCCGACGTTATAGTCGACTTTTCAACTGTCCAGTTACAGGAGGTAGGGAAAAATCAGGTTGAGGTATTAAACGGTAGCGGTAAGGAACGTCCTCAGTCTTTGAAAGTTTCTGTTGGCTATCATGCGGGCTATTTAGGAGAAGGAGAGATCTCTTATGCGGGTACAAGTGCGTTAACCCGTGCAGAAATAGCAGGGGAGATTTTGAAGAAGCGCCTAATAGATGACTTTCCAAATTTACGGATTGATTTTATCGGATTATCATCTGTCCATCGAACACATTTTAATGGCTCAACTCCATATGAAGTAAGGCTCCGTGCCGCCGGGTATCATGATTCCGAACAAATGGCGAGATTAATAGGGGAGGAAGTAGAAGCCTTGTACTTAAATGGACCGGCAGCTGGTGGAGGAGCTCGAAAGAAAGTCACTGAATCTATAGGTGTTCTTTCCACCTTGATTAACAGAGAAAAAGTGCAGGCAGAGGTTTATTTCAATGAATGGATAAAGGGTGAAGAGAGGAGTGGAGCTACAAATTGAAGCTATTCGAGATTGCACATAGTCGCGCCGGAGACAAAGGAGATATTCTGAGCCTATCTCTCATTCCTTATGAAGAAAAGAATTTTGAAAAGTTATGTGAAAAGGTCACACCGGAAGCAGTGAAGAATCATTTGAAAGATGTTGTTCAAGGGGAGGTGGTTCGTTATGAACTACCTAATATTAAAGCATTAAATTTTGTTTGTTATCAAAGCTTGCTTGGTGGAGTCACGACTTCGCTTGCTATGGACACTCATGGAAAAACTTTGAGCAGTGCGTTACTAGAGATGGAGATTGATTAAATCGATCGCATTAGGGTTTTGGGAGGTAATCACATCGATTAAACTGATAGGGAAGTATTGTATGAATAAGAAAGTTTTAGTGTTATAGAAATTGATTTATACTCTATTAACTTTTAACTGCCCATGCATTCTTGACCACCAAGGATGCATGGGCAGTTTGTAGTTAAAGCTAAAAAAATTAGTTCCTCGTTAATGGTATACCAAATTTAATTTAAAATACAGGTGATCAAATGTGAATAACATTCAAAAACAATCAATTAGCGCCTTTTATAAAGGGTTTTAAGTAATTTTCAACCAATTAAAATTATTTTAAGTATTGTAATTGTTTAGTTAATGGTATACAATCCTAATTAACAAGAGGAAAGGGGAGATCTAGATGAAAATCTGTAAGCGCTTTAAGGGTATTTTCTTATTTACATTAGTATTAATTCTGGCAGCATGTTCATCAACAACAACGGGAGAGGGTGCATCTGAAAGCTCAGATGGGGAAGGTAGTGGATATCCTAATAAGGAAATAAAAATAATTGTTCATACGAGTCCCGGGGGTCCTACAGATACAATGGTTCGTAAATTGGCGACAGAAGCAGAGCCTATTCTAGGGCAATCTATAATAGTAGAAAACAAGAAAGGCGGTAGTGGTGCAGCACAAATGGCCGCTCTCCAGTCCGGTGATTCGGAAGGCTATACCTTGGCATCAATTACACCGACCCATGTGGGAGCTTGGAACAGCAATTTAAAGGGGCAGTTTAGTCCAGAAGATTTTGCATTTGTCACAAGAGTACAGTTGGATCCTTACATCCTAGCTGTTAATGCGGATAGTGAGTTTAAAACACTTGGTGATTTAGTTGATTATATGAAAGCGCATCCAGGTGAAATCAAAGTAGGTGGATATGGAGCAGTAGGGTCCGGACATAATGTGGCTTGGAATATATTCGCTGATACTGCTGGTGTTGAAGGTACATGGACGAATTACGGGAGCACAAGTGACGCAGTAACTGCTTTGTTGGGCAATCATGTTGACGTGGCAAATTCTAATCCGGGGAAAGTTATGCAATATGTTGAGTCTGGGGAGCTAAGGGTGCTAGGGGTCTTTAACGAGGAAAGACTAGAGTCATTGCCTGAAGTTCCAACTTATGAAGAAGCTGGTTTCGATGCAAATGTTGATTGGGCTCAATTTAGAGGTATTTATACAAATGGTGATGTACCGGAAGAGGTTTTACAAAAATTAAGTGAGGCCTTTGAGGAAGCGATGAACACTGATGAGTTCAAGAAGTTTTTAAAAGAATCTAAGACAGAATATGGGTACATGGATTATAAAGAGTTTACTGATTTTATAAATAAACAGATGGAGGTTAATAACGATTGGCTCAATAAATTGGGAATAAAGTAATTAATTGTTGGGGGCCTAAAAGTCCCCTTCTAGAAAGAGGTGAGAAAAGTTGAGAATGCAGACGGGTAATCTAGTATTAGGAACAATTTCAATCATATTTGCCCTATGTTTTTTTATAGGTGCACAACAATTTCCGGAGGCAGTAAATAAAGCAGGTGTCGGCCCCGCTGCCTTCCCCAAAGCTATTTCAATTCTGGTGATTATCTTTTCCGTTACGATCATTCTAAACTCACTATTTAACAAAGCCAACGACAGTAGAATAGTAGTTAAGAGGTTTGGCAATATCCTTATGTCAGTTGGATCTATCATAGCGTTTGTAGTATTGATTCCGATTTTGGGTTTTTACATTTCGACGGCTATTTTTTTTCCTGTTCTATTATTCTTAGCAAGTGAAACAAACTGGAAGTCGATTGTAATGACCACACTAATTTTTGAGCTTTTTGCATTTGGAATGTTTGATCAATTACTAGGAGTGCCTTTACCGTAAAGGGGGATTTTACATGATAGAAGGTATGTTAACTGGTTTTTCACATGTTTTTCAACTATCACACTTTCTTGGACTTCTTATTGGTATTGCAATAGGATATTTTATTGGATCGATGCCCGGCTTAACTCCTAGTATTGGGATTGCGTTAATCATTCCATTTACGTTTACAATGGACCCTGTAATGGCAATGATCATTATCACGTCTCTTTATATGGCTGCTGAATACGGGGGAGGGATAACAGCTATTCTGTTAAATGCTCCTGGGACGCCTGCTGCGGCTGCTACAGCTTTTGACGGGTATGAGTTAACGAAAAAAGGGGAAGCGGGAAAAGCATTAACTATTTCAATTATTGCCTCGGCAATCGGTGCTCTTAGTAGTTCAGTCTTACTGGTTTTTACCGCTGTCCCTATGGCAAGTTTTGCCTTAGAATTTGGGCCGACAGAGTATTTTGCTTTGGCAGTATTTGGTCTAAGCTTAGTGGCTTCTTTGAGTCAAGAGTCCCTTTTAAAAGGGATGCTAAGCATGTTGCTGGGACTTTTAATAGTTACGATTGGCTTAGATCCTGTAATGGGAACTCCGAGGTTTGTCTTTACCAATGGTCTGTTTGAAGGGGTGCCATTTTTACCTGCATTAATTGGCTTGTTTGCGCTCTCTGAAGTACTGTATATGTTGGAGGATGTAAAAGAAAAGCCTGCTAAGTCAGAAAAACTGAAGGGGATTGGAGCACCATTTAGTTTATTTAAAAAAATGTGGGCCACATTAGTCCGTGCACCACTTCTGGGTTATTTTATCGGAGTTATACCTGGAGCAGGAACAACAATTGCCTCCCTAGTCAGTTATAATGAAGCGAAAAGGGTTTCCAAAACTAAGGATACTTTTGGCAAAGGGAATCCTGAAGGGATAGCAGCCTCAGAGGGTGCAAATAATGCAGCTGTGTCTGGCGCATTTGCGCCCCTGTTAGCTCTGGGTATCCCGGGTTCTGCTAGTGCCGCTATTATTATCGGTGCGTTGACTATTCAAGGCATACAACCTGGTCCAATGTTGTTCACAGACAATCCCGAAATACCTTACTCAATATTTGCTACACTATTTGTTGGAGTGCCCATTATGACCCTTGTTGGGCTTGGTGGTGCACGTCTATGGGTAAAAGTAGTCCTTATTCCTAAAAGGATTCTTGCTGTATTTGTAGCAGGTATATGTATTCTAGGGGCATTCGCTTACAGCAATACAATGTTCCCGGTGTGGATTATGGTTACCTTTGGAATATTAGGGTATATTTTGAGGAAATGTAATGTGCCTACAACACCAATGGTTTTATCTTTAGTATTAGGATTTATGATGGAAACAAATTTCCGAAGAGCAATGACGGTCAGTGGTGGGGATTACTCGTTTTTCTTTCAACGACCTATTACTGTAATATTGCTAGCTGTTTCAATAATAACCCTTGTTTTACCAATTATACAGAAAACAAGAAGCAGAAAAAATAAATAGAGTTTACGATAGCTTCACGGGGTGCTTCTCTAAAAAATGGAAAAAGATATGAAAACAGATAAAGTGTTCCAATATATATATGACGGTATAAAGACTGCAGAATTTCCTCCTGGAAAAATGCTGACAGAGAGAGGGATTGTTAAAAAACTTGGTGTAAGTAGAACACCTGTCCGTGAAGCATTGAGACGGCTAGAGAAATATGGGCTAGTCGAGTCTGAACCACACAAAGGTGTTAAAGTAATTTCGATGACAAAAGACCGTATTAAACATTTATATCAGGTTAGAGAAGTACTTGAAGGACTAGGTGCCAGGTTATTAGCTGAAAATAGAGATGAAGAAGCTATTTCTGTGCTAAATAATCTTCTAGCTGATGCGGAGGAGGCCGTAAAGGTTGGGGATATAGATACACTTTCCACAATCAATAGTAATTTTCATATGGAAATAGCAAGAATCTCAGGGAATAGTTACTTAATAAATGTTCTGACAACTTTACAATCACATATTCAACTTGTAATGGTAACATCACTATCAAACAAAAATCGGCCTCCCCAGAACTTGAAAGAACATCGGATGATTGTGGATGCAATTGAAAGCTGGGATCCTGAATTAGCAGAAGCAGTAATTAAGTCACATGTTCGTAAATCTTATAATAAAGCTTTGCAAAAACTAAAAATAAATGAGGATTAAGAAATGGAGAGGTTATGATGGAAACAAGAACTTTGGTTAAAAACGTTTTAAATACTACGTATGAGGAAATTCCTTCTTCTGTTGTGGAACATGCGAAAAAAAGCATTCAAAATTGGATGGGTGTTGCAATAGGGGCTGCCTATCACGAATCCATGGATATGGTACTAGAACTAAAAGAAGACTTAAATTCTGGAGAGCAAGTTTCAGTATTGGGTAGGCCTGAAAAGGTGGATCTGCTGCTGGCTTCCTTAACAAACGGAATGTCATCCCACATTTTCGACTTTGATGACACACATTTAGATACAATCCACCATCCAAGTGGTCCTATTGCTCCAGTGGTATTTGCACTTGGGGAACACTATGATTTAGAGCCAAAAGAGTTGATTAGAGCATTTGTATTGGGGTGCGAAGTTGAATTAAGAATCAGTAATGCAGTATATCCATCCCATTATAGCTTAGGCTGGCATATTACAAGTACTGCTGGTGTATTTGGAGCAGCAGCTGCCGCAGGGATTCTATTAAAGTTCGATGAGGAACAAATGTTACATGCACTCGGTTTAGCGGGAACACAATCAAGTGGCTTAAGAGAAATGTTTGGTACAATGACAAAACCATTTCACCCAGGAAAGGCTGCCCAAAATGGGTTGTTAGCTGCTCTATTAGCGAAGAAGGGCTTTACAAGTTCTAAGCAGGTATTAGAGGCTAAAAGAGGCTTTGCTTCTGTATTAGCGCCAGAATATAACCTTGATCGTATTAATGAAAATTGGGGCACACAATGGGAGCTGCTTAAAAATGCATTTAAACCTTATGCATGTGGTATTGTACTACATCCATCCATCGACGCATGTATCAAGTTAAGAGATTACGCAAGTGTAAAGGATGTAAAAGAAATTGAGGTAACTGTAAACCCATACGTTCTTGAGCTAACTGGAAAGCCTGAACCTCAGACAGGGTTAGAGGGTAAATTTAGCATTTATCACTCAGCAACTGTTGGATTTTTAGAAGGCGATGCAGGTGAGGACCAATATAAAGATGAAGTTGTTCTGCGTCCCGATGTTGTTTCATTCCGTTCTAAAGTAAAGCCGACTGTTGATCCAAACATGCAAGAAGATGAAGCAACTGCCAAGTTAACATTAATTAATGGAGAAGAGCACACTGTAAAAATTGAACATGCAACAGGAAGCATTGAAAATCCGATGACACAAGAGCATCTAGATACTAAATTTAGTAAACTTACCCAACCAATTATTGGTGCTGAGAATGGAAAGAAGGTTATTGAAAAGGTAGGAAACTTTGAAAACCTTTCCTCAATTAAAGAAGTTATTGAGCTATGTACTAGTAAAAATATACTGGTTTAAATGGATGATTTATTTTCGGTAAAAACCTTGATGAAAGTCAAGGTTTTTACTTATTTTTGGCTAATAAGTAAGGAAAACCTTTCTAATATTAGTTGAGGGTAAGGTGGCATTATGATGAATGCAGATAAGCACAAAAAGCAAACAGTTAAGTGGATGGTTATTTTTTTAGCATTACTGTTGATCTTGGTCGCGGATGTTGTTCCACGTGAAAATGTGGCCAGCGATAAAGAGTGGACTACTCTGGCTATTCTACTATTTGCGATCACTTTATGGTTTACGGAAGTGATCCCAGCTGCCGTAACCAGCATGGTCGTTATTGTGTTATACCCGTTGCTTGATGTAATAACGTTTGAAGAAGCAGCACAAGGATTAGGAAACGAAATTATCTGGTTAGTCTTGTCAATGCTTATAATGGCAGCCGCAGTAAAAAAAACTAATTTAGATAAGCGAATTGCCTTTTTTATACTTTCCCTTTCCTATGGCAGGATAAGGTTAATTTTATTAAATTTTATCATCTTGGCATTTCTACTAACATTCATTATTCCAAACGCAATAGGTAGACTAAGTGTTTTACTTCCGATTGGTATTAGCTTTATTAAAGCATTTGAGAATGAATTAGAGGTTAATTTCTCAAAATCGATCATTCTAATTATTACGTTTGTTCCCTATTTGTCTACTATTAGTATTTTAACAGGCGCAGGAGGTTCTATATACGCTGCTAGTTTATTTGAATCAATGCTCAATTATGAATGGTCCTACTTACATTGGATGATTGTGATGACCCCAATTTCTTTACTTATACTTCTGTTTTTTTGGTTGTTATTACTTTGGCTCTTCCCGGTAAAGCTGGAAAAATTAAAGGGTATAAATTATTATCTCGAAGAAGAAAAAAGTAGGTTGGGTGATGTGACGGCTTCTGAAAAGAAATTAGGGGTACTGTATAGTCTTCTTATTATTTTATGGGTAACAAAAGAGATCCATCATATTCCAATTTCAATGTCGGCTGTCCTTATATGTATAATGTTGTTTGTTCCGGGATTCAATATCATTAAGTGGGAAGAGGCTAAAAATGGTGTGAATTGGGGAGTTCCGCTATTATTCGCTGCTGGTTTTACGATAGCTTTTGCACTTCAAACAAGCGGGGTTGTTGTATCGATTACCACACTAGTTGAGGAGCATCTCAAAAACATCCCTAATTTAGTCCTACCGTTAATTCTTATGCTTATATTTGTTGCTATTCGAATCGTCTTTACAAATTACACTGCTATGGTGGCATCACTATTACCTGTTGCACTTACTTTCGCAAATGGCAGCCCACTTAATCCAGTATGGTTAGGAATGATTTGTGTTGTGGCTAGTAGTACTTCTTATTTATTCCCCTCACAATCGATTGGAAATATGATGACATATTCACTCGGGTACTATAATGGGAGGGATATGTTTGTTGTAGGGAGTGTTTTAACAAGTACCATCATAATTATAACCTTATTGCTTGCTTTATTTTATTGGCCTTTAGTGGGGATTACTATGTATTAATGCAAGGTCAACTAGCAATTGTTCTAACAATTTGTCTTTGTCTGGAACTGTGTAGGGGATGTGTGAGGGTTTAGTGAAAAAGTTTAGTTATGTTAAAGGACCGGATAGCAACATTAGCGACGTTATTAGATCATTATAATTCAAAAAATCCTGACCATAAACAGCTTAGGTCAGGATTTTTGCTATATTCAATTTTGGAGAATTTCTCTAATTTGAATACTCTTTCTGAGAAGAGCCCTTATCTGAGAGAAACCATCCTCCTGCTGCGATAATGATCAAAACGGACCAGAAAATAATTGTCCAGCCGGTGCTGTGTGAAAATGATTCGGGTAAGATACCGACGTTATGATGAGAAAGTGTAATAATAGCAAGTTTTACGCCGACCCATGTAACAATCATGTAGGCAGTCGTTTCTAAGCCAGGACGTTTCTCAAGAAGTTGCACAAACCAGGTTGCTGCGAATTTAATTAATACTAGTCCTGCTATAGTTGCAGTAACGATAACAATATATTGCCCACCATCCATTCCTCCGAACTTAGGTAGTGGTGTTGCTGGCAAAGTGACAGCAAGTGCTACGGCGGCAAGGATTGAGTCAATGGCAAAGGCAACGTCAGCTACGCCAATCTTTGCTACTGTAGGCCAAAAACCAGATCCTGCCTTATTTTCATCTTCCTCGTGTTCTTTTTTCGAAACAAAGAACGTTGCATAAACATGTTTTACGCCTAGATAAATGAGGTAGGCTGCACCAATTGCCTGAACTTGCCAAACACCTGCCACAAATGAAATAAGAAAGATGGCAGCGAATCGAAAAATGAATGCCATGAGGATACCATAGTCAATGGCGCGTTTCTTTTGTTCATCAGGTAAGTGCTTTGCTATTACCGCGAGAACAAGAGCGTTATCAGCTGAGAGTATCCCCTCTAGACCGATGAGTACTAATAATGTCCAACCATATTCAAGCCATATTGAGTCCACTAAATTTTCCCCTTTCATGATGCCAATAAAATAGCTGCCTGTACGAGTTATAGAGTTATACTGGTATAGACCGCAAAAAAGCAAGACCTCTACCGTCCACGATGGCAAAGGTCTTGCTAACAATACTGTAAGTTGCCAGTATTGCCGAGAGTAATAAAATTCACTCTGTAATAACGACAATCACTGTTAAAGCTACTCCCTTTGAAATTCTATGTTTAGTTAATCACGTTACCAATTATAAGTCAATCCATTCTCTCGTTTTCATCTTGGAAAGAGATAGTGTATTTTTACTTTCGATGTGGATAGAACTCTTTCTCAAATGATAGAATACTAGAATTGTTGATCTGTGATGAGAAATAAAGCTTTTCCCAAATCACTTTTCTGGATTTTTACCGGTTGGGCTGTTTATGATATTCAAGTAGGCTTGCAAATAATAAGAAAAGGAGAGGTCGAAGGAAGTGACAACAATGGCTGAACAACTAAGTGTAGAACAAAATCTAACGAAGTCAGAAAAAAAGAAGATCATCTTCCTGATGTGTTCTGTCTTATTATTTTCTGTTATGAATGGAACCATGTTCATGATTGCCGTACCTGATATTGCAACATCTTTTTCCCTTTTGCCTTCACAGGTTAGCTGGGTTGTAACAGGATATATCATTCTTTATGCAATCGGTGCATTGATGTATGGGAAATTAGCTGATATATACCCTTTGAAAACGTTATTGACGATTGGACTTAGCTTGTTTGCAGCTGGTTCGATTTTGGGCTTTTTTTCACCAAATTTTTTGATGGTTGTCTTTTCACGCATGATTCAAGCAATGGGGGCTTCTTCCATTGTTGCCTTGGCTTTTATTGTCCCATCAAGATATTTTCCGGAAGAAAAGGGTAGAGTATTAGGCATTGTCTCGAGTACAATGGCCTTCGCCTCTGGTATTGGACCAGTGATCGGAGGTTTTGTCGCTGGTGCCCTGAATTGGCAATTTTTATTTTTAATTTCTGCACTCGTTTTAATTACCATTCCTTTTTTTCGAATCTGGATGCCTGAAGAGGAGAAGAAGGAAGGAAAAGTTGATATTCTAGGCGCTGTATTTATCGCTATAGCGGTAGCTGCTCTCATTCTCTTTATTACATTGTTTACTTGGTGGTACATCCTTATAAGCATCATGTTCTTTAGTTTGTTTGCGTGGAGAATATTCAACAGTGACAATCCGTTTATCCGGCCGGACTTGTTTCGAAACGCTCCTTACCGAACAACCATTATCGCTGGATTTTTTGCGATCATGACAATGTTTGGCATGATGTTTATGATGCCTCTTATGTTAAGTGAGGTTAACGGATTAAATACGCTATTTATAGGTCTTACTTTATTTCCTGGTGCAATGGCTGCTGCTTTTATGGGTAGATGGGCTGGGATTTTAACCGATAAGCGGGGCAGTAAGCAAGTAGTCTTTATTGCTTTTGCACTTATGATTATTGGCTTCTTCCTGTTATCCACCTTTATTGGAAGTCCTGCTTGGGTTATAAGTATAGTGATCATTATAAGCTATATCGCTTTTCCTTTTATCCAGACGGCCACTGCAAATTTGATCTCAACTGTTTTGCCCAGAAATGAAATAGGTGTAGGGATGGGGGTCTATAACCTATTCAATTTTATGTCAGGTGCATTTGGTGGAGCGGTTATCGGGAAAATATTAGACTACGAAACTGACATGAAGTTGAATCCTTTTTCCATTTCCCAGGATCACGAGATTATCTATAGCAATGTCTTCATAGGTCTTGTTGTGTTGACGATTTTAAACGGCTTTTTCTTTTACTTTGCTTTTAAAAAGTTAAGGGTTTAATTCATTGAGGCTGTTATTTTTTGTCCTTGACTAATTTTAATAAAATCACTGTATTGATAGTAAAAGATTGGACGAATTTTACGAACAACGGAGTTCGTATGTATTTTAGGTTCAGAAGTGAGTAAGCTTTTTCTAAAAAGAATGGCATTTCTCTAGCAAGCATTTAAAAGTGAATACCCCTGAAGTAAAGCCAGTGCGATGATGCACTGGCTTTTAGTATTTAAAAGATTTAACATTTGAATTCTAATAAGATAATAGTAGGCCCCTCGCTCTAAAAAGAAGGGGCCTTTTGCCATGTCGAGGTTATCATTTAAGTTCTTAGAATAGATCTCTTTTCATATATTGAATCAAGAATTCTTTTTGAGTGCCCACATTAAAGGAAGAGATTAAAGGAGGGAGTCAAATGTCATCCTCACGAGAACCTCAAAAGCAAGTGGATGCAGTCGTTATTGGCGCTGGGTTTTCTGGTATGTACATGCTTCACCGTTTGCGCGAGGCTGGTTTATCTACCCGTGTGTATGAAGCAGCTGATGGCGTCGGTGGTGTATGGTATTGGAACCGTTATCCTGGAGCGCGATGCGATTCAGAGAGTGTCTACTATAATTACAGCTTCTCTGAAGAACTTTTTAAAGAATGGGAGTGGTCTTCTAGGTATCCGGAGCAGCCTGAGATTTTGCGTTACCTTAATTATGTCGCGGACAAGTTTGAGTTGCGTCCGGATATTCAGTTTAATACGCGCGTTAGTTCGGCCATATACGAGGAAGAGTCAAATCGATGGCAGATTCAAACAGATACAGGGGAGAGTGTGTCAGCTAAATACTTTATTACCGGAGTCGGCTGTATTTCTACGGCCAATGTTCCGAATATAAAAGGTCTTGATTCTTTTGAAGGTGATTGGTATCACACGGGTCACTGGCCCCATGAAAAAGTAGATTTCACCGGGAAACGCGTCGGAGTCATCGGGACAGGCTCCAGTGGGATACAATCAATCCCCGCCATCGCGAAAGAAGCGGCTCACCTTACCGTTTTTCAGCGAACCCCGCAGTACAGTGTGCCAGCGAGAAATCATGCATATACACAAGAGTTCGTTGATGAGGTGAAAGAAAACTACAGTAAGATTAGAAGGCAGATGCAGGAATCCGCGGCTGGTTTGCGTTTTATCCACGGGGAACGGTCAGTGCTAGAGGATACGCCGGAAGAACGTCGCCGGGTATTGCAGGAAGGCTGGGATAAAGGCGGTTGGGAGATTTTATTTGCCTATAACGATCTCCTGATGAATGAGGAAGCAAATGAACTTGTTGCTGAGTTTATACGTGAGAAAATACGTGAAACCGTTGATGACCCTGAAACAGCGGAGAAACTCACCCCTTCCAGTTACTACGGAACAAAGCGTGCTATCGTAGATACCGAGTATTTCGAAACGTATAACCGGAAAAATGTCCGCTTAGTGGATGTGAAGGAAGCACCGATTCAAGAGATTACTTCTAAAGGAATTCGTACAGCTGATGATGAGTATGAGCTAGATGCCCTCGTATTTGCGACAGGATTTGATGGAATGACAGGATCCCTTTTCAAAATAGATATTCGTGGTAGAGATGACGTTTCCTTAAAAGGAAAATGGGAAAATGGAGCCAAAACGAAAACGTACCTCGGATTGACCACGGCAGGTTTTCCGAATATGTTCATGCTTACAGGACCGGAAAGCCCTTCTGTGTTAGGGAATATGCCGGCAACCATTGAGCAGCATGTAGAATGGGTCACGGATTGCATTGAGCATTTGCGCGAAAACAAAGTGGATGTAATCGAAGCAGAAGATCGAGCTGAAGAGGACTGGAGCAAACACTGTAAAGAATTGGCGGATGCGACGCTTTATACAAAGACGGACTCTTGGTATACAGGAGCAAACATTTCTGGGAAAGCGCGTGGATTTCCGATTTATGTAGGGGGTTATGGCCCTTATCGTCAAATTTGTGATGAAGTAACGGCTAAAGGCTACGAAGGATTCTCTTTAAAAAAAGTATGATTAACAGCATTTTTGAAAGCGCTAACAATATATTAAAAATATAGGGAGGCAGTTACCATGGGTCTTGACCCTCAAGCGAAGTTTATTTTAGAACAAATGGAAGCAGCAGGTGAACCGCCGATGCATGAACAAACACCAGAAGAAGCAAGGGAATCCGCGGATTTTTCCCTTTTGGCAGGAGAACCCGAAGAAGTAGAAAAAGTGGAGAACCGAACGATTCCAGGTCCTGGGGGAAATATTCCAGTACGAATTTATACACCAGAGGGACAAGGACCTTTTCCAGCGTTAGTTTTTTACCACGGTGGTGGCTGGGTGATTGGAGATCTTGATACAGTCGATGTCCCTTGCCGTCTCCTTGCTAATCGAAGTAGTTGTGTCGTCATTTCGGTTGATTATCGATTGGCACCAGAATATAAATTCCCTGCAGCCGCTGACGATGCTTACGCGGTGGCGAAATGGACCGTGGAGAACGGGGCATTGATTCAAGTAGACGGCGAACGTGTAGCGGTGGGGGGAGATAGTGCCGGCGGAAATCTCGCGGCTGTCGTTTCATTAATGGCTCGAGATAAAAATGATATTTCATTAGCTTATCAACTGTTGATTTATCCCGTCACCAATCATTCGTATGACACACGATCTTACCGGGAGAATGCCGATGGTTATCTCTTAACAAAAGATTCAATGGAGTGGTTCTGGAACCATTATTTACGGAACGAGGAAGATGGTAAAAATCCTTACGCATCTCCATTGCTAGCTGATGATTTGAGTGGACTACCGCCGGCGCTCGTTGTTACTGCAGGGTTCGATCCACTGCGTGATGAAGGAGAAGCCTATGCGGAGCGCTTGAAAGAAGCCGGTGTCTCTATCGAAGCAAAGCGTTATGATGGAATGATTCATGGGTTTTTCTGGATGCCAGGAGTCTTAGACCAAGGAAAAGAATGCATAGATAAGGCTGCTTCTGCTTTGAAACGAGCTTTTGAGAAATAGGATAGGCTTATAGTAAAAACACTTCCCGATCGGAAGTGTTTTTTACTTTTGTAAACTTGCGAGATTAAAGAGTTTATTCTGGGGTATATTTTAGGAAGGTTAATACAAGGAATAATTGAGAGTTAAAATAGACAGGATGTAAGATAAGATTAAGTTTCTCTTAGTCTCAGAATCTTATTTTCTCGTGTTAGTTCCTTTTATTCCATAAACAATGGGAAAGACTTTAATAATTTATGGTAGCATTAAGCTATCGATTAAAAAGGGGTGCTATTTTTGAAAAGAATCAAATTAGGCAACAGTGAATTAGAAGTTGGAGAAATTTCATTGGGTTGTATGCGGATGAACGAACTCGATAAAAAAGAGGCGGGCTACGTGATTGAGAATGCATTGGACGTTGGGGTTGATTTATTCGACCATGCTGATATTTATGGCAAAGGAAAGTCAGAGGAAGTTTTTTCGAATGCGATTGACATGAATGACGATGTTCGGGAAAAAATGAAACTGCAGACAAAATGCGGGATTCGAGAGGGGCTCTTTGATTTTTCCAAAGAACATATTCTCGAGTCTGTTGAAGGCAGTCTTCGACGATTGAAAACCGATTACATTGACAGTTTGCTGCTTCATCGCCCGGATGCATTAGTTGAACCGGAAGAGGTGGCGGAAGCTTTTACTACATTAAAAGAAAGCGGAAAGGTACGCCATTTTGGTGTGAGTAACCAGAATCCGATGCAAATGGAATTGCTGAACAAGTATCTGAAACAGGACTTGATCGTGAATCAATTGCAGTTGAGTATCGTACATACTCCAATGATCGATGCGGGATTCAATGTGAACATGCAGAACGACCCGGCGGTTGTCCGAGATAGTAATGTTCTCGAATACTGTCGCTTAAATGATATCACCGTACAAGCGTGGTCACCGTTCCAGCACGGTATGATCGAAGGGCCATTTGTTGGGAATAAAGAGTTCCCGGAAGTAAATGCGAAACTGCAGGAACTTGCTGAGAAAAAAGGTGTAACTGATTCTGCCATTGCGATCGCTTGGATTTTACGCCATCCTGCGACGATTCAGCCGGTTGTCGGCACAATGAATCAGGAACGTTTAAGGGACATTGCGAAAGCTTCTGACATTGAACTAACAAGAAAAGAATGGTATGAACTCTATCTCGCTGCAGGAAACGAATTGCCTTAGGTTGTTGGTAATCAGTCAATTTCCATAAAAATAACTTAAAAGCCAGTGCACGGTGCACTGGCTTTTAGTTCTTCTTACTTATTTAAAGGATTTGACACCTAGATAATGGTTTTGCCAATAGTCTATACTAAGATCAGCTATGACCACACCTTCACTGCCCGCATGAATCATTTGGTTGTTACCAATATAAATCCCGCTGTGGGAAGCTCCAGATGTATCATATGTACCCTCGAAGAATACAACATCGCCAATGCTTGGAGAATCGACGGTTACCCCATCATTTTGCCACATCCCACTTTCGGTTCTTGATAAATCCACGCCAACCTGGTCAAATACGTAATTGATGAAACCGCTGCTATCAAAGCCGCTTGGTGTTGTGCCGCCCCATACATATGGCGTTCCAAGTACGCTTTTTGCAACAGAAACAATATCGGACTGCTGGGCTGGTGTATTAGAAGCTGTCTCGTTGGTCGTAGATTCGTTGGATGCTAAGTTATCCGCTGATAACGCTGCAAATGTTTTTTGACCAACTAGGCCGTCCACTTTAAGCCCGTGATCAGCTTGGAAATTTCGCACCGCATCTTCTGTAATGGGGCCAAAAATCCCGTCAAGGTTATAGGTATAATAACCATGATCTTTCAGCTCTGATTGTACAGCTTTTACCTTATCCCCCTGATCTCCTTTTTTTAGTAAAGATGTCTCAGAAAGTGATACTCGCTGCTCGCTTTGGGCACCACTGCTGGAATTATTTTGATCAACAGAAGTTGAATTAGCATAAGCAAAAACACTTCCACTTAAAACCGGTGTAAATGCAAGAGTGGTTACCAATGCGGAAGAGATCATATATTTTCTTACAGTATAACTTGACTTTGTCATAAAAAATCCTCCTCAAGAAAGATCTGAAATTAGTCTGAAAGATGACGGGTTAAAAACGATGATGCAGCCGGACAGTTTAGACACTACTTGATAAAATCCGGGATTATTCGATTTATTTCGCCAAATTTCAAACTAGACCTAGTTTAACAGACAAACCTAGTTAATAGATTGCATCGAGATTAAGGTTCGATAATAGTTCTTTTACAATGGAGAAGAACGATATAGAGGGGCCAATCATGATCGTAGAGGATATTGTCGTTGGGAAGACTTTTTTAAAATTGGATTTTATCTATATGATGGGAATAGTAACTAAACTAATGTTGAGGTGATAGAATGACTGTGAATGGCGTAAACCACTTTCTGTTTTCTGTTTCTGACCTTGAGAAGTCTATCAAGTTTTATCAAGATGTTTTTGATGCAGAGCTATTAGTTGAGGGGAAGACCACTGCCTATTTTGATTTAAATGGATTGTGGCTTGCCTTAAATGAAGAAAGTGATATTCCGCGTAACGAAATATCCCTTTCCTATACACACATTGCTTTTTCAATTGAGGAAAAAGATTTTGAAAAGATTTATGAAAAACTTGAGGGTTTGAATGTGAATATCTTATCTGGTCGGCCAAGAGATCGAAAAGATAGAAAGTCGATTTACTTTACGGATCCAGATGGTCACAAATTTGAGTTTCACACAGGTTCATTGCAGGACAGATTAAACTATTGTAAAGAAGATAAACCCCATATGAAGTTTTATGATTAACGATGGAGACGTTCCGTAATACGGTCGGGCCATATTATTGAGTAATACATTGTGAGAATGACGAAAATATGGTTCTTCTCAAAGCTAAGACCTGATATTTGAGAATCCTAACTAGTTATTTAAGAATCGTCAGTCGTTATTTAAGAATCCTCTCATGTTATTTAAGAGTCTCTGTGGAAACACCCCACTAAAAGAGCGTGCCCTTAAAAAGCTTTTAGACCTCCAAACGAATACACCCCATAATTTATCGCATCTTCACTAATTCCTATGTTTGATTTCTCCTGAGGTTACTATAGACGATACTTACCTATATTAAGATAATGTGTTCAGACAGCAAGCCTCAACAACGGAGTCAGTTATTGGTTGGATTTGATGTAGTGGAGTCGTTTCTCTCGTAGGCTTTTTTAAAAAGTATTTTACATATCTTTCTATGTTATCCTTTTTCATTTTAAGGGTATGAAGAAAAAGGATTGTTAAGGCAGAGGAACATAGAGGAGGATTCCATGAGTAGAAAGAAATTGATTGATTACAAAATTTTCGTGCCATCATTACTAATTATAATTGGCATCAGTATTCCATTTGCCTTATATGAGGCAGAATCATTGGATTTACTTAATGCTATTTTTGATTATATTGTGAAAGTATTCAGTTGGGGCTATCTATGGTACGGGATCATTCTCGTCGTGGCAGGGTTATATTTATCTTTTTCTAAATATGGTCAAGTCGTACTGGGTGATCCGAAAGAAAAGCCTCGTTTTACGCTCTTTGAATATGCGTCCATTCTGATCGCAATGGGAGTAGGTTCGACCATTATGCGGACAGGGATGTTACAGTGGACGTCCGTAGCTAACGATCCACCTGTGGGGGTGGAAGCTGGGTCAGCAGAGGCGCTACTGTGGGGGAACGCCTACAGCATGTTCTTATGGGGATTCCAAGTTTTCGCGATTTTTGTCATGGCCGCTCCAGCTATGGGGTATATTCTTCACGTCAAGAAGCGGCCGTTGATGAGGATCTCTGAAGCTTGCCGCGTTATCTTTGGGGACAGGTTTACGGATGGATTAGGCGGAAAAATCCTTGATATCCTATTTCTAATTAGTATTTTGGCAGGTGCTGCTGTCACTTTGGGGCTTGGTGCGCCGATCATTACACATAACTTATCGACTCTTTTAGGCATAGAAGTGACATTTGTAATGACCATCATAGTTACAATTATTTGGGTGTTTTTATTTTCCCTCAGTGCCTACTTAGGGATTGAAAAAGGGATCAAACGGTTAAGCACACTAAATATGTATTTGGCTGGATTTTTTGCTGTATTTATTTTATTGGCTGGACCTGGTGTGTTTATATTAAATTATTTCTCGGATAGTGTTTCCTTTCTACTATCCAACTATCTCAATATTTCATTAAACACAGACTCGGTGCACCAAGGAGAACCATCGCACATTCAAAGTAATACCGTCTTTTGGTTTGCCTATAGTGCAACATGGGCCATGCTTCATAGTGTATTCGCAGCCAAAATCTCTAAAGGAAGAACGATCAAAGAAATGATTCTTACGTATTTCTTAGCACCTACCCTGATTTCCTGGATAGCTACAGGGGTGCTTGGTGGCTTAGGTGTCCATAGATATCTCACGGGAGATCTAGACGTTTTGAATATTGTCCAAGAGGAAGCAAGGATGGCAGCCATTCCAGAGATCCTTTCGACTCTCCCGTTTGGAAATATTGCGATTATCATTTTTGTCATAGTTGCGCTTATTTTCTTAACGACTACCCTTGATTCAACAACGTATACCGTAGCTGCTTATACAAGTACGAGAGATATGAGTAAGTTTGAACCACCGAAATCGTTGCGTATCATTATTGCCGCTGTTATCACAGCACTCGCTCTTGTCCTGATGCGTATCGGTGGATTAGCTCCATTAGAGGTTATTTCAGGGCTAATGGGTCTGCCCATAATTATTATTCAATTTTTACTCATCTACGCTGCGAAGCGAATGATCGATGAAGATAAGGCTTGGAAGTATAATATAAGAAAATAATAATGGTAATCTAAAACCTCTCAATAGCTTTTAGCTATTGAGAGGTTTTACTTTGAGATCTCAATTCTTACTACCCTGTCACCCGCACAAGCAATTTGCCTGTAATTAAGTAAGATACATTATTATGGTATTCAAGAAAAGGGGGGGGGGGGACTATGGGAAAGCGAGGTAACTGTTATGGAGGCAGGGAAGGTATTAGAAGTTTATTTGAGGAAGACTTCAGTGGATGTGGATGTAATCATTGTCACAAAAAAAGTGGGGAAAATGTTAAAAACGAGGCTGAAAACAGTCCCTCTAATACAAATTCGTTTAATCCGACATTTAATCCCTCCATTACAATCAATGTCTTTCCTACAAACACACCATCACCCTCTATAGGAGTTGAGACTTTTCAATACATTGCCACCGCTGAGGAAGGAAAAAAGGTCTATACAAACGAAGAAGCATTAAAACAATACGGAAGCAGTGAAATACCCGATCCTAACAACGTTTCCTACATGAATCTTTTTGTAAACGGAGTACTTCAACCAGAGATCGTTTATGAAGTAAAAAAAGGCAGCTTGTTTTTAAAATCCAGTGATTTACCCCCAAGTGGCGCCCCTATTATACTCTTATTTTTAGTTATAAAAGAATAACTAGTATATTTAAGTATGGATTATTACAGTATTAGGGGGTAAAAAGAATTTTGTTGTCACAATTATGGGTGATTATCGTAGATTTAGTCTACTTTTTCTATATAAATATCCGCATTTTCAAAAAGAGAATGCGGATTTTGTTCTGCAATAAGGTAGAATATTTCAACAGAAATTTGTGCGTTATTTCACTGTTTTTCGTCCAAGCATTATGACTTGAAATTCATATACTACAATCATGGAAGGAGGAGAATGATGGCACTACAACTAATGAAACTACTCATAGGTGCTAGTACAACAACCAATGTTGTTCCAACCGATACGAGGTTCTTTCATGTAACGACAGCAGAAACGGCCGCTGGTTCTACACTAACTATTGATGCTGCTGACTTTTTTGCAGATGATGGTTCAGCTGTGACAGAACTTCCTGAGCTTGTTGCCAATAATAGTTATTACAATGTAAACGTGAATGGTGTTTTACAAATGGAAGGACTTTCTACGTACACGGCGGGAGCAACTGGAATAGGATCACTGGCTATTGAAATACCAGCAGATGGTGAACCGATTCTAGCAGGTTCCCCGGTCGTTCTGGAAGTATTAAATTATGCTGCTGATTCTTCTACAACGGTTACGACCTAGTATTACTGTATTCAGACATCTCTAAAAAGGGGTATGTCTGAATACTATTCCCGTTTTACATATTTGTTTAGTAAAGGACAAGCACGATTGCTGAATTTGAAGGCACAGTGCTAGAGAATGGATTGAGAACTTGTTTTGCTTATCCAGGCTTTATTTACTAGTCTAAAAACAGTCTCATCATAATTGCAGAATCTAAAAGAAGAGTTTTCTTAAGGAAGAAGGAATAGTAAAGACTTTGTAGAATGGTAGAATTATATAACATGATTTGGTAAGGATTTAGGGTGTGTTGTTTCTAATAAGTCTATTTAATAATAGTAAGGCTGACTAAAAAAAATAGTGAAAAGGGTGATCACTTTGGTCTATGATTTATTCTCTTATTATAAGGAAAGAATGTCATATTGGAATGTGTATTTTACTTACATGAGAAAATGGCTGGTCATTTCATTGTTTTTGACGACTATTATTATTTCGTTAGGCTTACTATTTGTTTCCTTTTGGAGTGGGGTCCAGTGGTTCATTCTGTTGGCCCCTATTCCTAATGGATTATTGATGCTATATGTAAAGAAAGAAAAGAACAGAATCGCGAAGGAAGTATATAACCAAGATTCACCTAAGGATGTCTTTTACAAAAGAAAAAAAGAGTTTGCAGATTATCTGGAACAGAAAGGCGTTGTAGAACCCCATCAGTTTGAGTATTTAATTGAGTTAATCGATAAAAATGCTCAGGATTTAAAAGTTCCTTTCTTAATCAATTGGGGGCTTATTGCTGCCATCATAGCTCCCGTCTGGATACAGTACATTACTTTTATTTTTACGAAAGAGATCAATAGTTTTGCTGAAGCTACCTGGACAACGGGGATTTTTTTACTGTTTATTGTCATTCTGCTATATGTTGGTTCGATCGTTAGGTCATTCCTTGTTGGTGAACTACTGAACGGTGAATATAATAGAATGAAACAAATGGGTAATATGGTGAGAGATATCTATCTCATTAGGTTAAGCCGGGGACGAAGTGAATGAAAATAGGGGCTGTCGGGCGTTGCTTTACTGTAGTAGGGAGGACAGACCACATATTTTAAAATGGCTGACTTCTAAAAAGCACGGCTATGCTAGATGAGGTAGTTGTTCATACTGCTGTTTGGCAGGTAGAATAGGGTGTCGGCTAGTCCCCATGTCACATCACTGAAGGGGGTGAGGCCTGTGAGTCACTCATGGTTATGATCGCATTTAGCACGCTAATTGTTTCGATCATTGCTTTAGTTGTGTTGATTATGCGCATAAAAAAATAGACTCCCTATTCTGGCGCGAATGGTGGTGAGTCTATTTTTTAAATCTAGGCTGCACCTTGTTCAAAGAGCAACTATCCAGGGATCACAGCCGCAAGCTGTGGTCCCTCTGTTTATTTGTATCCTTTTTCTGCCTTTATCATACCACATTTTTAGATAGAGTTTAACTATTTTAGGACAGACCTTATTTCCTATGCGTGTATATTTTCTTTTAAAGCATTTTTAACTGGTACATACTCATAACCAAGGTCGCGTGCTACAGCCTCGTAGGTGAGGTTTCCATTGATGGTATTTAGACCTTGCTCAATTGCTTTATTTTCTTGGATGGCTTTTACAACACCTTTAGAAGCAAGTTGTAACGCATACGGAATCGTCACGTTCGTTAATCCGATCGTAGCTGTGCGCGGGACGGCACCTGGGATGTTCGCGACTGCATAATGAAGCACGCCGTGTTTTTCATAGATGGGATCATCGTGTGTTGTGATGTGGTCGACGGTTTCGAAGTTGCCGCCTTGGTCAATAGCGACGTCGACAATCACAGAGCCCGGTTTCATGGATTTAACCATATCTTCTGTGACGAGCTTCGGTGCTTTGGCCCCTGGAATAAGGACAGCTCCTATGACCAGATCAGAATCTTTTACTGATTCCGCGATATTGTAAGGGTTCGACATGAGTGTCTGTACGTCAGATCCGAATAAATCATCCAACTCGCGTAAACGGTTTGGGTTCAAATCGAGGATCGTGACATGAGCACCGAGACCGACAGCGATTTTCGCCGCATTTGTTCCGACGATTCCGCCGCCGATGATGGTCACTTTTCCGCGATTAACTCCGGGAACACCACTTAGGAGAATCCCTTTTCCGCCAAATGACTTTTCAAGGTACTGAGCCCCGATTTGTGAAGCCATGCGGCCGGCTACTTCACTCATCGGTGTAAGAAGCGGCAGGGAGTTGTTGACGGTAACCGTCTCATAAGCGATGGCGGTTACTTTGTTTTCAACTAAAGCCTTCGTCAATTCTGGCTCTGCTGCAAGGTGCAAGTACGTAAACAAGATCAATCCTTTTCGGAAATACCCATATTCAGAAAAGAGAGGTTCTTTTACCTTCATAACCATTTCGGCTCTCGCCCAAACGTCTGAAGCGCTTTCAATAATAGTAGCGCCAGATGCTTTGTATTCTTCGTCTGTAAAATTACTGCCGAGCCCTGCATTCGTTTCGATCAGGACGGTGTGTCCGGCTTTGATGACATTGATTACTCCAGATGGGGTAATCGCCACACGGTTCTCATTGTTCTTAATTTCCTTTGGTATACCGATAATCATCTTTATTCCCAACCTTTCCTTGTGCTTGTTACAGCTAGTATATCTTGCTTTTCTAGTTTTTGGTTTAGGAAAAATACACAAAATGAACGAGATGATTTGTGTAAAATCACAAATCATCTCGTTCCATTTCATCTATGAGTAAATCTAAGTATAACGTAGTCTTCTGATTAGGGTCTTTTAAATCAATCGAGCCGATTTCCTTTATCCTCTTCAGGCGGTAATTCAATGTATTGGTATGAATATGCATTTCTTCAGAGGCTTTGTGGACGTTGCTATTACAGGATAAGTAGACCCTCAAGGTTGTGACGAGTTCTGATCTGTTCTGCTGATCGTATTCCAATAACTTTTTAAGAAAAGCGTTTTGATATCGCTCACGGCTGCGAAGGGAGGCCAACTCATTAATGAATTGATAGATCCCGAGATCCTGATAGCTGAATGCATGGTTTAGAGCTCTAGGGAATTGATTCTTCAACTCAAGTACCTTCAATGCTTGCTTATAACTGTCACTTACGTATTCAGGGGAGTCGTAGATTAATCCAAACGATCCCTTCACGTCTTCGAATTGCAGCCGCTCTCTCATTTTTTGAGTGAAATCAGTAATAAAAGAATGACATATACGGGCAGCATCTTCTTCCTCTTTCGATCGCACCAGCAAGATGAGCTGGTTTTCATCAAACAATCTGCTTACGATTCGCGTTTGCTGAAGCGTTTCGGTCAAGTAATGGGCGTGGCGCTCGACCGATTGATTCATATTCTCGTTAAATTCAAATACAGCTACACAAAGCTGTCCGGTTATTTTTGTTCGGAATCGTTTGGCATGACGAATGATTTCCGGTTTGTGCCTGAGGGTGCCGGTCAGAAGCTGCCAGAAAAACTCTTTCTGGTTTTCTTCAGACTTTCTTTTTTTAGCTTGATGATGAAGAAGGTGGTGACTGACAAGCTGGGCGGCGTCCTTGATCAGCTGCAAATGATGATCGGTAATCTTCACATCATTGGCTTGGGCCCAAATAAATCCGAGCATGTCCTTATTTTTTCGGACGGAAACAGCGATTCGGTTTCCGAGTCCGATTTCGTCAATTGGGGGAACGACAACTGGTTCTCCGCTTTCAAATAGCTTCGACATAACCCCGTGCTTCCACAATCCGTTAATGACACGTTCAGGAACCTTGCGTCTCATGATGGTAGCCGTTCTCGCCTCATCAACATTATGTTCGTGTTTACTGTAAGAAACGATCCGATGGTTAGAGTCTTCAATGGTGACAGGGCAGCCTATAATCTCTGCAATGCGGTCTGCCAATCCTTCTGGAGAATCCGGGCTATCGGTAAATCCGTTTAATCGATTTGATGAATGGCTCATACTGTGGCTCCTTCGCTTCATAGGTATCCTCATCTTATCATGGTTCTAAGGAGGGCAAAACATCTAGTTTTGGAAAGGGAATAGGATGATGAAGTGGAGACAAGAGCTTTAACTTAGCAGGGTAATGGTTCCTTTTTCACTTTATGTAAAGGAACCTTGACGTTAAGTTTCCTTTACAATAGGGGATGGTCTTTTGAAGAATAGACTTGCTGATTTTAGAAAACATCATTCATTATCTCAAGATAAACTGGCAGAAAAGTTACAAGTATCCAGACAAACGATTATATCCATTGAGAAAGACAAATACTCACCTTCTCTGCCCCTAGCTTTTGAAATTTCAAATGTTTTTCAAGTGTCTATTGAATGGTGACCATGGAATGGGGCGGGCATGGGTGCGATCCATCCAGATGATGACGACCAGTATTTGAGACCTTATTTCTTTATATATACTATCATGAAGAGTAGGTATTAACGTATTCAGCGTTTCTGCCTGCTCTATTATATTAACTGCAAAATTCTTTTATTTAAGCTATAAATTTATAGTTAATAATGATAGTTCCACTAGGGGGTAGATTTATTGAAGGTTCAGGAAGGAAGGTTAATGAAAAAACGAGGTATATGCTTCTTGATTCACAGGGAAGTCCTGTTCTTTTGGTGGTCAAATATTTAAAGTATTTAGATCACGTAGGGAAGGCTGGAATCCCCTAAAATCCTACTGTTATCACCTAAAGCTGTTTCATCAGTTTTTGGAGGAAAATCAACTTGATCACCAAGATGTTGATATTAATGTTTTAGGCAATTTTATTGGTTGGCTAAGATGTTCCCATCAATCTATAAAGGTAATGACTATATGGGCATTTAAAGCAAGACCCTCAGAAACAACTGTGAACACCATTGTTACACCATATCACCAAAGGAACACCTATTGCTCAAAATTTTTTAGCTGAAGGAACCCAGACGCTAACTCCGGTCAGTAAACTGGTTTTCACAGAAGACATACCCAAATTATCTTGATTAAAATTTTAATACGGTTGCTGAACATGCAAAAGTATCTAAAGGTTTTTTATATAAGAATCACAAGCTGCGTTGTAGAATAGAAACGCTTCGAGAACAGGAGGAAGCTTTACCAACACCCAAACAGGTAAACGTAATATGAGTGACACATCCAAAGATGTTATCATCGCTTCTTTACGGAAACGAGTGAAAGATTTAGAAAAAGAAAATAAAAATATGAAAGAACAATTAAAAGTGCAATTTGGAAAAGTTTATCTAGAAATTTAAATCTATTAGTTTTCTTCAACGCTGCCAGCTAATAGAAGCTTGTTGTCATTTTTGGATAATTTTATCTCGACATCGAGTCTTCCGCATAAGGGCCAGTTATCTTGAAGACTTGAATTCGAGATAATATCTTATTTTGAAACGATATCCGTTCACAGTTCGTAGGTAAATTAAAGTACATTTTAGGAGTGGTAGTCATCTTGGACCTTGTGATATTTGGTGTATTTGCTTTTGGGGATGGAATCATTGCTCTATTGGGGTTTTTGGCCATATTAGGTAGAAGAGTTACCGAACCTAATGAGGAATTACAGCAAAAAGTCGAGGGATACTTCTTCTATTAACATTCAGAGGGGAAGAAAGAATTATCCCCTCTGATTGAAGTTTCATTTTACTTCTTCCAGCGCCTGAGATAAATCTTCCTTTAGATCATCCACATGCTCGAGTCCGATTGATAGACGCAGGAGATTAGGCGGAGCCATCGTTGTGCTTCCTTCAACTGAAGCACGGTGCTCTATGAGGCTGTGCGTTCCACCCAGACTTGTAGCACGGGTAACCAATTGTACTTTTGCAGCAACAGCCATCGCTTCACGTTGACCACCTTTCACCTGAAAGGACAACATACTACCGAATGAGCTCATCTGCCGTGCTGCAATATGATGTCCTGGATGGTTAGAAAGACCAGGATAATGAACGGCTCCAACATTCGGATGATAATCTAAAAAATCTGCAATTTCCGATGCATTTGCACAATGGGTCATCATACGTTGGGCAAGTGATTGTACGCCCCGTAGTGCAAGCCAACAGTCGAAAGGGGAAGGCACCGCACCTTTTGAATGTTGCCAAGCTCGTAGATTAGTCAACATAGGACTATCTGATCTTGCAACAACTGCACCAATCATTAAATCACTATGTCCCCCAATATATTTCGTCACGGAATGGATTGAAAAATCAACTCCAAGAGTGAGGGGACGTTGCAGAACTGGAGTGGCCCACGTATTATCAGCAACGGTGTAAGCCCCGGCCTGCTGTGCAATTTTGGTAACAGCTTCAAAATCAATAACTTTCAGTAGTGGATTAGATGGCGTCTCGATCCAGACCAGACCGGTTGGTGCGCTTTTTATCGCTTTTTCAACCTCATGAAGATTTGTCATGTCAACAATCACTATGTCAAACTTTGACCCAATATCGGTTTCCCAAAGAAGGGAATGAATACCAAAATACATATCGTTTGGCATAATAACTCGTCGTGGTTTATCGGCAGGAAGTGCCTCGATTAATGAAGTGATTGCTGCCATCCCTGATGCGAAAGTGACGCAATCATAACCTTCCTCGAGCGAAGTGAGGCAGTCTTCTAGAGCATGGCGATTGGGATTGCTTTCACGGCTATACACGAATTCATTTGGGTATGAACCATCTGCTGCTCGTTCGAATGTTGTAGAGAGATGGATTGGCATGGTAACCGAGGACGTCGATTTGTCAATTGAACGCCCGGAGTGAATGGCTTTTGTTTCAAAACGCATACATATTCCTCGCTTTCAAAGAATTTTGAAATGATCTTTTATCCATAAGCTTCGTCTGCTTTGATTGAGAAATAAGTTTTGTTCATCAAAGAGTACATTTGAATACCTTCAAGATTTCTTTCTAAGAATTGTTTTCATATGAGATGCAATTTCCCTCTCATCTTCACTTGTGGATTGTTCAAGTTGTGAAATAACAAGCCTTAATCGTTCAGGGGAATGATTTTGACTCAACTTTGCCTTTCCTTCAATTTTATCGATCTTGATTTTGAACCCAACAATGCCTTTTGCCTGTCCTTCTAAAAAATGGGCATCCAAGTGGTCCCATTGATAAGAGCTATTTGGATCTTCATATTTCGATACCATATGATGAAGGGAATCCATCATTTGTCTCCCGTCTATGATCTCAACCTTTCCGTATACATGAGCAGCTACGTAATTCCATGTCGGAACGGCTTTATTCGTTTCATACCAGGAAGATGAGATATAACAATGCGGCCCCTGAAAAACGGCAAGTACCTCCTGTTCTTCTATATCTCTCCACTGCTTATTCGGTTTTGCAAAGTGACCGTACAAATATCTTTTTTCTTTATCTAAAATCAAAGGAAGGTGGGTCGCATACGGGTGACCCTGATGTTGGGAAAATAGCGTAGCGAAGCTGTTTTCCTCAATAATCTCATAAATCGCTTTTTCATCTTTGATTTCAAAGTGCTTTGGAATATACATTATTATCACTCCTCATCTAATTTCGTGCTTGAAAAAATGTTAACGTTCATATAAAAATATACTATGATATAAACTGACATTTAAAAAGATACAATATGAAATAATTAAGCATGTCAGGAGGGATATAATTATGAAGAATTATCTTTTTGCCTTAAACGAAAGCTCTCCCAAATACAAACAAATCTACGAGCAGTTTAAATCATTTATTGAACAAGGCAATATGAAAGCTGATGAACAACTACCCTCTATTCGAAAACTTGCTGATTCTCTTCAAGTAAGTCGTAATACAACCCTAATGGCATATAACCAACTTGTAGCGGAGGGTTATATACGCGGAGAAGGACGAAAAGGTTATTTTGTCAATTTATTAGAGCCATCTTTATACCAGGAATCACCAATCCTCCCTAACAAAAAAAGGGGGAGAAAGAAAGAGTCCGTTCGTGTCGATTTTAGGACAGATGCTGTTGATCAATCCCATTTTCCCTTAAAAATATGGAGGCGAATATCTAATCAGGTCTTAACGTTACCTGAGAGCTTTCGGTATGGAGAATCTTTTGGAGAGGTGAGTCTGCGTGAACAAATTTCCGCATACTTACTACAATCACGTGGGGTAAAAACCGATGCAGATGCCATTATTATAGGTAGTAGTACACAACAAATGCTTATCCATCTAGGCCATATATTAAAGGAAGATTACTCAGGTATTATCGTAGAAGATCCAGGGTTCGATGGCGCCAGGGAAGCTTTCCAATTCCATCACTTTTTGCTTGAATATTTGCCAGTATATGCAGCGGGTATAGACCTTTCGCAACTTAACCAACTGGATTCAGCCTTAATCTATGTAACACCCTCTCATCACAGTCCATACGGTGTAAGCATGCCTATTCAACAACGACAAACGCTCATTCAATGGGCAGATAAGGTACAGGGATACATTATTGAAGACGATTATGATAGTGAGTTTCGATACACACAACAGCCTTTTCCAGCGCTCGCTTCTATTGATTCAACAAGGGTCATATATCTGGGGAATTTCTCAAAGTCGTTCCTCCCAGGACTACGTTTAAGCTATATGGTGTTACCAAAGCAACTTTTAAATCGTTATAAAAATCAGTTCCTGAACTTCGAAAGTTCAACTTCACTTTTTAGCCAACTTACAATGGCTAGATTTATGGAAAATGGGGAATGGAATCGGCACATTAAGCGAATGCGCCTTGTTTATAAACGAAAAATGGAACACCTTGTATCTTTATTAAAAAAACATTTAGGGCAAAGTATATCCATTATTGGCGAACAGTCCGGTTTGTACGTATTAATTAAGGTAAATCTGGAGTGTTCAGAAGAACGGCTAGTCGAGCAGGCTTTCCTTTATGGGGTTAAAGTACGGCCAACTTCAATCTATTTCATAAAAAACCAATCGGATAGACCTATGATTAAACTAGGGTTTAGTGGTCTTTCTTATGATGAAATCGAACTTGGTGTAAAACTTTTAAGAAAAGCGTGGTTATAGAGGAGTTTTTATTCTTAAACTAACGTGTATTAATAGGTATTTGGTACCTGTACGTTGTTTTTTTCTTGGTAGTTTTACTGCAAAATCTAAGGGGGAACCTAAACAAAAAAATCATAAAGTGAAGAATTGAAGAAGTAGAGGGAGGTCTATCATTATTTCAATGGTATTTATTCAAGTTATCTTGAATTCGAGTATTATAGAAACGGGGGCAATAGTGGAAGATCAGTATTATTGTCATTTAAGGTTATCTTGAAATCGATTCTTCTGTTTAAGACCAGCTATAAAATGTCAAGTAACTAATTAAATGATTCTTTTAAATTCACTGTGAAAAATTTGGCATGCCAAATAAACCTTACCCTTCTAATTATTAAAATTGCAATAAACGGTTATTAATCATCGTTTGTTTGAGGACGAGGTACATAAGGCTTTTGATCTCTCAAAATTGCAAATATGATGTGTGTTAATTTACGAGCTATGGCTCCTACTGCAGTACCGTGAGCTTTTCCACGTTCTCGTAACTTTTGATAATAAAGGGATAGGGCAGGATCATTAAAGCTAGCCACGAAGGCTGCTTGCCATATAGCACGTCTAAGATAAGGTGAACCTCGGACATTAACACACTTAGGAATTTTCCTCTTTTTATATCTGTTGGTCACCAGTGGGATTTCATTTGCTGATTTTGGAATAGTAACCGTTATATATGGTTAGTTTTATGTCTGAAATTTAGTTTTCGTCAAAACTATAATGGCTATGGCTGTACAGTAACCCATCCTATTTTCTAATCAATGAGAGTTCAGGATTATTGAGAAAATAAAAACGAGGATAGCCAAAAATATTGGCTATCCTTTTAAGTACACGAAGGAAACCCTTCTCACGGGACGTGTACCAAAGTCTAATCTTAAACATCCAGTTCTTTTATTTCCCAATCGTAATCAATTTGTACACTGCCCTTTAATGTTTGGGCCACCGGACAATTGCGTTCAAACACGGATAGAGCCCGTTCTGCTTCGGAGCGTTTACCATTTGGAATCTCCAGTTGAAAGTGGAGCTGAATGTGTGTGATTTTCATTACACCTTCAGGAGCGTCAATGGTACCTTGAGCCTCCGCCTGCAGTTTATCCGGGGATGTTGGAATTTTGCGCGCCTCCAGCGCGCCAGAAAGTGTCCCGGTCATTCAGCCAGCAGCTGAGGCGACGATATGATCAAGGGTTGACGGGTGTTCTACTTCTGGTTCTGCTTTGTAAAACTCTTTCACACCGCCGTGAATGCCGTAGTGAAAAGGTTCATCAAAATTGCCGATGTAAGCACGGCGATTAGGTGGCTCATCCTGATAAATGCGAACTTTAGAAATCTCAATTGGTTTTGCCATGTCATTCCCCTTTCTTTTTATTGTTATTACAATACCCGTTTTACAGTTTTTTAAACAATAGAGGAACATTAGATTTGAAAACAGAAATTTATTTGTTCGGCTACACCAGGTTTGAATTCCTATCAGTTTCTTCGTATTTCATAAAGTGAACCTTCTCCCCATCAGTCACCATTTCAGTTTTACTATTTTCTTTACTCTCCGCTTGCAGAATAGCGAATCAATGACGACGAACAGCTGATTAATAATAAACAACTATTGCTTAAATTGGGCTCATCTAATGTTGATCGCAGTCCGAAATATTCAACTTTTTAAGCAAGTACGCCGATAAAAAGAGAGAGCGGACTAATGACTCGCCTCTAAAGGGGCATCAAGCATAACAATCTGGCATGGAGAATGAGGAACCTAACATTCCTTTTGATCTAGTGGTTGTCATAAACCGCCTTATTCAAATCCGATCTTGAATAGATCCGGACACTCTATGTATCCAGCAACAAATAGCTAGAAGACCCTTATTGACAAAAGTGATCCTTTTTTGATTTGTTTACGACAACTTAATAAAAGCATAGAATAGTATTTTAGTAGTACCAATGAATTAGGTGATTATATTGAAGCCTGAATTACGACCGAACCAAGAATCGCCATTCTCTCCGTTAAACGATAAGCCCATTTATATTTCCGTTAACAAAAAGTTTTGGTTGAGTCATGGATGTTCGATCTGCTGGACCGTGTTAGCCATATATTTATCCTTATCATGGGTAATTGATTTAGGGGAGATCGTGACACTACCCGTAGCTCTTTTTGTCATTGGAGGAATCGCTTATGTTCCTGGTTATCTTAACGCTTTTTTGGTCATTAGTCTTATCTTTGATCGCCAGCCGAAATTCAAAGATCCTTGGCCGGAAATTCCTGTTTCCATCCTGATTGCCTGCCGGAATGAAGCTGAGAATATTGCCAATACGTTAAGGTACGTCCAGCAACAAGATTACCCACACCCTATTCATGTGGTAATAGTTGATAATGGCTCAACAGATGGAACAACTGAAGCAGCTCTTGAAGCAGCCTCAACCTTCAACCTTGGGATTCAAGTCATCCATGAAGAGCGTCCGGGTAAATTTAACGCACTAAATACCGGCATCAGTCATGTCACAACAGATTTAGTGATTACGTTAGATGCAGATACATTACTGCATCGCTCAGCTGTCCGTTACCTTGTCGCACGAATGATCAGTTCCCCGGATGAAGTATGTGCCGTTGCCGGTTCTATCCTTGTTCGCAATAGCCGTGAAAATTTGCTGACAAGGATCCAAGAATGGGATTACTTTTTAGGTATTGCCTCAATCAAACGGCTTCAAGGATTATATCAGGGAACACTTGTCGCACAAGGTGCTTATAGTCTTTATAAAACAAATGCAGTCAAGGATGTTGGCGGATGGCCTGATGCGATCGGAGAGGACATTGTATTAACATGGAACTTTTTGCAGCAAGGCTGGAAAGTTTATTTCGAGCCGTTGGCGGTAGCGTTCACGGATGCCCCGCCAAAGATGACACATTTTATAAAGCAACGCTCTCGCTGGGCACGGGGGATGGTAGAGGCACTAAAACAAACCAAACCGTGGCAACAGCCGCAAATCTATACTAAATACTTAACCGGAGTTAACCTCGTCATGCCTTACATGGATATTACGTACACTTTTTGCTGGCTTCCTGGGCTTGTGTTAGCCCTGCTTGGTTTCTACTGGATTGTCGGTCCGATGACGCTTTTTGTCTTACCGTTAACCCTTATCAGTTACAGCATTCTTTACCGTTATCAAAAGCGTGTATTTAATGAACTTGATCTCCGTGTACGCAAGAATGCAAGGGGATTTATCTTTTTTGTGCTATGTTATCAAATGATTATGGCACCCGTTTCCGTATGGGGGTACATCCAAGAGGTCTTCAAACTCCAACGAATATGGAAATAAGCGAATTTGGGGAGGAAGACTTTTGGAAAATGAACTGCGAAATGAAATCGAAGATCTCAGACAAGAATTATATGCACTTTACACGATGCATCAAACTATGGCTCACCCTCAAGTGATTCGTCTAAGTCAATTGTTAGATGACAAAATAATCGCCTATCAAAAAGCCGTATGCTATGGATCATAGATCATAGTTGTAGCGGGAGCGATTAGTAACCTGCGACGGTGAATTCATTTAATAAATGGAAAAGGCTAGACCGTTTTAGAGGGGAAAGGCCTAGAATATAGGGGAGTTGGTTGGTCCAAGGATTGAGCAGATGGCTAGGCTTCATTTGATCTATCGTTGTATAATTTTCAGAGTTAATATCATTTAAAAACAGCTAGGAAAGTATATGCTTTCCTAGTTTCTTTTTTGGAGGAGAAATATATGAGTAAGGCTGTTTTTGCCCTTCTGGTCGTGATCACTACGAGCTTAATGGGGTCATCATTTGCTATCGGTAAAATCGGGCTCGCTTATGTCTCACCACTTTTATTAGTCGGTTTGCGTTTTGCCATCGCGGGGATTTTGATGTCGCTGTTTGTGATTCTCTATAAAAGGCCGCATCCAAAGAAAAACGGTGATTGGTTTCGCATCGTGGTCATCGGATTCTTTCAAACAGCTGGCGTGATGGGGGCGATCTTTTTAAGTTTGCGTACCATATCTGCAGGGCAGGCATCGATCCTTACCTTTATGAACCCTTTGCTCGTTGTCATTTTCGGTGCCCTTTTTATAGGAAGTAAGTATCGCTTGATTCAATGGGCCGGTGTGCTTCTGGGTTTCGTAGGCGTGTTCATCACCCTTGGAGGTCAATTACATTTCCAATTCGGGACCTTGTTAGGTTTTAGTGCTGCAGTTTCGTGGGCGATTGCGACGCTGTTGATTAATAGATGGGGACATTTATTTGATACGTGGGTGCTCACCGCTTATCAAATGCTCTTTGGCGGACTTATTTTGTTATTAGGCAGTGCCTTTTTGGAGCAGACCCACCTTGTTTTAAACCCAACTTCAATTTTTATCGTTTTATGGTTAGCCGTCATGGCATCAATTGTCCAATTTGCCGTCTGGTTTTTCCTGCTAAAAGAAGGGGATCCCGGAAAAGTTAGTGCCTTTTTGTTTCTCGCCCCATTCTTTGGTGTGGTATCAGGTTGGCTGCTCTTAGATGAACACATTGGGCTGTCCCTTTTAAGTGGAGGGATGATGATTTTCTTAGGAATCTTCCTTGTGAACTGGCCTGAACCGGCAACAAGACGGGCACCATCTGGGAAGACCAGCACATCATAAGAAAATATTTTCCGATGCTATGAAAGCTCTAACTAGCGGTGAGTTTGAGTTAACTGACGAATGCAAAGACTGAAAGAGTAACCCCCTTTCTTCTTCTAAAAAGGGGGTTACTCAGTTACTAATCTATTATTGTAAAGTTCTATTTAGATGACTAACTTTGTTGTAATAATTAATCTCCCATTTACTGTCATTGTAAGAGCAATTGGATATGCAGGCATTTAGTAAACTCAGGTTTTCAGAGTTGAGTCCACCTTCTGATGTGATTTCGAGAATCGATTTTATAATCAAACCATGTGTAACTAGAACCACATTTTCTCCGGGATAGCTTTCCGCTACATCCTCAAGCCCTTTTTTAACACGTGTACACAATACCTCCCATGACTCCTTGACTTCATAGTCATCGTTTGGAAATTTAACTTTTTGTTCTTCTATGGTTAGTCCGGAAATATCTCCGTGGTTTCTTTCAATAAAAGATTTCTTCACTCTAATTTTTTCGTCTTCATCTAGACATTGTCCAATGATCGTTGCTGTTTCTTGAGCACGGTCTAAGGGACTGGTTATGATGGCCCCTAATTTTTCTTCACGTAAAAAGTTACCTGCCATAGATGCTTGAGCTTTTCCTGTGCTATTTAAAGGGATATTTTCTATCCCCTGCAGTCTTCCTTCCTTATTCCAGTCCGTTTCACCATGGCGAATGATGATGATATTCGTCAAAAATACCTCTCCTTTATAAAATAGTAATTATAATGTAACACTACTGTAACCTTTCAGTAATCATTTCCCAGCTGAATAAAGAGATAAACAGATGATTTCTCATTTAGTAGTTTCGGGTTTATAACGAGTGAAATAGGAAATAGTAGAAAAGCAGAATATATTATGGAATGTAGCGATACAAAGTACGTAGGAGGTTTCTGCAGGGGAAAACTGGGTATTAAAATGGATGGTAAATTTAGTTTCAACAGTTCAATAAAAAAGACAACTCACTCGCTTCGCTTGTCTCTAGTTCGTCGACGGGACACCGATCGTGACTGCACTTAGTCTGTTTCTAGCGTAAGCGATTATTAACCTGTAACGATAAAGGTACGCCATTGAAAGGGGGAGGGTGTTTTGAAAATATATGTGCTGAAGAAAAGACAGAAACTTCCTATTACGGTGGATCGAGCTTGGTCCTTTTTTTCCAATGCGGGGAATTTATCAGACATTACGCCTCCTTGGATGAAATTCGAGGTCACTGGTGAGTTGCCTGAACAGATGCATCCAGGCATGATTGCAACTTACCGTTTACAGCCGTTTCTAGGGGTTTCCTTGAATTGGGTGACGGAAATTACTCATATGGTGGAGGGAAAATACTTTGTAGACGAACAACGCTTTGGTCCTTATCGCTTTTGGCACCATCAACATCACTTTAAAGAGCTTGAGAACGGGATGGAAATGGTCGATATTGTTCATTATGCTCTTCCTTTTGCAACGGTTGGACGAATCGTACACAAGGCTAGTGTCGAAAAGAAACTTGCTGAGATTTTCCATTATCGACGTAAGAAGCTTGATGAATTGTTTAAATGAGGACAACTTCACGGGGGTGGGAGAGGTTAAAATCTAACACCTCCCAACAATGAGAGGTGTTAGATTCGTTATTTGTTTTTGGAAATCTTTTTTCTATTTGGGGCAAGAGGCGGCTGTTCTAACCACTTATTTTTTGTCATAAGATTAAACCACTCTTTCGTGACGGCCAAATCTTTCGTTACGGCTTTTTCATAATTCAGGACAAGGTCTGCTCTCATCGCTGATGCGATACCGGCACCATGATAGTTTTGGGCGGCCTGAATTAGAAATCCAATATGGTATAACATTAGCTTATCTGAGAAGGGAGATTCCTGAGAAGTCGTAACTTCGGATTCCCAAGAGATGGGAGCAGGTAAGTTATCGGCATGCAGGGTTTTACTAAAGGATTGAATATGCTCATCAGAAGTTTTTTCTGATGCCCTCAAAAATTTCCTCACTTCTTTTGACTGAGCTGCTTGACTAAACCCGATAGAAAGTGTTTTTGTCATGATGCTTTTTTTAAGATTAAAAGACATACTAAGGATTTCCGTTGCGGCTAAAGGGCGTTTATCACCGAAGAATCCATCAATGAAATTTTGCCCCGAAACAAATGTAGGACTATCTTCGGGATAAAAGTAAGGGTCTCTTTGAAAATGACCCTTTTCAACCAATAATTCGATGGTTTGATGGTACATTTTCTTTGCATCATTATCACAGGAATCATAAAAATGACGCAAGTCCTTTCTTACAGAAGAACTAAATGATGTCGTGTGCCCTAATAACCCATGCAGGGTCATAATGTGTAAGTAGTGCAAACAGAATATGTCGGAAAATAATCTTTTGGCCCCTTTATTTAGGTCTGTTTCCGTAAATCCAGTGGGCACCGGAAAGCCTTCGTTTTCCATAAAAGCTGTTACTTTCTTCTTTTGTTTCCCGAATGTCTTGATAGCGTCTTTAAAAAGAGCTTTTATTTTATCGTCTTCGATAGTGGTCAGCATATATCGGTTGATCATATCTGTCGCTGTTCCATTGATATATTCTCCCCACAAGCTGCCAATTTCAGAAGATGTCAGCTTCATTTCATCTTTATTCATATCATCACCCTCTTCTAGTGTTTCCCAATATTATGGATATATTATATTTTGCTTATTGCATGCCAAAAGGAGGGAAAGAAATGGTTCATATTTTGCCATTGGTAAGTACACTTTGTAATGTGGCAAGTGCGATTTTTGTTGCCTTAGGCTGGTATTCCATCTTAAAGGGAAAACGTTTATCCCATCAAAGAATGATGACGATGGCAACGATCTTGGCCGTGTTATTTTTGGTTATATATATTTCAAGAACTTTTTTTATTGGAAATACATCATTTGGGGGACCGGCTAGTGTCAAGCCTTACTATATCGTTTTTCTTATCTTTCACATTTTTCTAGCCGTCACAGGGCTTATATTTGGGATCGTAACCATTACCTTTGCTGTAAAAGGAAGGTTTAGTAAACATAAAAAAATGGGTCCAGTGGCAGCAGTGATCTGGTTTGGATCCCTGACAACTACTTGACCCTTTATATCATTTGGGAGCCAGGTCCTACAACAAGTATGTTGAAGGCCATTTTAGGATGGTAGGGACTCACTTTTGACTTTTTAAAATGAAGTACCGAGAATAATAAGCCTCCTTTATGAAAAGCTATAGTTTAAAGGAGGTGCAGCAGATGAGTAGATCTTTCCAAACAATAAGGATAACCAGTAATTAAACAATGAAGATTCTTCCACCCCACACCATTTGGGCGCTTGTTACGGTTATTATGCTTTTAACTACAGAGTTGCTCAGTTTTTTACGGTTTAAGCTTAGGGTTGGCTCAAGCTTTACGGTTAACTACATACCAACCTTTAGTCCTTACATTAGCCTGGTTGATTGGTGTAGGCGCTATTCTATTTGCCGGCAATTACGCAGAATTGAATGAATTTCTTTTTGAATCCTATGTCCCCTCAATATTTTGATGGGTGCTATCATTCCAGCCTTACTACTATTGGTTTCCATAGACTTTTTCCAAAATGAAAAAAAGGGCTCTCGTTGATTTAGGTAAGGGATAACCATCTTAACTGAAATGTATTAGGAGGATATTTTATGGCAAAAACACATGAAACAGAATTAACAGCTGCCGAAATTTCTAATCTTTGGACGTCATACCAAAATGATTCTATGGCGATCTGTGGGATTAAATATTTCTTGTCGAATATAGATGATAGCGATATACGTTCCGTTTTAGAATATGCCCTTGACCTGTCGAAGCAACACGTTAAAAAAGTAACGGAAATTTTAAAAGCAGAGAATTATCCGATTCCGGTTGGCTTTACCGACCAAGATGTGAATCTAGATGCTCCCCGCCTGTTTACTGATAAATTTTATTTGATGTATATCCTAAACATGGGGAAGTTTGGGCTCAGTTCCTATGCTTTGGCGTTATCGCTTGTAGCTCGTGACGATATCATTGAGTTTTATTCGGACTGTGTATTAGAAGCGAAAAAGCTCCATAATGATGCAAAAAAGTTAGCAAAGGAAAAAGGAGTATATGTTCGTCCGCCTGTTCTTCCTACACCAGAACAAGTGGATTTTGTTAAAAAGCAGAGCTTTCTAACAGGATATCTAGGTCATCGCAGGCCATTACTTGGGATTGAAATTGCAAGCCTTGCTTATAATGCAAAACGAAACGCACTGGGACAAGCTGTTATAATAGGTTTTAGTCAGGTTGCAAGAGAAAAAGACGTTCAGAAGTATTTAGAAAGAGGTAGGGATATATCAAAACAACACTTTGAAGCATTTAATTCCATCCTTCATGAAGATTACGTGAGTGGTGCAATAGATTTAGCGCAAGAAGTAACCAATTCAAGGATTGCACCTTTTTCCGATAAACTTATGATGTATCATATTGCAACATTAACCGCATCAGGTATCGGGCAATATGGAATCGCGATGTCAACAAGTCCAAGACATGATTTAGGTGTAACCTATACACGTCTCATGGCCGAGATTCTTCATTATTCGGATGATGGAGCAAACATCATGATTAACCATGGATGGCTGGAACAACCACCAGAAGCAGCAGACCGAAAAGAGCTTGCAAAAAAGAAGAGCTAAACGCAGGGATGGAAAGATTATTGTGAGGCATTTTGACTTTTTATAGTGATTTGATGGAATGTGTTGGAAGTTCATTGGCCTAGAAAATAGGATGAGAGAATTTCTATTGGAGGAACATCTATGATCAACCAAAGTTACTTAAACAATATAGCCCCTCTGTATGAAGCACAAAAAAAATTATTTGAGACTTCCTACGCTCATTGGGTCGAACATGAGCTGTTTTCGTTCAATTGGTGGTTTCTCTTGGTTATAACTATTGTGCCATGGATCATGTGGTGGAGATTGGTTGATAAAAAAAGGCTATTGGAAATCTCCTTCATGGGTGCACTTGTTACGGTTACGGCTATGTTTCTAGATACAGTCGGTATTTCCTTTCTTCTATGGACGTATGGGTATAAGCTGATTCAAATGGTTCCCACACTCAATCCCGTTGATTTTACGGTAATACCTGTTTGCTATATGCTCCTTTATCAATGGTTTTCGAAATGGAAGTCATATCTTATTGCCCACGTTGTTACGGCAGCAGGGGCTGTCTTTATTGCTGAACCTCTGTTCGTATGGATGAACATTTACACTCTACATAGCTGGGAATATATCTACTCATTTCCCTTCTACATTGCAATCGGTGTCGGATTTAAATGGCTTATACAAAAAATGAAAACCCGACAAAATCGATATAGCCGTGAATTATAATGGGAAGGGGACCCCCGCAAAGGAACTATCATATGGGGTGCATCTCCTTTTCATAAAAAAACGACCGATGAATTAAAACTAATCCCCCCCTTTTTTTGGTGATAGAGGAGGGGCTTCATTAGTTTGTCTTGTTTTACTTTGCTTTTTTTTATCTATTTCTTTATAAATGTTAGGTTTATAACGCCTAACTCGGGGAAATCATTGAAAAATGGGTGTATCCTAAGTGTAAGAGCAATGGGGGGTTGTATGGTTAAAAAAACTGCACATCAAAAAAATAATTTAAATGATTCCAAACACTTTGCGTACTCAACTCGAAACTTATGGGCAGGCTTTCTGTTTGGTGTTGGGCTTATCGCCTTTATAGATGAGACCGTTTTTCATCAACTGCTGCATTGGCATCATTTTTACGATAAATCTACGACCGATATTGGATTGGTATCTGATGGGTTGTTCCACGCTTTTAGTTGGTTCGCGACGATTGCATCATTGTTCATGGTTGCAGACCTACGCCGGAGCAGCGCATTGTGGCTGACGAGATGGTGGGGCGGTGTTTTAATTGGGGCCGGATCGTTTCAGTTATACGATGGTATCGTCCAGCACAAGCTAATGCGAATCCACCAAATTCGCTACGTGGAGAATATTCTTATTTATGACTTGGTATGGAATATATCGGCAGCTGTTATGATCGTCGCTGGTGCTTTTTTTGTTTTTCGCACACGAAACAAATTACAGCAAACGGGAGTGACCTCCTTCCATGAATAATGATCATGTGCATCACGAAAGTATCGTGTTCTCGGACCTTGTGTTGGCACTAGTATTTGTGCTATTCGTAATATTGTATGTCGGGGCAGGTATCATATCGAGCAAATATAGTTGGCTTAGGCCATGGCCGTTCCACCGTTATGTCTTCTGGATTGGCGGAGTCCTCTGTGCTGCCACAGCGATCATTGGACCATTAGCGAGCCGTGCCCACACTTATTTCACTGCACATATGTTCGGCCATCTGTTGTTAGGAATGCTTGCTCCGCTTCTTTTAGTTCTGGCAGCACCGATGACACTGCTTCTCCGAACACTCCCCTTATCTGTAGCACGGAGTTTTTCGCGCGTACTAAGAAGTTATCCAATAAGAATGTTTACACACCCTATCACAGCAGCTGTGCTCAATATCGGAGGGTTATGGCTCCTCTATACGACTGATTTGTATATGGTGATGCAACAAAATATCTTTGTACATGCGATGGTGCAGATTCACGTGTTTGTCGCAGGCTACCTTTTCACAGCGGCCATCGTTTATATTGATCCGATCCCACACCGATTTAGCTTCATTTACCGTTCGATCGTGTTAGTGATTGCGCTAGCCAGCCACGGGATCCTATCCAAATACATCTATGCCCATCCACCTCATGCTGTGCCAGCGGCTCAGGCAGAATCTGGCGGCATGCTCATGTATTACGGTGGTGATGCAATCGATATGATTCTTATTTGCCTCCTTTGCTATCAATGGTTCAAAGCTACACGACCTCGCGCTTCCTCCTCTGTCTAATAGGTGAACGTGTACATAGGATTTTTCGTGAAAATTATCGAATAAGGGAGTGGATGACTCCCACCCAATGCTTCGGAGAAAACTAGCCGAACGAGGTTCAGCTCATAGATACAATCCAATTCGGGGCGTCTTTTGATGTGCAAAAATTACTTCCATGGTAAACTGTAAATGAAGTTTTCATCCTGAGCAGAATGCTTTAATAAAAACCGAATGAAGGAGGGGAGACTCATGGATCCGTTAGATATTGTTGGGAATCTACATAACATAAAGCCAGTGTATCAACCAATTGTCAGTGCTATTAAACACGATGTGATCGGATATGAAGTATTAGGTCGATTTCATGATGCTGAAGAATGGATGAGTCTTGGCCCTTTTTTTCATGATAATGATGTACCAGACGAGTTCAAGGTTGAAGTGGATCAGCACTTATTACAAATCGCTATCACAGAAATGCTCGAGTCCAACAAAGAAGGCCTTTTGTTCCTCAATCGAAATCCCAAGCAATTGATGGTTAATGATGGGGAAGACTTGTTAGAAACATTGCTTATGTTTGAACAAAAGGGATTTTCAATGAACAGAGTGGTTATCGAGGTCACCGAACATGATTTCGATGAAGAGTTTGAAGTTCTAAGTCACTTACTTCTCTACTACAAAACATATGGAATACAAGTTGCTGTAGATCATGTAGGTGCTAAAAGCTCTAACATAGATCGAATTCGCCAGCTTGAACCCAACATTTTAAAAATAGATACAAAGATGATTCGTACGCATAACTCCGACAGTTTTCAAGATATTATCTACTCACTATCCATGCTAGCCCACCGCATAGGTGCCGCCCTGCTATTTGAAAATATTGAGGATGATTTTCAGCTATACTTTGCCTGGAAGCATGGAGGACGCTATTATCAAGGGCACTACCTGGCCAAACCAGAATTTGAGCTCGTTACGAAAAATTCACTTTCGTTAGACATTGGGGAAAAGGTAGCTGCCTATATCCTCCGGGAAAAATCTTTGGTAGAACAGCGACTTACCTTCACCTTGGCCTGGGAACAAAAGGTGAAGGGGCTGCTTCCCAAATGGGAGGGAGCTAGAAAGGTTGATTCGTTTGTTGAGTTTGTGACGGATCAATTTGATGAAGAAAGTTTTCGTATGTTTGTTTGTAACAGTGACGGTCAGCAAGTGTCTTCAAACTTTCGCAAACGGGAACAGACATGGGAGCTTGAACAAGATAAAAAAGGATCTAATTGGGCATTTCGTCCCTATTTCTTAGAAAATGTGATGCAAATGAAAACGTGGAGGAAAGGGATCCTGTCTGACATTTATTCGGATATTGAGACAAAGGATATGATTCGCACCTTCAGCTTTCCATTAAATGATGAGCATTTTTTGTTTATAGATATACGATATTCCTTTATCTATGATAATGAATGTTTACTCGTATAAGAGAGGATAGAGTGAGGTCCATAGCAGAAGGCTAGCAACCTTATCTCCTATTTCAGGAGAAGTGGCCCATTTCCCTTTCTTTAGAAAGGGAATGACAGTATTTGAGACTTTGTTTCTTATGATCTCGTTTGCAACATTAATTGTTGCGATATTGTCAAACAAAAAATAACCACCCTAGGCCTAGCAAGCATTTAGGGTGATTATTTTCACACTCTGACGTGAGCTGCCCCCTTGAAGGGCTATTACACTTAGGCTGAATGGTGTTAACAGCACCGTTCAGCCTTTTTTATTATATGAGCTTCTATATACACTATACCTCATTTTTTGTAATTATAAAACATAAACATTCCTATAAAGAGTTCTCTATATAACGATAAAGCATTGAATGGACGAGTTTTTCCTTTTAACCTGTTATAGTAGAAGAAAGTAAGGTTGAGGTGAAAATATGGACACAGAGATAATCTTAAATAAAGTAAACCAACATACGCCCTCTATCCTTGGGAGCCAGGACTTTTCAAAGTTTGCTATCCTATTGCCACTTGTCGAAAAAGACAATGAATGGCATGTCCTGTTTGAGGTTCGTTCGCAAAAGCTGCGAAGGCAGCCGGGAGATATCTGTTTTCCAGGCGGGAAAATTGATCGCCAGGACAAAACGGAAAAAGGCGCAGCCATAAGGGAGACAACAGAAGAATTAGGCATTAACCACGAGAACATTTCTGATGTGTTCCCATTAGATTACATCGTTTCCCCATTTGGCATGATCGTCTATCCATATGCAGGATTCATAAATGACCACGAATCGATTAAACCAAATCCTGCTGAGGTTGAGGACTTCTTTACAGTTCCACTTTCCTTTTTTCTAAAAACAGAGCCACAAGTGCATAAGGTGAGTTTTGAGGCGAAACCAGAAGAGGACTTCCCGTTTGATCTCATCGTTGGTGGACAGGATTATGATTGGCGAACGAGGCAAATAGACGAGTATTTCTACATCTATGAGGATAAGGTGATTTGGGGTCTTACAGGAAAGATTCTTTCCCACTTTGTCGAAATAGTTCGGTAAACTGACCTATTTTAATGTCTGCCTTCCAGCATGCTAACTAAAGCGCCGGGGGCAGACTTCATTTCTGCGCTTTATGGCGAAGTAAGACTAATTTTTTCAAAAAAACAAATGTCAAAGCCACTTATTGAACAATAAGATTCTCGCGAAGCCTGCCTGAAAACGTAGTAGGAGGTTATCCATAATCCATTAATTAGACGCCTTGCACAAACGTCCTAATAGAGTAGAGGCAAATTACCTTTTACATACAGCAACACCTAATGGATAATAAACACCCTCTCTAGGAGGTTCAATGGTTACCCCTCTTTGATAAAAAATTTCGACCTCAGAAAAAGAATGAAAGATTTGGTGAAACTCATCTTTCGTCAATTGAAAGTAATGGAAAGGCGACCCACAGGGATAGTCTCTTCCTTTTCCAAAAGGAGTCGAAAGCACAAGGCTGCCTCCAGGTTTTAATAGTTTATAAATGCGTTGCATGAATGTGCGATCATCAACAACATGCTCAATGGTTTCAAAACTTAAAATGGTATCAAACCGCCCAATTTCATCTTTTAGAGAGGGGTTCATAACATCCCCTTTGTGAAAGGTGAGGAGGGGGTGGTAATAATGTTGCTTAGCATATTGAATGGCATCTGCACTGATATCTACACCTATTATTTCTTTGATCTCTTTTTTACGTGCTTTGGCCACATGAAGACTGCCGTATCCTGTCCCGCATGCGATATCCAACACTCTCCCCTTTACGTAAGGAGTAGAGAAAGTATATCTGGCAATATGCTCGAGTAATAACTGATTGGTAGGCTTCATTTCTTCTAGAATCACACGTTCTCCTGTATCTTCTAACACCCTATTCACCGCTTTAGCCTTTTATACTATATTATATCATATTATAAATGGTGTCACTTCATTTATAATTAAATCACTCTATTTAATTAAATGATGCCAAAAAGATTGAAGGAAGATGTAAAGTTAGATATAGTAGATGCTAGTCCGGAATATAACAGGATTCCCAATCCCTGTTCGGACCAGGGACGGCCTCGGTTTTTCCGCAATCGGGGCTTTCTTTTGCTAGTAAAAAAACGTGTAGCTAATTGAACCTTTAGCTACACGCTTTTTCTATTTAACAACGATCACAGGTGACTGAATATATTTTACGAGTTTATGACTGACACTGCCTAAAATAAGGGTTTGTAATTTATTTCGCCCACGGCTGCCAACGACGACACAATCATATTCATGGTGGTTTGCATACTCTGTGATCTCTTCGGCTGGTTCCCCGTGTAAGAGGATAATGTCAGCCTGTATTCCCTGGGACTTGATGTGCTGAATGGTGTCTAAGAACTTTTCTTTTCGTTTAATGGTTGCTGTATTCGAGTCACCATATTTTAGAATATCTGACTTAGAGGTTTCACCGTCTACAGCATAAATCAAGTCAATTGTGACTTGCTCCTTGTACGGAGAAACCATTTTCACTGTTTGTTCAATCGCTCGATTCGAGTGATCGGAACCATCGGTGGCTAATAATATTTTGTTAAACATAATCAAGCTCCTCAAAATTTTAAATTATTAATGGCCGGCGCTTTTGGACACCCCTCCAAGACGAGTTAATAGGCGGGAACTCTCTCCGTTTAATCCTATAAAGTTAACTTGAATGCCATTTTGCTCAAACTTGCTTTCCACGTTATCCAGCGCACTAATAGCTGAGTCATCCCATAGATGGGATTGACTTAGATCAATTTCCACTTCCGCGACCGAATCTTTAAAATCTATAGAAGATACAAACTCAGTGACGGAAGCAAAGAACAGCTGCCCTTGAACATAATAGATTCGTTTACGCCCTTCATTCACATATAGGGAAGAAACACGAACCTTTGATATCTTTATAGCAAAGAAAATCATACTGAGAACGACACCTGCTAGGACACCGTACGCTAAATTGTGAGAAAGAACTACGGTTAAGACGGTAACGATCATGACGGTGGCATCCGATAGAGGAAGCTTGTGAATGTTTCTGACAGAACTCCAATCAAATGTGCCGATAGCAACCATAATCATAACCCCGGCAAGGGCAGCCATTGGAATTTGAACGACCACTCCTCCAAGCACGATAATCATGAACATCAGGATAACACCAGCCACTAAGGAGGACAGTCGCCCATTACCACCTGATTTGACGTTGATCACAGATTGACCAATCATTGCGCATCCAGCCATGCCCCCGAAGCAGCCAGCAACAATGTTGGCTATTCCTTGCCCGCGACTTTCTTTGTTTTTGTTACTCTCTGTATCTGTCATATCATCAACAATCGATGACGTTAATAAGGATTCCAATAACCCTACGATAGTTAAAGCAAGGGCATAAGGAAAGATGATCATTAGTGTTTCTATATTTAATGGAATAGTTGGTAAAGCAAACAATGGAAGGGTCTGAGTCAGTTCACCCATGTCTCCTACGTTTCGGACGCCGATATTCATGAAAATGGCAATTGCAGACACAACAACAATTGCAACGAGTGTAGAAGGGATTGCTTTTGTGACTAAAGGAAATAAATAGATAATCGCCAGGGTTATCCCTACTAATACATAAATCATCCACGTTTCATTTGCAAAATGCTGGAGCTGTGAAGTGAAGATCATGATTCCTAAAGCATTCACGAATCCCACCATAACAGAACGTGGGATGAATTTCATAAATCTAGCCAGCTTAAATACCCCGAATAGTATTTGTAAAATTCCTGTTAGTATGGTTGTAGCTAATAAATATTGAATGCCATGCTCGGCAACCAATGTGATCATAAGCAAAGCCATGGCGCCAGTTGCCCCCGAAATCATTCCGGGTCTGCCGCCAAAGAAGGCGATTACCACGGAAATACAAAAGGACGCGTAGAGACCAACCATAGGGTCTACTCCTGCAATAATGGAAAAGGCAATCGCTTCTGGGATAAGTGCTAAAGCCACCACAATACCGGATAGCACATCCCCTTTCAGGTTGCCAAACCATTGTTCTTTGATTGATAAAGTCGACATAAATACCCTCTTTCTTTTGGTTTATTTTTATTTTGAGACTACTGAGTCTCGCAGCAGTCAGGTCCTTAATGGAATTCATTTAAATGATTTTAAGTGTTTTATTTAATAACCTTTTATAACTGACTATAATAGATTATAAGATTATCATGTGAATTGCAATGGGGGAAATCGTGTTAAGCGTTTACATTAATAAATAATTTACAAAGTTACTTATAAAGGGAGCTGATCGGGTTTCCATACGTCAGTAAACGGATGATGATGGTAAAGTTTGTCCTCAAAGTTTACAGATAAGGGCCTTTTCAATGTGTAATGAACAGCAGAGGAGGTAAAAAAGTGTGAGATTCACTATCTGAGTTATGTTTTCACCCTTAAATTATGAGCTTGCCCCGCTATGTAGGTGACTGTGACTGGCCTTTCTTGAAAAGGGGCATTGTACGCTTCTCGTTGCTAATATATTTGAGATATTCACTCAAACAGTTTAAACTTGTAATAACATTACAGTTAAAGGAAGATCTAATTATGGAGAAGGAACAAGAGATCATGACCATATCTCAAGTGGCTGAATATCTGCAGATTAGTGAAGTCACTACATATAAATTAGTACAAGAAGGACGCATTCCAGGGTTCAAAATTGGACGTCATTGGAGAGTCCGTAAAGAGGATTTACAAGAGCATATAAAGAAGCTTCAGCACGGGGAACATCTCTAATATTTAGATATGAACCCATTTCAGTACCAGTTGATGACACGCTGGTTTCTTTTTTTGTGAAATTAGCCTTTTACATTTATTCCGCATTAACGGTCAGTAAGAACCCCACTTCAAGATTTCACCGTAAAATGGACAGCTAAGTGGGGGGCAACTTGTCCGATTTAAAGAACACAGACTAAGGTCGCCACGTCCTTGGCAGCGTCTGTGTGACCCACACTTCATGTGAGCCTCGCGAACCATCAGTGGAGATAAAGAAAACTCACACTGATAGAAGGTTCACTTTATTGCGGAAAGGACTGTTTTTGTCTGGGAGGGGAGCCAGCGATGATAAGTAAAAGATCCAATCAAACACCGATACGACCCCCTTTTTTCTATGGGTGGATGGTTGTGTTTGCTGCAGGGTTAAGCATGTTTTTTTCTGGTCCAGGACAAACGTATTCGATATCAATATTTATCGAACACTATATTGATGATTTTGACTATTCCAGGTCACTTGTTTCCGGCTTATATTCCACGGCAACATTGTGTGCAGGTTTAACGCTATTCCTAGTGGGGAGGCTTGTTGACCGGCTGGGACAGCGAGTCATGATGACTGCTGCAGGAATATTATTAGCTGTCGCCTGTTTTTGGAATGCTTTTTTGACTGGCGCTATCATGATGTTTTTAGGTTTTTTTATGCTGCGATTATTTGGGCAGGGGTCCCTAACACTTATTCCCAATACCCTCGTTCCTCAATGGTTTATAGGAAAAAGAGGGAGGGCCTTAAGTGTGATGGCGATTGGCGGCTTTGCAAGTTCTGCTTTACTACCGCCGTTGAATACGTGGATGATTGATGTATTTGGATGGAGAACGACGTGGACAACTTGGGGGATATTTCTTCTAATTGTTTTCGTTCCCCTCGCTTATTTATTTGTCCGTAATCAGCCTAAAGATATAGGAGAAATACCTGATGGGACACCCAAGCATGTTCTTCAAGATGGAGAAGAAAATCTTAACGCAGAAATTAATGAGAAAAGCTGGACACTAAAGGAGGCCATGAAGACGAGGGCTTTTTGGCTGATTTTATTTTGTGTGAGTGTGCCTGCTTTAGTAAACACAGGAGTGACTTTCCATCTGGTATCTATTGCTGAAGGAAAGGGATTGTCGGATTCAGTTGCAGCCCTCGTCTTAACTATGATGGCCCTAATCGGGTTTCCGGTCACCTTTCTTGTAGGCTATCTAGTCGATCGGGTTCCAGTACACTTTATATTAGCGGTTACATTTGGCGGTCATATCGTGATCTTACTTATTCTCCTGCAAGTCAATTCCTGGGCAATGGCTATGCTGTATGGCGTGGTCTGGGGAGTGGTCAATGGGTTTGAACGTATTGTATTGAGCATCGTTTGGCCGAATTATTTTGGAAGGGAACATTTAGGAAGTATTAAAGGAATTGCTCAAACGGTTATGGTGTTAGGATCAGCGTTTGGACCTCTTCCTTTTGGTTTATTTTATGATTGGTTTGGAGGATATCAGGAAATCCTGTGGGTGATGATTTTACTTCCGTTGCTTGCTGCTATTTTTTCTCTGCTGTCACCAAAGCCAAATTACGAAACTCATTTTTCTGCTTCAAATTAATACTATTCTATAAAAACAACCACCCTAGCCTAGCAAGTTTTGGGTGGTTGTTTTTATCTAAGGTGATCCGATATCCCTTGAAGAACCATGAAACTTAGTCTGAATGGTGTTGGTCTCTTTGGGTTGACCATGCTTGAGGCATCCTTAGTGTACATTTCGATGGAAAAATAATCCCCCATGTTCTTCACTAACAGCAAAGAGTGTCCTCCCCAACTAACACAAGGTTTTCTCCCACTGTTACCTTGTAATCATTCAAAGCGTCTTCAAAAGAAGAGAATACTTTACTACATGAGTTTTCCTAATACCAACAATCACAACCCTTGCAAAGTAATAACCTGTAGCAAAAAATAGTAAACTTTCTCCAATGCTTCACCATCCTCAGTGATAAAGATCACCAGTATTATAAAGACTGGCACTTAGGAGGAGGATTTTTAACAAAGTCAGAGTTAATCGCCTCCCATAAGTAGAGGGAAACTACAGAGTTGAATGGCCGCCACTTTTTACAATAAACCTCCAAATCCAGGGGCTCACCTTTCTCTAGCTGGTAAAGCCACCTGATCGAATTTTTGATGCTCACATCTCCATATGACAATACATTTAATCTCCCCAACGAAAAAATTAAAAACATCTCCGCAGTCCATCTACCAATTCCTGTTATACTAGTTAAGGTTTTGATCACTTCCTCATTTTCCAGTAAATGAATACTGGAAAAATCCACTTCATTAGATAGATGTTTTTGAGTTAATTCCCTTATATATTTGATTTTAGGTCTGGATACACCGGCACTTCTAATTTGTTCATCACTTAGATTTTCTAATAACTCTGGTTGAAGGTTTGGCCAAATTTCCTCTAGTCTAGTATTGATGGTGTGGGCTGCCTTCAGGGATAATTGCTGGCCAATGATTTGTTTAACAATCGATCGGTAATAATCTTTATTTAAGGGGATATCGATTGTTCCAATAACCTTAATTAAGTTGTTTAACTGAGGATCTATTTGTGACAAATATTTAATACTCTCATCTTCCAACGTGAAATACAGTTTATCCATCGTAGATTCTCCTTTAGACATTCCTTACCTAGTGTTTGGTGATAACAATTATACAATATATAGCTTAACTCGCTCATATAACCGCGGGTGTATTAGGGAGACGATTTTCATCTCTTTTTTCGCACCTTTATTTTACACCTTTTTGGACATCCTATTTACGGGGTGATAAATTAACGAAGGCAACTGAATTAGAAAGTAAAAAATTCGATAAAGCATTAGATGAAATCCTTGATCTTCTCAATAACCTTGAAAATGATGATCCAATTATTCATTTTGGTGATGATGTTATCGAGAACATTGAGCGTGCCAAGAAAAAGTACGGTGATGAAACAGTTGATGAAAAGATAAACACGATTGTACGGGAAATGCTCTCTTGGCTTGACCTTGAAGGTGTGGATTCAGAGGAGACCTAATCATAGGAATCCTTTGATATAAATACTGCAGGAACTTAAGTCATTTGAAGTCATAATAAACATAGGGAACAATCCTATAACCATTTTTAAATTCCTAATCTTTTTTTGAAAAACTATTGAAATGTTATATTTCACGTGATATATTATTACTTGTCGCTTTAAGAGACGGCAACAGACTAAAAGCTTCGACAAATCATCATGAAAAAAGTTATTGACTTAACTTACTAACCATGATATATTTATTGAGTCGCTGTTTTGAAGCGGCAAGCAATCTTTTGATCTTTGAAAACTGAACGAACCAACCAGTACGTCAATTCATTCTTTCTATTATTATAGAGAGAATTCAAACAAGCACATTCGGTGTGCAAAATGAGCAAGTCATTCTCAACTTTTATGGAGAGTTTGATCCTGGCTCAGGACGAACGCTGGCGGCGTGCCTAATACATGCAAGTCGAGCGCAGGAAGCAGGCAGATCCCCTTCGGGGGTGATGCTTGTGGAATGAGCGGCGGACGGGTGAGTAACACGTGGGCAACCTGCCTGTAAGATCGGAATAACTCCGGGAAACCGGGGCTAATGCCGGGTAATCCTTTCTCTCGCATGAGGGGAAGGTAAAAGATGGCTTCTCGCTATCACTTACAGATGGGCCCGCGGCGCATTAGCTAGTTGGTGAGGTAACGGCTCACCAAGGCAACGATGCGTAGCCGACCTGAGAGGGTGATCGGCCACACTGGGACTGAGACACGGCCCAGACTCCTACGGGAGGCAGCAGTAGGGAATCTTCCGCAATGGACGAAAGTCTGACGGAGCAACGCCGCGTGAACGATGAAGGTCTTCGGATCGTAAAGTTCTGTTGTTAGGGAAGAACAAGTACCGTTCGAACAGGGCGGTACCTTGACGGTACCTAACGAGGAAGCCCCGGCTAACTACGTGCCAGCAGCCGCGGTAATACGTAGGGGGCAAGCGTTGTCCGGAATTATTGGGCGTAAAGCGCGCGCAGGCGGTTCCTTAAGTCTGATGTGAAAGCCCACGGCTCAACCGTGGAGGGTCATTGGAAACTGGGGAACTTGAGGACAGAAGAGGAGAGTGGAATTCCACGTGTAGCGGTGAAATGCGTAGATATGTGGAGGAACACCAGTGGCGAAGGCGACTCTCTGGTCTGTCTCTGACGCTGAGGTGCGAAAGCGTGGGTAGCAAACAGGATTAGATACCCTGGTAGTCCACGCCGTAAACGATGAGTGCTAGGTGTTAGGGGGCTTCCACCCCTTAGTGCTGAAGTTAACGCATTAAGCACTCCGCCTGGGGAGTACGGCCGCAAGGCTGAAACTCAAAGGAATTGACGGGGGCCCGCACAAGCGGTGGAGCATGTGGTTTAATTCGAAGCAACGCGAAGAACCTTACCAGGTCTTGACATCCTTGGACCGCCCTAGAGATAGGGTCTTCCCTTCGGGGACCAAGTGACAGGTGGTGCATGGTTGTCGTCAGCTCGTGTCGTGAGATGTTGGGTTAAGTCCCGCAACGAGCGCAACCCCTAATCTTAGTTGCCAGCATTAAGTTGGGCACTCTAAGGTGACTGCCGGTGACAAACCGGAGGAAGGCGGGGATGACGTCAAATCATCATGCCCCTTATGACCTGGGCTACACACGTGCTACAATGGATGGTACAAAGGGCAGCGAAGCCGCAAGGTGTAGCAAATCCCATAAAACCATTCTCAGTTCGGATTGCAGGCTGCAACTCGCCTGCATGAAGCCGGAATCGCTAGTAATCGCGGATCAGCATGCCGCGGTGAATACGTTCCCGGGCCTTGTACACACCGCCCGTCACACCACGAGAGTTGGCAACACCCGAAGTCGGTGAGGTAACCTTTATGGAGCCAGCCGCCGAAGGTGGGGCCAATGATTGGGGTGAAGTCGTAACAAGGTAGCCGTATCGGAAGGTGCGGCTGGATCACCTCCTTTCTAAGGAATATGCAAGGCAACCCCTTTCTCTTACGAGAATGTCGGGAAGCTGCCGCATACGGAAGACGTACATGGTTGGTTGTTCAGTTTTGAGAGATCAAACGATCTTTCAATGTGAACCTTGAAAACTGGATAAGATTAATCAGAACGTGGCGATCTTCTTTTGATAGAGGACGACACGGGATGACAAGACATCAAATATCAATTTTTTAACGTCTTTTCACGACGATAATAGTTAAGTGAATAAGGGCGCACGGTGGATGCCTTGGTACTAGGAGCCGATGAAGGACGGGACTAACACCGATATGCTTTGGGAAGCCGTAAGTAGGCTATGCACCGAAGATTTCCGAATGGGGAAACCCCCTGCTCGTAATGGAGCAGGATCCTTTACTGAATACATAGGTAAGGGAAGGCAGACCCGGGGAACTGAAACATCTCATTACCCGGAGGAAGAGAAAGCAAACGCGATTTCCCAAGTAGCGGCGAGCGAAACGGAATCAGCCCAAACCAGAAAGCTTGCTTTTTGGGGTTGTAGGACACTCCTTTGGAGTTACAAAAAAAGAGGATAGATGAATCGATCTGGAACGATCAGCCGGAGCAGGTAAGAGCCCTGTAGTCGACATCTTCTTTTCTCCGGAGTGGATCCTGAGTACGGCGGAACACGAGGAATTCCGTCGGAATCCGGGAGGACCATCTCCCAAGGCTAAATACTCCCTAGTAACCGATAGTGAACCAGTACCGTGAGGGAAAGGTGAAAAGCACCCCGGAAGGGGAGTGAAAGAGATCCTGAAACCGTGTGCCTACAAGTAGTCGGAGCCCATTGATGGGTGACGGCGTGCCTTTTGTAGAATGAACCGGCGAGTTACGACCGTCTGCAAGGTTAAGCTAAAGCAGCGGAGCCGCAGCGAAAGCGAGTCTGAATAGGGCGAAGCAGTAGGCGGTCGTAGACCCGAAACCGTGTGATCTACCCATGTCCAGGGTGAAGGTCAGGTAACACTGACTGGAGGCCCGAACCCACGCAAGTTGAAAATTGCGGGGATGAGGTGTGGGTAGGGGTGAAATGCCAATCGAACACGGAGATAGCTGGTTCTCTCCGAAATAGCTTTAGGGCTAGCCTCAGAATAGAAAGTCTTGGAGGTAGAGCACTGATTGGACGAGGGGCCCCTACCGGGTTACCGAATTCAGTCAAACTCCGAATGCCAACGACTTTGTTCTGGGAGTCAGACCATGGGTGATAAGGTTCATGGTCGAAAGGGAAACAGCCCAGACCGCCAGCTAAGGTCCCAAAGTGTGTGTTAAGTGGAAAAGGATGTGGAGTTGCTTAGACAACCAGGATGTTGGCTTAGAAGCAGCCATCATTGAAAGAGTGCGTAATAGCTCACTGGTCGAGTGACTCTGCGCCGAAAATATACCGGGGCTAAACACACCACCGAAGCTGCGGATTGATCCGAACGGATCAGTGGTAGGAGAGCGTTCTAAGAGCGGAGAAGTCAGACCGTAAGGACTGGTGGAGCGCTTAGAAGTGAGAATGCCGGTATGAGTAGC